>JAIXYM010000053.1 GCA_027490255.1 Oxalobacteraceae bacterium | reverse complement strand
CTACAAGGGCGATTCCCGATTCGAGTCGAACTGGAGTCGCTGGCGATTGCCGATTTTGAACGCATACTGACTTCTACCGATGCTTGTCTTACACGCCAATATCAAGCACTGCTAAGCACTGAAAACGTGCAAGTCGAGTTTACCGACGAAGGTATACGTCGGCTTGCCGAGATTGCCTATTCGGTCAATGAAAAAACAGAAAATATCGGTGCGCGCCGTTTGTACACGGTGATGGAAAAACTGCTGGAAGATGTGTCATTCGGCGCAAGCCAACAGGGCAGCACGACCGTGTGCGTCGATGCGGGCTATGTGGATGACAAACTTGCAGCGCTCGCGGTCGACGAAGATCTGTCGCGCTACGTGCTTTGATTACTACGATCGTGGCCACGAAGCTCAAAGTACCCAAGCCTCGAAATCCCGTCGCTGTCGCCGCGCGCCAGCGTCTCGCCGGATCTCATCGCAAAAGTAATACCGCGCATCGCCAGCAACGAAAGCGCGAACTAGTTCGGCTGCTAATGCGCAAGGATGAAGGTTGACGTTACATAGCCTTCATACGTTGAGGCCTCATTGACTTAATCGCGGCCTTGCAGGCTCTGACCCAGTAGCTGCTACGCCGCTCTGCGATTGAGTTGCTGGTCGCGCAGGCGATGGGGATGTCATGCCACTGCCCTGCGCGCTACTGCTGCCCGACGCACCCGTACTGGTTCCGGTATTGAGCGCAGCAGATGGATTTACAGGTGGTGGATTCGGGCCAGGCGGCATGCTGGCTTGTGCTGCGTTCGTATTACTCTCTTGCGCGGCAAAGGCAGGCAGGCTTATTTCGCGCTCCACACCCTTTTCGGATACCACCACGGTTTTATTCAGAATCTCTTTCACGATCACGCCCGGCATAATCTCGCTATTTACCGTGAGCGCACGCGGCGGCTTGCCCTCCACGGCAATGATGGCAACGCTATCGGACACTCTGCCAGACTGCACCACACCCCGTAATTGAACATTCGCCATGGTGCTGCCGGGTGAACGTCCACCAAACAAACTGGCGGCTGCGCTTATCGGCGGCGTCGTGCGTTCATTTTTGGGTGGCGCTGAGACTGCGCGGGGCACAGGGGCGGTCCACTGCACACTCCAATACGCCAGCGTTGCGGACAAAGCTAGAAACAGTAAAAAAGAAAAAATAAGGGGCAATCGTTTCATACCAAGCAGCTCACCGTTATTTCATCCATAAAGCACGCGAATGATTTCATCACTCAACGTACCAACTGATTGATTTCGATGATAGGCATCAGCACTGCCAACACGATCAGTAACACGACCACACCCATGGCCAGAATCAGGGCTGGCTCCAGCAGTCCCGCAATCGTGAGTGCACGGCGCTCGAGATCCTGCTCTTGCATTTGCGCTGCCCGATTGAGCATCGCGGGCAGCTCGCCCGTCACTTCACCCGCGCGAATCATGTGGATGAGCATCGGCGGAAAATGTGGATGTACAGACAATGCGCGCGCCAGACCCACGCCCTCGCGCACACTAGCGGTTGCCGCCTCCACCTGCGCGCGCAGGGCAACATTAGACAAGGTATCGCGACTCGTTTGAAGCGCACGCAGTATCGGTACGCCCGAGCTGATTGTGATCGCCAGTGTGCTGGCAAAGCGCGAGGTATTGAAGCTGCGCTCAAAGCGCCCATAAATCGGCGCGCTCAGCTTCCAGGTATGCCAGCGCAACTTCAATACAGGATCGCGCAATGCCCAGCGCGCACCCATGCCCGCACCCACGAGAATCAATGCAAGCAGCCAGCCCCAATGGCGTACAAAATTCGACAAGGCGAGCATGGCGACGGTAAGAAACGGTAACTGCTGCCGCGTGTTGGCAAAGACAGAGACAATCTGCGGCACGACATAGGTCAGTAAAAAAATTACGATTGCAAACGCAACAGCGGTCACGATGGCCGGATAAGTAAATGCGAGACGCACTTTCTGAACCAGCGCATTGCGTCGTTCGACAAAATCAGCCAGTCGTGACAACACACTGGATAATTGCCCGATATGCTCTCCCGACGCGACCAGTGCGCGATATATGTCAGCAAAATCTCGCGGATGCTGCGCCATCGCATCCGACAACGATGCGCCACCCATGACTTCAGCACGTATCGCGGCAATCAGATCACGCATATAAGGTCGCTCTGCCTGTTCGAGCAAGGCAGTAAATGCCTGCTCCAGCGGCAATCGTGCTTCTAATAATGAAGCTAACTGACGCGTAAATAATGCCAGTTCTACCGTCGACAAACGATCACCGAAATAGCGCTGATAGCCGTGCGCCGATACCGCGGGCTGGCCGACGATGACGTCCATACCCATGGGTACCAGACCGCGGGTGCGCAAATCGCTGCGAGCAGAGCGCGGATTATCAGCGTTGATCACGCCCTTGCTGATCGTACCCGCAAGATCGATCGCCTCATAACGATAAGCCGGCATCGTTAGTCCGCACTCATTCTTTTGTCACACGCAACAACTCAGCTTCGGTCGTGGTGCCATCCTGCAGCCAGCGCTCGCCATCTTCGCGCATGCTCTGCATACCATTGCGCTGCGCACTGGCACGAATATCTGCCTCCGATGCGCGGTTGTGAATCTGCTCTCGAATGGTATCAGTCGTCAGCAATAATTCATAAATACCTACGCGGCCGTGATAACCAGTATTGCCGCATTTATCGCAACCCACGTCATGCCAGTGCTGGCCGTCGAACTGGCGACAATGCGTACACAGTTTACGTACCAGTCGTTGCGCGGCAACGCCCAGCAACGAAGACGACAAAAGAAACGGTTCTATGCCCATGTCGAGCAATCGCGTGACTGCGGCAGCCGCATCATTGGTGTGCAGTGTCGCGAGTACCAAATGCCCGGTGAGCGAGGCCTGCACTGCAATCTGCGCAGTTTCCAAATCACGTATCTCGCCGATCATGATGACATCCGGATCCTGCCGAAGGATTGCGCGCAAGGCTTTCGCAAAACTCATGTCGATGCGTGCATTGACCTGAGTTTGGCCGACGCCCTCCAATTCATATTCGATAGGATCTTCCACCGTCAATATATTGGTGGTCACTGCATTGAGACGCGTAAGTGCCGCGTACAGCGTCGTGGTCTTACCTGAACCGGTCGGCCCGGTCACGAGCACGATGCCATGCGGTTGGCTGATCAGATGATTGAACTGTGTCTGCGTGTTCGGGCTCATACCCAACTGTTGCAGATCCAGACGGCCGCCTTCCTTATCCAGCAATCGCAAGACCGCGCGTTCTCCATGCCCAGTAGGTAAGGTGGAGACGCGCACATCTACCGGCTTGCCGCCGACGCGCAGGGTAATGCGGCCGTCCTGTGGCAAGCGCTTTTCTGCAATGTCGAGTTGCGACATGATTTTTACGCGCGAGATGAGCGCAGCGTGAATTGCTTTTTGGGGTCGTACGACGTCGCGCAGTCGCCCATCAATACGAAACCGAACAATAGAGATTTGTTCGAAGGGCTCGATATGAATGTCAGACGCACCTTCACGCAGCGCTTGGGTGAGCAGTGCATTGATCATCCGAATCACGGGCGCATCGTCCGCAGATTCCAGCAAATCTTCAATCGCCGGCATTTCCTGCATTAATCGCGCAAGATCCAGATCCGATTCGAATTCATCAACTACCTGTGCAGCGTCGCCACCCGATCCTGCATAGGCATGTGCGATCGCCGTGTCCAGCTGCTCACGCGACAAGGCATTCAAACGTACACGACCAAAGCGTCGGCCTACTTCAGCCACCGCAGCAGGCGCGGTTGCATCCGATAGCCAGATATCCACTGCACCATCCGCCGCCTGGGCAAGCAAGCCAAAATCACGCGCAAAACTAAAGGGCAATAAACGTGGGTCATGCATGACAGTCATGTTTTTCTCTCGCCTTTTCTTTTAACGCAAATCAATCACTGGCGGTTCGACAGGAAAAGTCTCGGAAGGTGCCCTTGATGACGGATTAGCAGGCGGCGGTGATGTCGGGTCATCATGCCGACGTAAAAACGAGCCTCCCACCGGCTTGCCATCCTTAAGCGCCGGCAGCGAAGGCGTATCTATGGGTGGTAACAAGGCATTCGGCTCAGGTTTTATTTCGGATTGTGTACCGCGAATGTAGTCATAACGATCACTAGCCACGGCCACGGCATGAGCATCGGTTCGAATAACTGTGGGGCGAAGAAACACCATGAGATTGGTTTTGCCGCGACGGCGCGACTGATAACGAAACAGATAACCAAGGATGGGTATGCTGCCAAGTCCGGGGACTTTTTCGACACTGTCGTTAACGGTATCTTCAATCAACCCACCCAGCACAATAATCTGTCCGTCATCGACCAGCACATTGGTATCAATCGAGCGCTTGCTAGTAATGAGCCCCGAAGTCGTCGATTGTTGAATATTCGAAGTTTCCTGATAAATCGCCATCTTTACCGTACCACCCTCCGAAATCTGCGGACGCACGCGCAGCGATAAACCAATGTCACGCCGCTCAATGGTCTGAAAGGGATTGACGCCAGCAGTACCACCCGAGGCCGGTGTTGTGAACTGACCGGTGATGAAGGGCACGTTCTGGCCGACGATGATGCGAGCCTCTTCGTTGTCGAGTGTGATCAGATTGGGCATGGACAGAATGTTGGCTTTGACATCACGCTCCAGCGCACGCGCGAGCAATCCGAGCCCCAAGGTTCCATTATGTTGTCTGAACAAACCCATGGTCAGACCGTTCCCCGGTGGCAGTGCGGTCTTGTTGGATCCAAGTACCGAAGCTGCCTGGGTCACCAGATTATTGCCTTCGCTAGAAAACCCGGTGAGGACACCAACACGATAGGGACTGCTACTGTCGCCAGAGAGCGCAGCCCATTGCACACCCAGTTCTGCGGCTCTGTCGGCGCTGACTTCGACAATCAGCGACTCGACATACACTTGCGCGCGACGTGCATCGAGCTGATCAATGATGTTGCGCAGATTGCGGTACACGCGCTCGTTAGCAGTGATGATCAGCGTGTTGGTCGTGGGATCCGCCTGAATAAATCCTCCTGAACCACCCGTGGGCAACAAGCTCTGTTGCGTTCCAGAAGATGAGGGCGGTGGCTGCAAACCCGCTGCCTGTTGCGCGGTCGTTGCTTGTGCTGGCACAGAAGTCTGCATCTGGGTCAGCGGCATCATGCCCGGTGCGCTTGTACCAGATTCACCTGCGACTACGGCGCGCAGCACTTGTGCCAGACGCGTCGCTTCAGCATTGCGCAGATAAACTACATGCACATTGCCGGGCGAAGCAGTCGGCTGGTCGAGTTTGGCAATCAGGGTACGTGCCAGATGCCCACGCGCGGTCGTCGTTGCGCGGATGATGATGGAATTAGTGCGCGTCTCCGCGAGCAGCATCACCCTTCCCGGATCAACCGTACCGGGTGCAGTACCGGAATCCAGCAGGCGATTGACCGTAGTGGCCATATCAATCGCAAGCGCATGTTCAAGCCGAATAACTTCCAGCTCGCCGATAGCGGGTGTGTCCAGTGACGCAATGATGCGCGACAGACGTTTCAGATTATCGGCATAGTCGGTAATGATCAGCGTATTGTTGGTGGGGTCGGCGCTAATGGTGTTATTGGCGGATATCAACGGACGCAGTATCGTCACCAGCCCGGTGGCAGATTCATGATTCAAACGGAAGATTTGCGTTGCAATCTGATCACCCCGCAACTTGCCCGTCTGCACAGGTACAGCCTGAAGCTTCGCATCCGCCTCGGGCAGCACTTTCACATAATCGGGTGTGCGTACCACTGCATAACCCTGCAGACGCAGCACGGAGCTCAACATGTCAAAGGCCTGTTTCTTGTTTACCGGCTTTTCAGAAACGAGATTGATGGTGCCTTTAACGCGCGGATCAATGATGAAGGTATTGCCCGTGTAATGGCCGATAGCGCGCACCACCGATTCAATATCAGCGCCAACAAAATTCAGCGTCGCCTGATT
>JAIXYM010000101.1 GCA_027490255.1 Oxalobacteraceae bacterium | reverse complement strand
TTTTCCAGCGTAGCGATGAACTGCCCAGCTTCCATCAGCGACTCATGCGTCCCAGTGTCGAGCCAGGCCATACCGCGACCCATGACTTCGACTTGCAACTGACTTTGTTCCAGATAAATACGATTGACGTCGGTGATTTCCAGCTCGCCGCGCGCTGAAGGCTGAATACCAGCAGCGATCTCGCAGACCTGTTTGTCATAAAAATACAAGCCTGTGACCGCATAGTTGGACTTGGGTTTGACTGGCTTTTCTTCAATGCTGATCGCACGCCGATGCTCATCAAAACCCACCACACCATAACGCTCTGGATCAAGCACGTGATAGGCAAACACGGTCGCGCCCTCTTGACGTGTATTCGCTGCGTTCAGACGCGCATCAAGATCATGACCGTAATAAAGGTTATCGCCAAGAATCAGCGCCGAGGGTGAGTTACCCACAAACTCCCGGCCAATGATGAAGGCCTGTGCCAATCCGTCCGGTGATGGCTGCACGGCATAGTGAATATTAATGCCCCACTGATGGCCATCACCCAGCAATTGCTCAAAACGCGGCGTGTCCTGCGGTGTGGAGATCAGCAGTATGTCTTGTATACCCGCCAGCATGAGCGTGCTCAGCGGGTAGTAAATCATGGGCTTGTCATACACGGGCAACAACTGCTTTGACACTGCCATCGTCACCGGATAGAGCCGCGTGCCGGAACCACCGGCGAGAATGATGCCGCGTCGATCACTCATTCTGCTGCTCCGGTACGCTGGCTGTAATTACGGTCTATCCATTGCATATAGTCTCCTGACTGTATTTGCCTGACCCAGTCCTGATGATCGAGATACCACTGAACGGTTTTACGCATGCCCGTCTCGAACGTTTCTGCCGGCCGCCAGCCGAGTTCGCGCTCTGCCTTGCGCGCATCGATCGCATAGCGACGGTCATGGCCGGGGCGATCGGTGACGAAGGTAATCAGTTCGCTATACGAGCGTTCGCGCGGTGCGAGTTCGTCCAGCAGCGCGCATAAGGTATGAACAACATCAATATTCGCTTTCTCGTTCCAGCCGCCGATGTTGTAAGTTTCACCGAGACGGCCAGCCTCGAGCACACGCCGCAAGGCGCTGCAATGGTCGCCGACGTACAGCCAATCGCGAACCTGTTGACCATCGCCATAGATCGGTAGCGGCTTGCCCGCGAGCGCATTGGCAATGATGAGTGGAATCAGCTTCTCGGGAAATTGCAGCGGACCGTAGTTATTCGAACAGTTACCGGTAACGACCGGCAGACCATAGGTGTGATGCCAGGCGCGCACGAGATGATCCGATGCGGCTTTGGATGCCGAGTAAGGGCTGTTCGGCGCATACGGCGTGGTCTCGGAAAACGGTGCATCGTCCGGACCCAAACTGCCGAACACTTCATCCGTGGATACATGCAGAAAACGAAATGCGGCTTTGTCCGTATCGGTTAATCCGGCCAGATAGGCGCGCGTCGCTTCGAGCAGGCTGAAGGTACCATCGACATTGGTTCGGATGAAATCACCAGGGCCATGAATCGAACGATCAACGTGGCTCTCGGCCGCGAAATGCACGATGGCGCGTGGCCGGTGCTGTTGCAACAGCGAGGCAATCAGCGCACGATCGCAGATATCACCCTGCACAAAGATATGACGGGCATCGCCGGACAGGGACGCAAAATTGGCTGGATTACCGGCGTAAGTCAGCTTGTCCAGGTTGACCACGGGCTCATCGCTGGCCGACAGCCAGTCCAGCACGAAATTCGAGCCGATGAAGCCAGCGCCGCCAGTCACCAGAATCATGAAAATACCTCTGAAATGCGATCAAAATGCAGGATTAAATTTCAGGCATATTTTACGCTACTGACCTTGGATTTCGCGGGAAAAGCGCCGTGCGGCTGGCCGGGTCTGGGGTGCGTTTACAATCCCCTGCTTGTATGTGCATAACTGCTGGTGAAAACTTTGGGGGGGCTGTGCACAACGGAAGACACTGGATCCCGGCTTTCGCCGGGATGACGATTTTTAGGTTAACAGTTCTAAAACCTTATCCCGTCGTCCAATTCTGTCATCTCAGCCCCCAATATGTCATCCCGGCGAACGGTGTAGCGGGGGGTTCATGCAGCATGCTGCATGCCCGCGGAACGGCACTGGCTTGCAAGCCAAGGTGCGCCCTGCAAGGGGGGATCCAGGAAGCGTCGAAGAACCATCGACACAAATCCTCAATAACGCACTAACTATCACTGATCACTGACCTGAACCCTATGCAAACCTACGCCATCGGCGACCTGCAAGGCTGTGCCGCCGACCTCGAGCTGCTGCTCAATCGAATTGACGAGCAGTCACCCAACGCCCAACTGATCTTTGTCGGTGACTTGGTCAATCGCGGTCCGGAATCGCTACGCACATTGCGATTGGTACGCGGATTAGGCGAGCGCGCCCGCACTGTACTTGGTAATCATGATCTGCATTTGCTGGCAATCGCCTGCGGTGCACGAGCACGCGGACGAATGGACACGATGCAGGAAATTCTGAGTGCACCGGATTGCAATGAATTGCTGACCTGGCTGCGGCAACAACCCCTGGCGCTGTTTGAGCAAAATCATCTGATCGTGCACGCGGGCGTGCTGCCGCAATGGACAGCAGTACAGGTGATGGCGCTGTCGGATGAAGTCACCACGCAATTACGCGGTCCGCACTGGCAAGACTTTTTGCGCACGATGTATGGCAATACACCCTTACGCTGGAACGATGCACTGCAAGGCGAGGAGCGTATGCGCTGCATCGTCAATGGCCTGACACGTCTGCGTTTTTGCACAGCCGATGGTGATATGGAATTTAATACTAAGGAAGGACCGGGCAATCCACCCGCGGGCTACCTGCCTTGGTTTGATGTGCCGAATCGCAGAACGGCAGAGATCACCGTTGTATTTGGCCACTGGTCAACATTGGGGCTGATACAACGCCCACACCTGCTGGGCATCGACAGTGGCTGCGTCTGGGGCGGCAAGCTCACTGCGGTGTGTCTGGAGGATAGGCGGCTGGTACAGGTGGACTGTCCACAACATCAGGATCCTGGTTGAAAATTCGAACGTCGCTGGATCCCGGCGTGCGCCGGGATGACAGTGTTACGGCCGGGCTTCGTAGAAACGTCATCGTTTGCATGGGATGACCGCTGCAAGGGGGCCAGCGACGTTGACTTGTAGTTGGTCGCTTCCACACATCACAAAGGACATTGCAGCGCGCTGGCAATCTGCTCACGCGCGACCTTCGCAATTTCTCGGCGATGCGCTCCCTGCGTCTCGATCGCAGGCAAACGAATCAGTTCGGCCTTGATACCGCGGCTTTGCATGATGATGATCACGCTTTCCAGAAAACTCATCTCGCCAACAAAGTCGGCGGCGGTATGCAATTCGCCCTGCGCATCCACATAACGTATTGCATAAGGCTGCACAGGTACCTGTGCCTCAATCGCGGCTTCGAAAAGATTGGCGTGAAAAGGCAGGACCGTACCCTGTGATGCCGTGGTGCCCTCGGGGAAAAACGATACCCGCTCGCCAGCGTGAATGCTTTCCACGAGTCCAGCGTAAATACGTCGCACATCACGCTGTCTGCCACGCGCAATGAAGATAGTGCCGGATTTATCGCAGAGCCAACCAATCAATGGCCAGTCACGAATATCGGATTTGGCGACAAAGCGGCAGGGGTGAATCGTGTTGATAACGAAAATATCCAGCCACGAAACATGGTTGCAGATGATGAGCGCGGGATGCGCTGGTTGCTGCTGCAGCGATTCATCCACCTGCAAACTGAGACCACAGATGCGAACCAGCTGATGCGACCAGCGCTGTATTCGGCGATCGCGTCCGGACGCATCCAGCAAGGGAAATAGCAGCGCTGCCTTGCATAGACCCACGGCCAAATGCAAGGCCAGTCTGGCCAATGGCAATACCGGCATGCTCAGGCTGTGCGACTAAAGGCCAGACGACCGGAAACAATGGTGTGACTGACCCGACCCTGCAATTCATAACCAATGAAGGGCGTGTGCTTGCCCTGACTGGTGAGGGTATTCGCATTGACTGTCCAGCGCGTCTCGGGATCGAATATGCAGACATCCGCAGTGCTGCCGACCGAGAGTGTGCCGGCATCCAGGCCCGCTACGCGTGCCGGATCCACACTGATTCTGGCGACAGCCGCCGTGAGCTGATCTTTGGATGGCAGCGTCTCCACAGCCCACTTAAGCGATAGCGACAGCAGCAACTCCAGACCGGTGGCACCGGGCGATGCTTCACCAAAGGGGAGAAGTTTTTCATCATCGTCAACCGGCGTGTGATCGGAACAGATCGCATCGATCGTTCCGTCGATCAGCGCCTGTCGTATCGCATCACGATCACGCTGGCTGCGCAACGGTGGCGACAGACGTGCATTCGAATCAAAGAAGCCAATATCGTTATCGGTCAGATGAATATGATGCGCGCCCACATCGCAAGTGACGGGCAAGCCTTCCGATTTCGCCGCACTCACCAGCGCGATACCCGCCGCCGATGATAGCCGACACAAATGCACGCGCGTGCCGGTGCTGCGTATCAGTTCGAAGATGGTGTGCAGCGCAATCGTTTCGCTAATCACGGGTACACCGGACAACCCCAGTCGCGAGGCCAGTGGCCCGCTGTGTGCGGTACCGCCCTTGCCCAGATGCGGATCTTGCGGACGCAACCAGACGGTATAACCAAAGGTCTGCGCGTACTGCAGCGCACGCATCAGCACGGTGGTGTCGCTGATACTCTCTTCTGCTTGTGAAAACCCGACACAGCCGGCTTCGGTGAGTTCGGCCATTTCGGTGAGTTCTTTACCTTTAAGACCCATGGTCAGCGCACCCAGCGGATAGACATGGGACTGATTGAGTCCACGCGCGCGATGAACCAGCATCTCGACCAGTCCGGGCTCATCGAGTACCGGATCGGTATCGGGAGGACAAAGCAAACTGGTCACACCACCCGCCAATGCTGCCTGCAACTC
>JAIXYM010000092.1 GCA_027490255.1 Oxalobacteraceae bacterium | reverse complement strand
GCACATGGCGCAGCCAAGCGGGAGCGGAAAAATATTCCACTACTCGTCGGGAATATCGGCCACCAGACTTTCGGAAAAGATGAAAATGAAATTGTGATTTTTGATGCGCAAGGTCATCAATCACTCCCGCGCGCGAGTAAGGACAGTCTTGCCGTGACGCTGATCGCTGAGATTGCCCGTCGCCTTTGATCAATTTTTTTCAAGCTTTTCCTGATCGTTTGTATTTTTTCTATTGATCGTTTTCTATTGCTTTTTTTCTTTTTTCTTCTTCAGATACCATGAAAAAAATTGCTGTCAAAATCCTTGACTCGCGCATGCGCGACCAAATGCCTGCTTACGCCACAACAGGTAGTGCAGGACTCGATCTGCGTGCCTGCCTCAAAGAACCTGTCACCATCGAACCAGGCAGTACGCATCTGGTACCAACTGGTCTGGCGATTCATATCGCTGATCCCGCCTATGCGGCAATGATTCTTCCGAGAAGTGGACTGGGACATAAACACGGCATCGTACTGGGCAATCTGGTCGGATTGATCGATTCGGACTATCAGGGCGAGCTCATGGTCTCTACTTGGAATCGTGGCAGCACAAGCTTTGTGCTAAATCCTATGGAGCGTCTCGCTCAGCTGATCATCGTACCGGTGATGCAGGTAGCATTCGATATCGTTGATAACTTCGAGAGTACCGAACGTGGTGAAGGCGGGTTTGGTAGCACGGGTAAAAAATAAGCAGGCGTCAAAATGATCGTTCACGCGACCATGAGCGCGATCAGCCGACGCAATTCGCCTCTCCTCTTGGCGGCCTTGGTACTGTTGGCGTCCTGCACCACAGCGCCTGTGAAAACCACAGCGCCTGTGAACAGTTCGACGAATGTGAAAACTCCGACGACTGTGCCGGAGAAAAAATTTGAGCCCTCTCAAGACGTATCCGCATTGTCAATGCTTATAGCGAGGCAGGAGCGTATATACCGTGTGGCCGCACCCTTGATGGTAAAGAATGCGCCGCTTTGTCGTTCATTCGCGCGTCCACTGCTCGGCTTCACTGCAAAAAATCTGTATTCCTATCCTGCCGAGCTCGCCCCTGCCGCCGAGTCGGCGCTCAAACTGGATGACCGACTGCGTGTGATGCAGGTACTCGACGGCAGCGGTGCGATGCGCGCCGGCATACGACCGGGCGACATTCTTCAATCCATACAAGAGCAAGCATTGCCGCTTGGCGCTCAGGCAGAGAGCGAAGCGGCACGATTGCTGGCGCCGTTGATCAAGAACGCGACCGATATCTCAATCGTGGTCTTGCGTCAGGATCAGCCGGTCAGATTGACGATTACCCTGACCGCAGCCTGTGCTTTTTCAATGGAAATCGGGCACGCACCGCAAGTGAATGCTTATGCAGATGGTCGGCGCATCATGATCACGCTAGGCATGCTTGATTTTCTAAGCACCGATGAAGAACTTGCGGTAATTCTTGCCCGCGAAATTGCACACAATGTATTGCAGCATACCGCTGCTCAGCAAATGACGGCAACCGTCGCCAGCATGATCGATGCACTACTGCCCTCGCAGCCGGAGGCTGCAGCGCTTGCCAGTCGTGGAGGTCTGCGGCCTATGTCGGCGAAAGCCGATCAGGAAGCCGATCGACTAGCGATGTATCTGCTGGCACGGGCCGGCTATGATCCGGCTGCGACAGAACGCACGATTGCGAAGCTCGCACAATCTTATCCGGCTTCGCTGACCAACACCTATACGGCGTTGCATCCTTGGACATCCGAACGGCGGCAATCAATGCAGACTACCCTGAGCGAAATTCGCCAGAAACAGAGGTCGAAAAATCCTTTGTTGCCCTGATCAGCATTAGCTGGATTGAATGATTTAACACCGAAAAAACAAACAGGGCCCCGCTTGCGCTGGGGCCCTGTCTGTTTTGTTCCTGCTAGCGACTTACTCGACTTCAGCGGCTTCCTGTGGCGGTGCAGCTGGTGGCGGCGTGTCACCTTCGACGAATTCAAGACGAATATGCTCTTCTTCGTCGAGATCGACATTGACTCGCCCGCCAGACACCAGCTTGCCAAACAGTAGTTCATCGGCCAGTGCCTTGCGAATCATGTCCTGAATCAGGCGTGACATAGGACGCGCACCCATCAGCGGATCGAAGCCCTTCTTGCCGAGGAATTTACGCAAGTTTTCGCTGAACACAGCTTCAACCTTCTTCTCATGCAGTTGCTCTTCCAGTTGCATGAGGAATTTATCGACCACACGAAGGATGATGTCTTCGTCCAGCGCACGGAAGCTGATGATGGAATCCAGACGATTGCGGAACTCCGGCGTGAACATGCGCTTGATGTCCGCCATTTCATCACCTGCCTGCTTGGATTCGGTGAAACCCATGGAGCGTTTCTGCAAGCTCTCAGCACCGGCATTCGTCGTCATGACGATGATCACATTACGGAAGTCTGCCTTGCGACCATTGTTATCTGTCAGCGTGCCGTGATCCATCACTTGCAGAAGGATGTTAAACACATCAGGATGGGCCTTTTCGATTTCATCGAGCAGCAGTACCGCATGTGGCTTCTTCGTGATCGCTTCAGTCAGCAGACCACCCTGGTCGAAACCGACATAGCCGGGTGGCGCGCCGATCAGGCGACTCACCGCATGACGCTCCATGTACTCGGACATATCAAAACGAATCAGCTCGATACCCAGAATAAAGGCCAGCTGCTTGGCGACTTCGGTCTTGCCCACACCGGTCGGGCCGGAGAAAAGAAAAGAGCCGATCGGCTTGTCGGTTTTACCTAGCCCCGCACGCGCCATCTTGATTGCTGCAGCCAATGCCTCGATCGCAGGATCCTGACCGAACACCACGTTCTTCAGATCGCGGTCGATGGTCTGCAGCTTGGTACGATCATCCTGATTGACCGACTGCGGCGGAATACGAGCGATTTTCGAAATGATGTCTTCGATCTCGGGCTTGCCTATGGTCTTTTTCTGCTTGGACTTCGGCAGGATACGTTGCGCTGCGCCGGCCTCGTCAATGACATCAATCGCCTTGTCGGGCAAGTGGCGGTCATTGATGAAGCGCGCGGCCAACTCGGCTGCTGTTGTCAGTGCCAGCGCCGAGTATTTGACGCCATGATGTTCTTCGAAACGTGATTTGAGACCGCGCAGAATCTGCACCGTCTGCTCGACGGTCGGCTCATTGACGTCGATCTTCTGGAAACGACGCGATAACGCATGGTCTT
Organism: Oxalobacteraceae bacterium; assembly: GCA_027490255.1. Lineage (GTDB taxonomy): Bacteria > Pseudomonadota > Gammaproteobacteria > Burkholderiales > Burkholderiaceae_D > Pernthalerella. The sequence continues at coordinate 69,391 of JAIXYM010000092.1, read as the reverse complement.
TCTCGAACACACCACGATACTCATTGAAAGTAGTCGCACCTATGCATTTCAACTGACCGCTGGACAAGGCAGGCTTGAGCAAGTTCGATGCATCCAGCGTACCGCCCGATGCGGAGCCCGCACCGATGATGGTGTGAATTTCGTCGATGAACAAAATCCCGTTGGGATTGTTCTTCATTTGTTTGAGTACTGCTTTAAGACGCTGCTCAAAGTCGCCGCGATACTTGGTACCTGCCAGCAACGCACCCATATCGAGTGAATACACTACGGCATTCTGCAAAATCTCAGGCACGTCGCCTTGCGTGACGCGCCAAGCCAAGCCTTCAGCAATCGCAGTCTTGCCAACACCGGCTTCGCCGACCAGCAACGGATTATTTTTTCGACGACGGCAAAGCGTTTGGATCACGCGCTCCACTTCAGCCTCACGACCAATCAGAGGGTCAATCTTGCCTTCGGCGGCCAGTTTGTTGAGGTTTTGGGTGAACTGATCTAGTGCGCTTTCTTTCTGCTGAGTTTCAGCGGCACCTTCTTCAACACCCTCGGAAGCTTTTTGCGGCTCAGACTGCTGGTCTTTACGCACGCCATGGGAAATGAAATTGACGACATCCAGACGTGTGACGCCTTGCTGATGCAGGTAGTACACCGCATGCGAATCTTTTTCACCGAAAATCGCCACCAGAACGTTGGCGCCGGTTACTTCTTTTTTGCCGTTCGATGCTGACTGAACATGCATGATCGCGCGCTGTATTACCCGCTGGAAACCCAGCGTCGGTTGCGTATCGACCTCGCTGGTGCCAGGCACCGTTGGGGTGTTGTCGTTGATAAAGTTGGTCAGCGTCTTGCGAAGGTCATCAATATTGACCGCGCAAGCTCTTAGCACCTCGGCTGCGGAAGGATTATCCAACAGCGCGAGCAGCAGATGCTCAACGGTAATGAACTCATGCCGAGCTTGTCTCGCCTCGACAAAAGCCATATGCAAACTAACTTCGAGTTCCTGAGCAATCATGCTTCCTCCATCACGCACTGGAGCGGGTGTCCCGCCTTCCGGGCGTGGGTTAATACAAGTTCCACTTTTGTACTGGCTATATCTTTAGGATACACCCCGCACATGCCTTTACCATCGCGATGCACTTTCAACATGATCTGGGTAGCAGTCTCCCGATCCTTGTTGAAATACTCCTGAATGATAGCCACGACGAATTCCATCGGGGTGTAATCGTCATTGAGGAGCAAAACCTGATACATCGGTGGCGGTTTGACCGCCGCCTTTTTCTCCTTGGGAATAAGGAGTGTTCCATTCTCGTCGTTAGTTGCCATGCTTCTATTCTAATGCCCTTGTACAGGTGCGTAACCGGTTTTACCAACGATATCCGCCCCACACGAAGATAGTACGCCGAATCCTGATACCGCGCAGATCGTCGCTTTTTCCTTTTGCCGCAGACTGATGATTTTGGCCACTCTCGGCCCAAATCTAGTCCTTTTGGCAATTCCCTTGACTTTTCCATTTTTTGCGCAAACAATGCAAAACATCAATATGTGCTTCTTTGCACCATTTGATTAGGGAGGGGCAATATGAGAGGGGGCAGCTATACGCGAGCTTCTTGCTTCTAGGGCTCGTGTGATTGGTTAAATTTGGGAAAACGCTTTTATGGCAACAGGTACAGTGAAGTGGTTTAACGACGCCAAGGGCTTCGGTTTTATCACTCCGGATGATGGTGGCGAAGATCTGTTCGCACACTTCTCTGCGATTCAGATGAATGGCTTCAAAACCCTCAAAGAAGGGCAAAAGGTTCAGTTTGAAGTAACGCAAGGCCCCAAAGGCAAGCAAGCTTCCAACATCCAAAATGCCTGATTACCATTAGGCTCCTCAAAACCCCCGACAAAACCGGGGGTTTTTTATTGCCCGCCACTTTCATGGACATCCCCGTCACATATGGGCTCATACACACGAGCCCACACAAAAATATTAATTATTTAATAATGAGTGTGGGCATTAAAAAAGCCGGATTGCTCCGGCTTTTTTAATAAAACGCATCGTCTTACATGTGCTCAATCATCACATCACCAAAGCCCGAGCACGACATCTGGGTTGCGCCGTCCATCAGACGTGCAAAATCATAGGTGACTTTCTTAGATGAAATAGACTTTTCCATCGAGCTGATCACCAGATCGGCCGCCTCGAACCAGCCCATGTGACGCAGCATCATCTCAGCAGAGAGAATCAGCGAACCGGGATTCACGTAATCCTTGCCAGCGTACTTGGGTGCAGTGCCGTGAGTCGCTTCAAACATGGCCACCGAATCGGACAAGTTGGCGCCCGGCGCAATACCGATACCACCCACCTGAGCGGCCAGCGCATCAGAAATATAGTCACCGTTCAGATTCAGGGTAGCGATTACGCTGTATTCGTTCGGGCGCAGCAGAATCTGCTGCAGGAAAGCATCAGCAATCGAATCCTTGACGATGATGTCCTTGCCAGTCTTGGGATTCTTGAAGGTGCACCATGGACCACCATCGATCAGTTGTGCGCCGAACTCTTTCTGCGCCAATTCGTAGCTCCAGTCACGGAATCCACCTTCGGTGTATTTCATGATGTTGCCCTTGTGAACGATCGTCACTGAGGGCTTGTCATTATCGATCGCGTACTGAATGGCCTTGCGCACGAGGCGCTCGGTGCCTTCGCGGGAGACAGGCTTGATACCGATGCCGGAGGTCTGGGGGAAGCGAATCTTCTTCACACCCATTTCCTTGATCAGGAAATCAATCACCTTCTTCACACCCTCGCTACCCTCCTGCCATTCGATACCCGCATAGATGTCTTCTGAGTTCTCGCGGAAGATAACCATATCGGTTTTCTCGGGCTCACGCAACGGCGAGGGCACACCTTTGAAATAACGTACAGGACGCAAGCAAACGTATAGATCTAACTCCTGACGCAGCGCCACGTTTAGCGAGCGAATGCCACCGCCAACGGGCGTGGTCAGCGGCCCCTTGATCGAGACCACGTAATCTTTGAGTACCTTGAGCGTTTCTTCAGGCAGCCAGACGTCAGGACCGTAGACCATGGTCGACTTCTCGCCAGCGAAAATCTCCATCCAGCTGATCTTGCGTTTGCCGCCGTATGCTTTTTGTACCGCAGCATCAATAACCTTGATCATCACTGGGCTAATGTCCACTCCGGTACCATCACCCTCGATATAGGGGATGATCGGGTTGTCTGGCACATTCAGAGAGTAATCAGGATTGACCGAAATCTTCTGACCATCGGTGGGCACTTTGATATGTTGGTACATCGTTTTCTCCGAGGATTGGGCGGATAGGGAAGATTGTAGTTCGGGTCTTGTCAGGAACAAAGGCCTATTGCACACACAAGCAAGCTCAATGTGAGTCTTATATAAGACATAAGACCGCATTTCGTATTATGCACTAGAATTTTGCTTCGTGCCACAGAAATGCGGCCCCGCAACTGCTCCGGATACGCCGAATGTCACTCATTCTTTTCAACAAGCCCCACGGTGTGATGAGCCAGTTCTCTGCTCATGCATCACGCTCAACGCTGGCAGACTACCTAGACCAGCCCGACATATACCCGGCAGGAAGACTGGATGCCGACAGCGAGGGGCTCATGCTACTGACGGACAATGGAAAACTGCAACACGAAATCAGTCACCCCGAAAGCAAGAAGCAGAAAACCTATCTCGCGCAAGTCGAGGGCATCGCCAGCGCCGCACAACTGACCCAGTTGCAAGCGCCATTAGATTTGGGTGATTTCATCACATTAGGCTGCCGCGCCGCGCGCATCGAAGCGCCAAACTGGCTTTGGGAGCGCCAGCCACCTGTGCGTACGCGGGCGCAGATTCCCACCTCCTGGCTGGTGATCACACTCATCGAAGGAAAAAATCGTCAAGTCAGACGAATGACCGCCGCAGTTGGTTTGCCAACGCTCAGACTGGTGCGCAGTGGGATCGGGCCGTTTTCTCTGGCCACGCATCCGCTGATGCCGGGCGAGTGGCGAGACGTGGGTGAATCCGAATGGCACAAAGTCGAATAAACCTGCGGTGGCGAGGTTTACAATCTCATTGCTTCGTCTGGTTACCCCTCATTATGAAAATCATTTTCTCCATTACCGCCGCTTGGCTACTCACCGCATTTTTTTCGGTCGGTCATACGCAGCAAGTTTTCCCGACCACAACGCTGAATATTGGCGTCCACTTGATCAAGGCAGAGGTCGCCGTCAGCGATGAGCAGCGTGCCCAGGGCCTAATGTTTCGCGAAAAAATGGCCCCCAATGAGGGTATGGTATTCCGCTTTCCGGAGACACGGCATATCTGCATGTGGATGAAGAACACCTTGCTCCCGTTGTCGGTCGCCTTTATCGATGAGAAGGGCCGCATCATTAATATCGAGGACATGCAACCGCAAACTCTGACTGCGCATTGCGCGAAAAAATCTGCTCGCTTTGCACTGGAAATGAATCAGGGTTGGTTCAGGCAGAAGAACATCCGATCCGGCGTGCTAGTCACTGGGCTGCCCAAATAAAAAACCCGCCTGAGTTTCGTCAGACGGGTTTTCGATAATCGGCGTCGGATCACACCGACACCATTGTTTGATGATTCGAGCTTCTTGCTATCGGGCCAGACCGGGCAATCCTGTCAGCGACCCAGCACAAACAAACTTAAGCCAGCGCCTTGATCGCGGCTGACAGACGGCTCTTGTGGCGTGCTGCCTTGTTCTTGTGAACGATCTTTTTATCGGCGATACGGTCAATCACGGACACCGATGCCTGGAAGACGGCTGAGGCAGCTGCCTTGTCGCCTGCTTCGATTGCCTTGCGGACAGCCTTGATTGCTGTGCGCAGCGTGGAGCGCTGGCTGGAATTATGCTCGTTCAGTTTGACTGCTTGACGGGCACGCTTACGTGCCTGGGCTGTATTGGCCATGACTTGTTTCCTGACAATGGGGCTCGGGAACGGGCCCCGGGCAGAATTCGAAAGACCGCGATTATAGCGGGTTTTTGTCCTCAGGACAAACAGCAATGACAGCATCCTTTAACGTGCGACCCAACAAAATCGGGGCTCATTACTTTTCATTAAGGCAATTTTTTATCAAATTTGCCCGAAACCTGCGGATATAATCGATCGCCATGAACTTGCATAAAACGCTAGCCACCGTTTCTGGCATGACGATGCTCTCACGCATCACAGGGCTGATCCGCGAGTTCCTGGTAGCACGAACTTTCGGCGCCTCAGTCTATACCGACGCTTTTTTCGTTGCCTTCCGCATCCCCAACCTCCTGCGTCGGCTGTTCGCCGAGGGCGCATTTTCCCAGGCCTTTGTGCCCATCATTGCGGAGTACAAGAACCAGCAAGGCAATCGAGCCACCCGCACTCTGGCCGATCATGTGGCGACCGTGATGTTCTGGACACTCCTTGCCACGACGATATTGGGCATCATCGGGGCGCCCATGGTGGTTTTACTGATGGCCAGCGGGTTTGGCTCAGATCCGGTGGCGCTGTCGCTATCGATCACGATGACCCAGATTATGTTTCCCTACATCTTGTTCATGTCGCTGGTCGCGCTGGCGGGCGGTATTCTGAATACTTGGCAGGAATTTCGCGTACCCGCCTTCACACCCGTACTTCTCAATCTTTCCTTCATCGCCGGCGCAATCTTTCTCGCGCCTCAGCTGTCGCAACCGGTGTACGCGCTGGCTATTGCAGTTGTCGTCGGTGGCGTACTACAACTGTGGTTTCAGGTACCGGCGTTGCGCAAAATTGGCATGCTGCCGCGCATCGGGATGAATCCGGTGACGGCGCTCAGAGATCCGGGCGTGCGTCGGGTTCTACGCCAAATGCTGCCGGCAACCTTCGCGGTGTCGGCAGCGCAGATCAGCCTGATCATCAACACCAATATTGCTTCTCATCTGCCCAATGGCAGCGTGTCATGGCTCTCTTATGCAGATCGCCTGATGGAATTACCCACCGCGCTGCTCGGCGTGGCGCTGGGCACTATTCTGCTACCCAGCTTATCCAAAGCGCATGCGTGCGGGGATAACGCCGAGTATTCCTCGTTACTCGATTGGGGTCTCAGGCTCACCATTTTGCTTGCCACGCCGGCGGCTATTGCTCTGATGGTTTTATCCGAACCCATCACAACAACGCTTTTTCATTACGGGAAGTTTGACGCCACCTCGGTCACCATGACCTCCAGAGCGCTGGTGGCCTATGGCGTTGGCCTGATGGGTCTGATACTGGTCAAGATATTAGCGCCAGGTTTTTACGCGAAACAGGATATACGTACACCGGTCAAGATCGGTATTGGGGTTCTGGTGGTCACACAACTGATGAACATCGTCTTCGTGCCTTGGATTGCCCACGCGGGTCTTGCGCTCTCAATAGGATTGGGAGCGACCCTCAATGCGCTCTTTCTCTACATCGGGCTTCGTCGCAAGGGAATTTACGTACCCCGATCGGGCTGGACAATGTTTTCGATTCGCGTGATAGGAGCGCTGTTCCTGCTAGCAGGCACCGGTTTATGGATGGCGACTCGTTTTGACTGGATTGCACTGCAAGCCACGCCCATGATGCGCGTTGGCGCGCTGATGCTGGTGATGTTCGTATGTGCGGCCAGCTATTTCGGCGCACTGGCCTTGATGGGTTTCCGGTTTGCCGACTTCAAACGTGAATCGAGCTGAGCACGCCGACGATGATCAAATCCAATGATTACTTCGTCTCGCTGGTGCAGGACGATGCACACATCCCCTTGTTCGAAGCCGCACTGTTCATTGCGCAAGATGATGAGCATCCGCTCGATCTCAGTACCTGCCTGACGGATATCGACAAATTTGCCATGCGGCTCAAACGCCGCCTGCACGCTGACATTGCACCGATACCCAAGCTGCGACTGCTGAATAATTTTTTCTATCAGGAGCTGGGCTTCTCAGGTAACTTCAACGACTACTACAACCCAGATAACAGTTATTTGCACAAAGTTATGTCGACACGACGCGGCATACCCATTTCGTTGGCCGTCATTTACATGGAGCTTGCGCAACAAATCGGACTGGACGTGAAAGGCATTTCGTTCCCCGGACATTTCCTGATGAAGCTGTCGATCAAGACGGGTGACATCATCCTCGACCCGTTCAACGGCGCAAGTCTCTCACGCGAAGAAATCGAGGAGCGACTGGAGCCCTATTTCATCAATGGCCGCAACCCCGAGGATCCGCCGCTGGCTAGCTATCTCGCCAATGCCACCGAGCGCAGCATTCTGGCTCGCATGCTGCGCAACCTAAAGGCCGTGTATGCCGAACAGCCGCATTGGAAAGAATTCCTGAACGTTCAACAAAAGCTAGTGATCCTGCTACCGGGTGAAATCGAAGAACGACGCGACCGCGGTCTGGCATATGCCAATCTGGATTGCCCCAACGCTGCGTTGCAGGATATCGAGGCTTATCTTGCTCAGTGCCCTCAAGCGACCGATGCGGAATTGTTACGAATGCGGTTACCTGAATTACGCGCTGCTAGTCGCAAGATCAACTAAGTAACCGCGCACTTTTAGTTATCAGGCTCGGCTAATGCAAAATGAAAAATAGTCAGCGGCTGAACGGCTTAATCGCACTGACAGCCTGCGCACAACAAACGCAGCCATAAAATTGGCACTCAGCTCTTGCCACGCGCTTCCATCGCCTCCCAGCGCTCCAATGACGACATCAGCAACTCATCAATTTCGGCATAGCGCTGATTGAGTTGTTGCGCCTGATCTGGCTGATTACGGTACAGCTCAGCATCGGCAAGCTTCGCTGAAATTTCGGCTTGCTCGGTCTCCAGCGCAGCGATCAGTTCCGGCAGTTGTTCCAGTTCACGCTGCTCTTTGAAGCTGAGTTTTTTAGGCTTGTCTTTCGTCGGAGGCGGTACAGCAACCGATTTCACTGCTGGCTTAGTAACTTCGGCAGCAACGGCCGTCGTCCCGCGATGTCGCACACGCTCCCAATCGGAATAGCCGCCGATGTACTCACGCCATACGCCATCACCCTCAGCCACAATGACCTGAGTCACCACATTGTCGAGGAACGTACGATCATGACTAACCAGAAAAACTGTGCCCGTGTATTCCTCAAGTAATTGCTCCAGCAATTCCAACGTATCGATATCGAGATCATTAGTCGGCTCATCGAGCACCAGCACATTGGCGGGCTTCGCAAACAAGCGCGCCAGCAGCAAACGATTGCGCTCACCACCCGAGAGGCTGGAGACGGGAGATCGCGCACGCTCAGGTGCAAATAAAAAATCGCCCAAATACGTCATCACGTGCTTGCGTTGCCCATTCACTTCCACCCAGTCGCTACCAGGCGCAATGGTATCGGTCAGGCTCGCCTGATCATCGAGTTGCTCACGCATCTGATCGAAATAGGCGATCTGCAGCTTACTGCCTTGCTTCACCGTACCAGCATCAGGTTGCTCCTGACCGAGGATGAGTTTCAACAACGTGGTCTTACCTGCGCCGTTCACACCGATCAGGCCAACTTTATCGCCCCGTAGAATCGTGGCATCCAGATGACGCACGATTACTTTGTTTTCATACGCCTTGCTGACATCCGTAAGCTCAGCGACGATTTTTCCGGAGCGTTCGCTGGCGGCCACCTCCATGCGCACCTGACCCTGCTGGTCCCGCCGGCGAGACCGCTCTTCGCGTAACTGCTCCAGTCTTCGGACCCGACCTTCGTTGCGCGTACGACGTGCCTCAACACCCTTGCGTATCCAGACTTCTTCCTGCGCCAGCACCTTGTCGAATTTTGCGTTTTCTATCGATTCAATCGCTAACTGCTCAGCTTTACGCGCTAGGTAGGTGGTGAAATTTCCCGGATAAGAGCGCAAGCGTCCTCGGTCAAGCTCAACAATGCGCGTGGCCACGTTGTCGAGAAAACTTCGGTCGTGCGTAATAAACAATACGCTGCCACGCAGATCACGCAGCAGCGTCTCCAGCCAGGCGATGGAAGAAAAATCCAGATGGTTGGTCGGCTCGTCCAGTATCAACACATCCGGTGCAGAGACCAATGCACGCGCGAGCGCAACCCGCTTTTTCATGCCGCCCGAAAGCGTCTGAATCTGGCGCTCTCCATCGAGATTCAACTTTTGCAGCGTCGTTTGCACGCGATTGGACAGATTCCATCCGTCCACCACATCCAATCGTGCTTGCACCTGCTGCATGCGATCCATCAGCGCCTGATCATCACCCTCGCCCATACCAGCAACGAGCTGATCGTATTCTTCCAGTAACCCGCGAGTTTCAGACATACCCTCGGCCACTGCATCGAAGATGGAGCCCGTGGGATCAAATACCGGTTCCTGCTCGACATAGGCGATACGCACGCCTTGCTGAAAGGTCAGTAGTCCGTCATCGAGTCGGGACAATCCGGCGATGATTTTAAGCAGCGAGGATTTACCAGTACCGTTACGGCCAATCAGGCCCACACGCTCACCGGCTTCGAGAGAAAATTCGGTATTGTCCAGCAACGCCACATGCCCGAATGCGAGCTGCGCATTACTTAAAGAGATCACTGCCATGATGAGGGGCTCCCGGAAAAGGGCGCCTGAAAACTGTGGAAGCCGGCATTCTACCGGTCATCAGCAAACCGCATCAGCGCACATGCCCAATGAGTCCGTATTTGAAAATTTACTTTTAGGTCGACTTGTGGCTTTTGGTAGCTACGGTGATTACGCCGGCAACAGCACGATTCTCGTCAGCTATAATCTCCCGCGGGTCATTTCCCAGTCTCGCCGTAGTTCAATGGATAGAACGAGTGCCTCCTAAGCGCTAGATACAGGTTCGATTCCTGTCGGCGGGACCATGAATTTCACATCAATCAATTTACCGGCACAGTTTCTCCAGCAGAACCGCGTCAGCACTGCCGTTACGGACTGACGCCAGTCTTAGTTTGGTCTCCATTGCACTGACAACGGCACCCTGTGCTTGCTTGCCTGCATAACGAATCACCTGCTCCGATCCCATTTTTTTGTTCTCGCAGTCGATGGTCGTCAGAACTTTATCGGATGAGACTTCATTGCCTTCCAGTGTCGTGATGGGTTTGAGGTAATCGGTGAGGGTCCATAACTTGATGCGCCCCTGTTCGCGGCTCACCGGGGTAGCTTCATGAAATTCCTCTGCTTCTGCGTGACGCTGATAAGTAATCCACTCGGCGCGAGCAGATACACAGGTGAGCACAAGGGCCGAGGCCAGTAAAAAGTTTTTCATTCGTTGTGGTCAGTTGAGTTTGCGTGGTTCGCCAAAGCTGCCCTCTTTCGGATACAGGAACGTGGTCTTGCTGGGCCCCATACCGACGATCTGAACAATCGCACCCTCTTCACCACCGCCGTCGTAATGCACGCCACCGGCCGGATGAAACATATAGCTACCCGCCTTCAGGGGTGTGGTTGCCACCGGATCCCAGCTGTCATCTTTGCCGGCGTGCCAAGTCCCCTGAATGACAGTGATATGGCGGTCTTCTTCATGAAAATGCGGTGAGCTCATCACACCCGGCGGAAAATGCGCACGAATCACGTACTGACCCGGCTTGTTCAGATCGCCATAAATGACCGCGATCTTTACGCCACGACCCGCATCTTTCCAGACGATGCGCTCGGGTGGCACTTCAAGAAAATCTTTTTCGCCGGGCATCGAGAGGCTGGGCGACATCACCAGCACACTCGCCAGACCTAGGGCGCAGCCAATGAACTTCAAGTTACTACGCAACGGGTATCGCATACCATTACTCCCAACAGAAAAATTGACCTATGGAAAGTAACATATCTGCACACGCCGGTCAGCGAATACCGGTGCCCGACAAGGTCACGGGCATGGAAATTTCGGGGGCGGAAGCTAACAGGGGCATAATGCCGGCTGGCATCAGGGCTCAGGCCATGCCGCACGGTAAACCCACGACAAAGGATAACTATGAAGCTGGTTCGTTACGGCCGCCCAGGCCATGAAAAACCCGGATTAATTGATCAGGACGGCAAGCTACGCGACCTGTCAGACATCATCGATGACATCGGCCCCGCCCAACTATCGGACAAGACACTCGCGAAACTCGCCAAGCTCAAGCCGGCCAAACTTCCCGCGGTGCGCGGCAAGCCGCGCTTCGGGACGCCCGTCTCAGGGGTAGGGAAATTCATCGGTATCGGACTGAACTACTCGGATCATGCGGCCGAATCAGGCATGCCGATTCCGGCAGAACCGATCGTCTTCATGAAGGCGGTGACTTCGCTCTCCGGACCGGATGACGATGTGATGCTGCCCAAAGATTTCAGCAAGGCCGACTGGGAAGTCGAGCTGGGAATCGTGATCGGCACCAAGGCGCAGTACGTCAGCGCGAACTCTGCTCTTGATTACGTGGCGGGCTATTGCCTGATCAATGATGTGTCCGAGCGCGCCTTCCAACTCGAACGCGGTCCGCAGTGGGACAAGGGCAAGGGTTGTGACACCTTCGGTCCGGTGGGGCCATGGCTGGTGACGAAGGATGAGATCCCTAATCCGCAGCGCCTCGGAATGTGGCTCGATATCAATGGCGAGCGTCGGCAGACAGGCAATACGCGCACCATGATTTTTTCAGTAGCGAAAATCGTCAGCTATCTTAGCCGCTTCATTACACTGATGCCGGGCGATATCATCGCCACCGGTACGCCACCGGGTGTGGGCATGGGTATGAAGCCACAACAATTTCTCGCGCCCGGCGATGAAATGCATCTGGGCATCGAAGGACTGGGCGAGCAGCGTCAAAAAGTGGTGCGCTACAAGAAGTCCGCTTAAGCAAACTGCCGGGCGTGGTTCTTACTCCGCGTCCGGCTGTCTCGCAGGTGACGCTGCGGCAAAACTCTCCAGCTCAAGACAGGCGTCGTTGATACGCCTAATTGTCGGCGTGCCCGACAAATCACACTGCATGCGCTGCGCATTGGCGACTTGTGGCACCAGAAAGCAATCAGCGTATCCCGGTGTATCGCCGAAACAATAACGTCCCACTCTGCTATCGCTAGCCAGAATTTTCTCCACGCTCGCAAGACCTTGCTCAACCCAGTGTTTGTACCAACGATCCTTGTCGGTCTCGGAAAGCTTCATCTCATTGACCAGATAACGCAGTACGCGCAGATTATTGAGCGGATGTATGTCACAGGCGATCGATAACGCCAGACTTCGGAGCCAGGCGCGCTCGAGCGCATCCTTTGGCAGTAATGCTGGATTCGGATGAACTTCTTCCAGATATTCGATGATGGCCAGCGACTGCGTCAGGGTCGCGGGTGGTTCTTCCAGCTGCAACGCGGGTACCAGCGCATCGGGGCTCAACTGGCGGTAAGCAGGTGTCAATTGTTCACCGCCGTCTTTCAACAGATGCACCGGGACGGCGGTATAGGGTAATCCCTTCAGATTCAGGGCGATACGTACGCGGTAGGATGCGGAGCTGCGGAAGTAACTATAGAGTTTCATTTCAGGTCGGGCGCTGTAGTTTAGCGGGTATATAGCTTGATTATGCCACTTGCCCACTCACTAAATTTCTTTGCAGCAATCCAGTCAAAGCAGTACAGAGCACGAAGGAGGTGGCAAATGAAACAATGAAACTCACAAGGAACTGAACGACGATGATTTCCACCCATCTCCGCCAGCTATTTTTTGGAGATCCCTATGTTGCCACTATCCTCTGCCACGCACTCCCCTGCCACGCCATCCACCGCTTCATTGACCGACACACCAGACACACCTTTAGCCCCCTACTTGACCACTAGTCAGCGCGCGGCCTTGCGGAGTGGCTCCGACGAAGAAATTGCCTACGCCGATGAAGAAGCACTGCAAATGGCGATTGCCGCCAGCTTGTCACTTGAAAGCGACTCATTGCATGCCGAACGCGAGGCACAGCAAAAGCTGAATGGCCAACTCAGGCACTGGTTCGATACGAACGGCTTTGATGTCAAGCCAAACTCTGGCAACAGCAATAACTGCCTGATTATCTCAATGCTCCAGCATGTGACAGGCGATTACCACAGTGATCACGTGAATCAGGCCAGTCATTACAAACAAAAGCTGGCGCAACAAAGCGGCCACGAAATCAAGACCAGTCACGCACTGCATTCAGATACCGTACTCACCTCCTGGCTGATCGACCAGATCAATCAAGATTATTTCGGGCAGCAGAAGGATCGTTATGTGTGCTTTTGGATGGTGACCTCTGATCTTGATGGCAAGCCGGCGGTACGATCTATCGGTGAAGGGCAGCGCGCTGCAGCCATTTTTGATGGTGCAGGACATTATGAAGCGGTGGTGGCTCGCGATATCAGGTCAGCACGGCAACTTAGCCACCCAGATAAGCTTCCCTAACTCGCTCATCGTTCAAAAGCTGATCGGCCGTATCCTGCAAAACGATACGGCCGCTCTCCATCACATAGCCGCGGTGGGCAACCGCCAAGGCCTGTCGCACATTTTGTTCTACCAGCAGTATCGTCACCCCCTGCTGCGCAATGTCTCTGATCACTTCAAAAATCTGCGCGACCATCATTGGCGCCAGACCCATGGAAGGCTCATCCAGCAAAAGAAGTTTGGGTCGACCCATCAAGGCGCGCGCCATCGCCAGCATCTGCTGCTCACCACCCGAGAGTGTGCCCGCCAGTTGTGACTGCCGCTCTTTCAATCGCGGGAATACCGAGAACCAGCGAGCGATATCCTCTTCGATCTGAACAGCGTCATCGCGCGTGTAAGCCCCCATCAGCAAATTTTCACGCAGGGTCATGCGCGAAAAAACCCCGCGACCCTCAGGCACCATCACCAACCCCAGCCCGGGTAAAGCAAAAGCCTGTTGCTGATCGATACGCTGGCCTGCGTAGAACACCTCGCCACTGCGCTGCGACGATGGCAAAGTCCCCGTAATCGCTTTAAGTGTCGTGGTCTTGCCTGCGCCATTGGCACCGATCAGCGTCACCAGCTCACCGGGCATGACCTTGAATGAAATATCTTTTACCGCTTCAATGCCACCAAAAGCGACGACAAGGGAGCGAACCTCCAGCAAGGGATGCACAGTCTCGCTCATGCAGCCTCGACGCCAAGATACGCGGCAATCACCGCCGGATTCTGCTGAACTTCCGAGGGTGTGCCCTCTGCAATGACTTTGCCATAATCAAGTACGGTAATACGATCGCATAAACCCATCATCAGTTTGACGTCATGCTCGATCAGCAAGAGGCTGGTACCTTTATCGCGAATTCGTTTCAGCAGATCGCGCAACTCAGATTTTTCCGTAGCGTTCATGCCGGCTGCCGGTTCATCCAACGCCAGCAACACCGGCTCGGTGGCAAGTGCGCGCGCAATTTCAACCCGGCGCTGATCTCCATAAGATAAATGTCGCGCAGTGCGTTGCGCAAGATGGGCAATGCCAACGAACTCAAGTAACGCCTGCGCATGCGCAACAATCTGCGCTTCCTCTGCGCGCGCAGCCGGATGCCGAAAAATCGCACCGAGTACGCCTTGATGCGTGCGAACGTGCCGTCCAACCATCACATTTTCAAGTGCACTCATCTCACCAAACAAACGAATGTTCTGAAATGTGCGCGCAATACCCGCACGAGCGACCGCATGCGGCGCAGAAGGTGAGTAAGGTTTTCCAGCGAGTTCAAATTGACCACCGTCCGGCTGATAGAGACCAGTGATCACATTGAAGCATGTCGTTTTGCCAGCGCCATTCGGACCAATTAGACCGTGGATGTCGCCGCGCGTGATGGCGAGATTCACATCGGTCAGCGCCTGCAAGCCACCGAATCGCTTGCCCACACCCCTCACACAAAGCAAGGTGTCGCGACTCATGCGGCACCCGTTTGCGTGTTCGACGCAGGTAGGGGGCGATCTTCCTGTCGTGGCGAGGGCCAGAGACCGGCAGGACGCGCAAGCATGATCAGCACCAGTGCCAGTCCGTACAAGAGTTGACGTAATACTTCCGCTTCTATCCAGATATGACCGAACAAAGCCATCTGTATCGGCTCAACGGTATGACGCAAAATCTCCGGTAACGCTGCCAGCAGCACCGCACCCAGAATAACGCCAGGTATGTGGCCTATGCCACCCAGCACCACCATCGCTAGTACCGCAATCGATTCAGTCAATGTGAAAGATTCAGGCGAAATGAATCCTTGAAACGCACCAAACATCGCGCCCGCCACACCTCCGAACGCGGCACCCATGGCAAAGGCCAGCAGTTTCATATTACGCACATGGATGCCCATCGCTTTAGCTGCGATCTCATCCTCTCGAATCGCGATCCACGCACGACCGAGGCGCGAATGCTGCAGTCGCTGCGAAATGAACACCGTCAGAATGCAGAGCAACAGGAACAGGTAGTAGTAGGCATTCACCGAGGGCATGGACCAGCCAGCTACCTGAACCACTCCACCCGAACCCGGTTCACCAGCAAGCGATACGCCACCAATGCGCACCGGATCAATCAGATTGATGCCCTGAGGACCGTTGGTGATATTGACCGGACCATTCAGGTTGTTCATGAAGATGCGAATGATTTCACCAAAACCCAGCGTAACAATCGCCAGATAATCACCGCGCAACTTCAGTGTGGGCGCACCAAGTAGAGCACCGAAGATTCCTGCCACGAGTGCTGCCAACGGAATGATGACCCAAACGGACCAGTGAATTCCTTGTGCTGCAATGGCATCACCTGCAACATGCAGCAACCAGTCACCCGCAACTGGATATTCCATTTGCAGTGACTCGATAACGACTGCGAACTGGGGCGAAGCAAGCAAACCGGCGAGATAAGCACCAATGGCGAAAAAAGCGATATAGCCCAGATCCAGCAAGCCAGCGAAACCCACCACGATGTTCAGGCCCAGCGCCAGCATGATGTACAGCAGTGCGATGTCGATGATGCGTACCCAGGAATTGCCGAACTGGGATGCCACGATAGGGAACACCAGCAGCAATAGCGCAAACAATACAACGCGTAGCGGGGAATGATGAGTGTTCACAAGACTAGCTGCCGATAATCAGGAACGATCTGCGACGCGCTCACCCATGATGCCCGAAGGCCTGAGCGTCAGCACGAGGATCAGCACGATGAAGGCAAAGATGTCCTGATAGTGGCTACCCAGCACACCCGCGGTCAGGTCTCCGATGTACCCAGCACCCAAGCTCTCAATTAAGCCCAACAAAATCCCACCGAGCATCGCGCCGTAGATATTGCCGATGCCGCCGAGCACGGCAGCCGAAAAAGCTTTGAGGCCCGGTGTGAAGCCCATCGCAAACTGGGCTGATGCATAGTTCGCGCCCCACATCACGCCCGCAACGGCAGCCAGTGCTGCACCAATCGCAAAGGTGAACACAATGACTCGGTTAGCGTTGACACCCATGAGCGCTGCGACGCGGGGATTTTCGGCAACGGCACGCATCGCACGCCCCATGCGCGTGCGTTCAACTAACAGCGACAATCCAATCATGGATACAGCAGCAAGCAAGAGCAGCAGCACTTGGGTGGGCGTGATCAGAGCACCCATCACATGCAAGGGTTCCGACGGCAACACCTGAGGGAATGGCAATGGATTACGGCCCCAGATCATCATCGCCAGCGTCTGCAACAAAATCGATATGCCAATGGCGGTGATCAGTGGTGCAAGCCGTGGTGCATCCCGCAGGCGACGATACGCCACACGTTCAATGAGCACACTCACGATAACGCACACCGGAATCGCGCCGACGATCGCCAGCATCAGCGCGAGATAGCCGGGAAGTTCCGGACTGAGGTATTGAATAAGTTGCAGCAGCGACCAGCCGACCATCGCGCCTATCATCAGCACATCGCCATGGGCAAAATTAATCAGGTTCAGCACACCGTAGACCATGGTGTATCCCAACGCAACCAGCGCATACATGGCGCCCAATACCAAGCCATTAATCAGCTGCTGCGCGAAAATATCCATGCTTACGCCGGACGCGCCGACAGGCCTTTAGGCAAGGGGAAAGTTACATGCTCTTCCACGCCGTCGAGCTCGCGCACACTTTTAACCCCCAGCGATTTCAGAGTGGCGACCACCTCTTCAACTAAAATTTCAGGTGCCGAGGCACCGGCGGTAACACCAATGCGCTGCTTGCCCTCGACCCAAGCCGGATCGATTTGCGAGGCGTTATCGACCATGTAGGATTCAACGCCGTTTTTTTGTGCAACCTCGCGCAAGCGATTGGAATTGGAACTGCTGGGGCTGCCCACCACAATCACCAGATCAACCTGCGGCGCCATCATCTTCACCGCATGCTGACGATTAGTCGTTGCGTAGCAAATGTCGCCTTTCTTGGGCTCGGCAATGTCAGGAAATCTGGCGCGCAGCGCCGTGATGATCTCTGCTGTGTCGTCAACCGACAGCGTGGTCTGCGACACATAGGCCAAACGATGGGGATTTTTTACTTCGAGCGTTTGCACATCCTCGACAGTTTCGACCAGATACATACCCGCATCACTTTGCCCCATCGTACCTTCAACTTCAGGATGTCCCTCATGCCCAATCATGATGATCTCGCGATTCTCATCCCGCATTTTGGCCACCTCGACATGGACCTTGGTCACCAGTGGACAGGTCGCATCAAATACGAGTAGTCCTCGTTCTTCCGCCTCAGCCTTGATCGCACGCGAAACACCATGAGCAGAAAACACCAGATGACTGCCTGACGGTGCGTCGGCCAAATCTTCAATAAAGATCGCCCCCTTGGCACGCAGATCTTCCACCACATAGGCGTTGTGCACGATCTCATGCCTGACGTAGACGGGTGCACCAAATTGCGCGAGTGCACGCTCGACGATTTCGATCGCACGATCCACTCCGGCACAAAAGCCTCGCGGCTGAGCCAACAGAATTTCTTTTTCCATGGTTTTTTCCTTCAAGTGCTACTGCGACTAGAGCACACCAATGATGCGAACTTCAAATTTTAAGGCCTGGCCCGCCAGCGGATGATTAAAATCGAATAACGCATCTTGCTCTCCCATCTCAAGCAAAACGCCAGCAAACTGTCCCCCGCCAGGCGCGGCAAAATCCACCAGATCACCGACTTCATAGGTATGGTCCGGATCCGAATTTTCCTGCAACGTCGATAACGATACTCTTTGCAGTAAATCGGGATTACGCGGTCCGAACGCCTCTTCTGATGTCAGATCAAAACTCAGATGCGCGCCCTCGCGCAAGCCGATCAGACAAGTTTCAAGAAAAGGCGCCAACTGGCCCGAGCCCACCTGCAGCGTGGCCGGATTCTCGTCAAATGTACTCACGATGTCCTGACCACTCGCGGTCGATAGCCGATAGTGCAAGGTCAGAAAAGTGCTGGCGGTCACGACGGGCTGTGGCGTATTCGACATAAAAATAGGTAAAAAAACGAGTCGCGCTATTGTAGTCCAGCCCAAGGGACCATCCTAACGCTGCACGATCGGAGGCGCGATACATTGAGGCCCTGCCCCCCTGCCCGAGTCACCTCATGCTCATCACCGACCTGCCCGCCGACCAACGCCCCCGAGAGCGCCTGCAGTCCAGAGGAGCACATTCGCTCACTGATGCTGAACTGCTGGCCATCATCCTACGCACGGGTATTCAGGGCAAAAACGCGATTCAGCTCGGCAGCGACTTGCTGGACCACTTCGGCTCGGTATCAAGGCTGCTGAGCGCCACAGCACCTGAGCTCGCCGAAATCAAGGGTATGGGGCCCTCTAAATGCAGCCTGCTGCAAGCGGTGGTCGAACTGGCAAGACGCGGGCTGGCAGAGGAACTGCGCTCAGGCCCCCTGCTGCAATCCCCGCAAGCCGTCTCGCAGTTTCTCCGACTGCGCCTTCACGGCCAACCCTCGGAGACTTTCCTTGGTTTGTTTCTCGATGTCCAGGGCCGGCTAATCGCCTGCGAGGAAATGTGTCGAGGCACCCTGACCCGAGCCCATGTCTATCCGCGAGAAATTGTCCGAAGGGCGTTGGCTCACAATGCGGCTGCCATGATTTTTGCGCACAATCACCCCTCCGGTAGCGTAGAACCCAGCAAAATGGACAAAATGCTGACCAATGAACTCAAACGTGTGCTGGCTTGCATCGAGGTTTCGCTGCTCGACCATCTGATCGTCAATGATCATGAGGCGTGGTCATTCAAGCAACATGGGCTCTGCTAATCTGGTTCAAAAGCGATATCACCACGGCGATTCCTGACTCAGACTCGCCTAATTGTTAAATACCCATAGAATATCAAGACACAATTTAAATCTGCAAGTCGTTGAATATTGGCGCTTTTTTCGTTATACTCGCGGTCTTTGCCAAATTCTGGAACCCTCAAGGAGTCTGCTGTGTCACGTGAATGCGAAGTTACCGGGAAAAAGCCGATGGTCGGCAACAATGTTTCCCACGCCAATAACAAAACCAAGCGTCGCTTTCTGCCCAACCTGCAGAACCGTCGCTTCTGGGTCGAATCAGAAAACCGCTGGGTCCGCATGCGCGTCTCCGGTGCGGGTATTCGGGTCATCGACAAGCTGGGCATTGATGCTGTGCTGGCTGATATGCGCGCCCGCGGCCACAAAATTTAATCGGATTTAAGTAAAGGAACTTCATCATGGCAAGCAAAGGCCGCGACAAAATCAAACTGGAATCGACCGCAGGTACCGGTCATTTCTACACCACAGACAAGAACAAGCGCACGATGCCAGAAAAAATGGAGATCATGAAGTTCGATCCCAAGGCACGCAAGCATGTGATCTACAAAGAAACCAAGATCAAATAAACGCTTGAGTTTCAAACAAAAAACCCCGCAGTTCACACTGCGGGGTTTTTTGTTTTCAAATTCCGATTACGCGTAGCTGCGCAGACGGAATGAAAACTCCTGCAACGAGCGTATGCCCGATGATTCGGCACGGGCACACCAGTCACGCAATTGCTGCAGCAACTGATCGCTACTGGCATGCGAACGCTCCCAGAGGCTCGAAAGCTCGACCCGCATTTCATGCATGGTCTTGAGCGCATTGCTGTGCTTGAACACCTCGGAGAGCTGTTGTTGCTGTTGCTGCTCCAAACTCGCAGGCTCGCGCTGCATCAGCTTGCGTGAGGATTTCAGGAAACTTGATTCAAGTTTAGATTTCTCGCGAATCTGCGCGACCTCATCGCGCCATGCGTGACGTACCGAGCGTGCATAAGTCGCCATAACGTCATAGCGATTGGCAACGATGGATTGCAAGGTATCCAGATCGCACACCAATTTTTGACGATCAAAGCGAGGCTCTGGAGCGACCTTCTTCACCTTTGCCAGACCGAAGAAAGACAGGATGGAGATATAAAGCCAGCCGATATCGAACTCGAACCATTTAGCCGACAGCTTGGCCGATGTACCAAAGGTGTGATGGTTGTTGTGGAGTTCCTCGCCACCAATCAGGATGCCAATAGGCAGCACATTAGTTGACGCATCCTTGCAATCATAATTACGGTAACCCCAGAAGTGGCCGATACCATTAATGACACCCGCAGCCGTCACAGGAATCCAAGCCATCTGAATTGCCCACACTGTCAGACCCAGCACGCCAAAGAGCATCACATTAATGACCAGCATCAGCGAGACGCCCAGTGCTGAGTGTTTTGTATAGACGTTACGCTCGATCCAGTCATCCGGCGTGCCATGGCCGTATTTCTCGATAGTCTCGCGATTCTTGGCTTCCATGCGGTAGAGCTCGGCACCCTCGAACAGCACTTTCTCGATACCGAGTGCGACCGGGCTGTGCGGATCTTCAATGGTCTCGCATTTCGCGTGATGCTTGCGATGAATTGCAGCCCACTCTTTGGTGACCATACCGGTGGTCATCCACAACCAGAAACGGAAGAAGTGACTCGGAATAGCATGCAGCTCGAGCGCACGATGCGCCTGGCAGCGATGCAGGAAAATGGTAACTGCGGCGATGGTCACATGCGTGACGGCCAGCGTGAACAGCAGTATTTGTAAACCAGATGAATGCGTGATGCCATTCATCAAAAAGTCGAGAACAGCATCCATCACAGGATTTGAGCTCATTGTTTCTCCAAAATCACCCTGGCCTTCAGGGAATCCCTTGCGGACGCCCATTGTTACGGCCAAACACCGCATTGTACGTGCTTTTGATCATCTCAGGCCTGATTTTCATCTGGATCTGCAGATAAAGGCTTACGAATCAACGACTTGTCAAGCTCATCTTTCACCAATGATTCAGCCCTCGCCTGACCGGGCAAGCGGACGCCATGTTGCCGGCACAGGCGCCAAAGCTCGAAATTGACTGCGGAGCGCACGTTGCCCGCACCATTTTCCGGATCGGCAATCCAGAAACCCGCCTCAAGTTCGAGACCCTCAGCGGCAAACCGCGACAGCGAGGCTGTCGGCATGGGATTTTTCAGAATCCGGGGAATGCGCTGCATGGCTTCCACCATATCAGGCAGCAGCGCCTCAACGTCCGTATCCGGGCCCACCAACATGGTGGTTGCCAAACGCAATTGACGGTCACTTCGGGTCAGGTTCTGTACCGGTGAGGAAACCAGCATTTCATTCGGAATCACCGCAGCGGAACCATCAAGCGATTTGATCAAGGTGTAACGCGTATTGATTTCAGCCACCTCGCCACTAAAACGGTCAAGATGAACGATATCCCCAATGGACAAGCTGCGCTCCAGAAGAATCACAAATCCGGACACATAACTGCTCACCAGTTTCTGCAAGCCCAGTCCAATACCCACTCCCAGAGCGCCACCAAAAACCGAGAGGACAGTCAGATCGATACCGACAATAGAAAGGCTGACCAGAACGGCAATGAGGATCAACGAAGCCCGTAAAACGCGTGCCATCACTGCACGCAGCGAGGAGTGCATCGTGTCCAGATGCATCAGGCGCTGCTCCAGCGCAGTGGCGGCCCACATGGCAAGCACCAGCGTGATAAACACCCAAAACAGCGCCTGCAAGATCACGATCAGTGGCTCGCGATGGCGTCCCAGCGGGACGGTCGTATCCTCGAGATACTGCACAAATTCCGGCCAGAGGCCAGTGATGTAGAGCGCGAGTCCGCTCCAGACCAACACGGCAAAAATTTGCTCGAATACTTGCAGGAAAACGCCGACCCGACCTTCTTTCGCAAATGCTTTGCGAACCAAGAAAAATCCCACGCGAATAAGAAGGAACGACAGCCACAGCGGTAGCACGATACGCAACAGGCCTGCATGCTGCCAGCGCCCCATCACCAATGTAGCCAGCGCCATCAGCGCGACGATCAGCAAAGGTGTGAGTACGATCTGAAAGCTGTCGAAGGGCACCTGAAAAATGCCGTGGTGATCATGACGCGCCG
Source organism: Oxalobacteraceae bacterium (assembly GCA_027490255.1). Classification (GTDB taxonomy): domain Bacteria; phylum Pseudomonadota; class Gammaproteobacteria; order Burkholderiales; family Burkholderiaceae_D; genus Pernthalerella. The sequence goes on along the minus strand of JAIXYM010000092.1, from coordinate 47,045 downwards.
AGAATTTTTTCATCAACTGCTGCGACATCAACCAGCCGACCAAGATACAGCCACCCAACACCAACAGCTGCAACAACAGGTCCGGATGATCGAACTCGACCTGCAGGTCAACCCAGAGCGGATTTGCCATCGTCGTGCTCATTGGGAACCAGCCGGTCCGAGCGCCACAACATCAGCGCGATGACATTCCCAGTTTTGTCTAAATCGGCGTGCCAACTCGAGGTTGCCCCGAATGAGAAAAAGATTTTCTGAATTCATGCGCTGCGCGCTCCGAGTGAAGTTATAGCTGCCAGGGTCGACCACCACATCTTGCGTGCCATCGTCAATGACCATGATTTTATTGTGCGCATTGCTATTTAGCACGCTCCAGGGCAGCTGCAAAGAAACCATCAGTCTGATGCAGATGCGGCATCAGCTTCAGATAATCGCCCATGACCAATTCGATTTTCTGCTCTGCCAGAATCTGCGACATGGGACGCAACGTGTACGTGGGATGCTTTGCCAGAAACTGTTCGACGATATGTTCGTTTTCCTCTACCAGCAAACTGCAGGTCGCATAGACGAGAAGGCCACCCGGCTTGATCAGGCGCGCCGCGCCTTCCAGTATCAATAGCTGCTTGGCATTTAGCTCATCAATGCCAGCAGCCGTCTGTCGCCACTTCACATCGGGATTACGACGCAAGGTGCCAAAGCCGCTGCAGGGCGCATCCACCAGCACACGATCGATCTTGCCCGCCAGTCGCTTGATCTTTGCGTCATTCTCATGCGCTATTAGAACCGGGTGCACATTTGACAGCCCGCTACGCGCAAGCCGCGGCTTGAGACGCGCAAGACGTTTCTCGGAAATGTCGAACGCATAAAGTCGGCCCGTGTTTCGCATCTGCGCACCGAGTGCCAGTGTCTTTCCACCCGCACCAGCACAAAAATCTACCACCATCTCGCCTCGCTTCGCACCCAAAACCTGTGCCAGCAACTGACTACCCTCGTCCTGCACTTCAATCGCACCCTCTTTGAACAGCGGCATGTTTTGCAGTGCAGGTTTTTTTGCCAGTCGCAGTCCCAAGGGCGCAAACAGTGTCGGTTCTGCAGTAATACCCGCCTCAGTCAGCGCTACTGTCGCTGCATCACGCGTCGTCTTGAGCGTATTTACCCGCAAATCCAGCGGCGCAGGTCGATTCAGCGACTCCGCCACTTGCATGGCTTCCTCGTTGCCCCACTGCGCGGTAAACCGATCCAGCAACCAGTCAGGCAAATTTGCTCGCATCGATACGGGCAAGGCGCTGCGATCAATCGACATCACATGGGTGAGCCATTCGACTTCCTGCTCACTCAGCCCGGGCAAGGCATCCATCCCTGCCACGTCTGCCAAGCCCAGCAAAGCCATGCGGCGCATCAGAGGACCACTGCCTGACTCGGCAAAATTTGTGTAGACCAGACGATGGCGCAGCAATGCGTAGATTGCCTCGGCAATCATGCCTCGCTCACGACCACCCAGACGCGGATGATCACGAAAATAACGTGACAGCACACTGTCGGCAGGCGCTGTAAAACGCAATACATCGCGCAGAGCATCTTCGGTGCCGCCGATGACTGCGAGTGGCAATCTCATGAAAAATCCTTCAGGTTTGACGCTCGCAAAAGCGTTGAATGAACAGAGGGTCGGGCACTTGTCGCTATTACGTCAGGCTGATTGCCAAGCGCGAAGTAGGATCAGGCGGAATGGCGGACGATGCGCCCCTCCGCGAGCGTATATCGACCCTCAATAAAATCACGTACAGCGCGCGGATAAATCACATGTTCCTGTTCTAGCACGCGCGCTGCCAGCGTGTCTTCGGTATCCGTATCCAGCACGGGAACAGTCGCTTGTTCGATAATGGGACCGTGATCCAGTTCAGGCGTCACGAAGTGCACCGTGGCGCCATGAAACTTCACACCGGTCTCAAGTGCGCGCCGGTGTGTATCCAGACCGGGAAAACTCGGCAATAAAGAGGGATGTATGTTCACCATACGACCGTGATAGTGCGCAACGAATTCAGGAGTCAAGATACGCAAAAATCCTGCGAGTATCACGAGATCCGGAGAATACTCATCAATCACGGTCGACAAGGCCTGATCGAACTGCGCCCGATCCGGATAAGCAACATGCTCAACCACACGCGCCGCGATGCCTGCTGAACTTGCTGTCGCAAGTCCGGCTGCGGTTGATTTGTTACTGATGACGGCGACGATCTGCGCCGGCCACTTTTCTGCGGAGGCAGCACGCAGAATAGCCTCCATGTTGCTGCCACGCCCAGAGATAAGAATCACAATACGTTTCATGGCGCGCATTTTAACAGCGCACCATGCAAACGCCGGGGGCTACTGGAATGAAAAGAAAACGCGGAAGGGGACTTTTTTCTCGGCCCAGAAGTCAGCCGCATCGCGGAACACATCCAGCAGATTTTCGCGAGCTTCCTTGTCGAATTTCTGGGTGTTTGGCAATTGCTCAAGCACGACCAGGAAACCAGATTGTTCACCCGCTTTATGGAAAACGTTGGTAAGACAATCTCTGAGCGCGTCATAATTCTTGCCATACGGCTTAGGCAATTGAAATGATTCGGCAATGGAGATCAGCACCTGCTGACGCGTCAGTGCCTGCGCGCAATTTGCATACAGAAAATGCTGCTCAAGCCGGATGGCCTCCGACTGCAGTTCGGTTACGCGGAAAGCCCTGATGGATTGCACCACATTGACAGGAACCGCGCGCAATAAGCCGCCGCCTGTCGAGTGTTCCTGGCTCTCATCGTCGCGCTGATGGGACGCGCTGAGCATGTAAATATTCACGGTCGTGTTGAAACAGTCAAAAAACGCACGCAACTCAAAAAATTTATATTTTTACAACGGTTGCGCGCATCGCAGTCGCATGAATCTGCCCCTAAATAAGGTGGCAAGTTCATCGAATGATTATCGGCAATTTGAGATGATACCCGCCCTTTGGTTCCGGCAAAACCCCTGAGCAAGGTTTCAACTGACCAATGAGTAACAAATTTCTAACAAATGAGCGGTATTTACGCGAAAAACTCAACATCTACGCACATCTTTAGAATTTTCACTATTTTGTCATTCAAGCGATGTTCGTCAGTGAGTTTTTTTAATTATGTAACATTTCCTCGGTATATTTTCTTTTTGATATATTTTTTGTTGTTTCATCGATATCAAAAAAACGAAGTACTTCATCCCGCCGCGACAAAGTATCGATCTGACCAAGCTCGATTAGTGAACGGGTATAACTCGCTTCGAACAGCAGATACGAAGCCAGCGCGCCACCCCGACGTTCCGTCGCACCGATCGTCGATAGCAGCGTCTTAATCGGCAAAGGCAAGCTGCCAACATGACGACTGGCGAGCGAATCTAGAGGTACCGAGGGTGTTATGGCCAGCAAATTCACCTGACGTAACAGGGTTTGCTGACGTTGCTCGGGGGTCAGCAACGATAGCGTCGTATTAATGCGCATAATCCGCTCAAGGTCGACGGACAAACCATCCAGAAAAATACTCGACATCGCATGACCCGCAATCTGCGCGAGACTGGGATAACCGGAATACTCGGCAAAATTTCGCTGCGGTCCACCCACGTGGCCGCTGCCAATGACCAGTATCTTGGTCGCACCCAGATGAATGGCTGGCGAGACTGGCGCAACCTCGCGTATCGAACCGTCACCAAAATATTCGCAACGATCGTTGCAGTACAAAGGTACGGCCGGAAAAATTAATGGAATTGCGGCAGAGGCTAACAAATGATCGACACCGATCTGCTGCTGCACCGACATACGCTGCGCGCGACGCCAGGACGGGATGGGACGCGCCGATTGATAAAAGGTCACATGGCTACCTCCCGTGTACGACGATGCCGATACCGCCAATGCATCCAGTACACCGGAATTGAGTGCTTGGTCAAGCCGCGGCAGATCAAGCAACTTGTGCAGCAACCCGACCAGCGGTGAATTATCGAGCAGGGAACTCGGCGGCTGCGTATGCCATTTGCGCAGCAACCAGCCGAACGACAACAGGGACAACCAGCGCGCACCTGAACGCAAAACACCAATGGAATCGGCGCGGTAAACCTGCTCCACCTCCAGATTCCGCCAGATACCCAGCAGATGCGTGACGCTCTCTTCGAAATGATCGGCGCGGCAGGCGAGCGCCGTCGCATTGATTGCACCGGCTGATGTGCCACAAATAATTTCAAAGGGGTTTTGACGAGCCGGCCATCCATACTCACTGAGCAGCGACAGGATGGCCTGCAATACACCGACCTGGTAAGCGGCGCGCGCGCCGCCACCAGCCAGAAACAAGGCAGTTTTCTGCGGCTCGGACATGGCTGTAGAGTAACAGCAGCGCTTTAGCCCGCCTACAGGTTTGAACTACTGTGGCCTGTTTGCGACGATGTAAGCGACTACTTACTTTGGCTGCATACGAATCGCGCCGTCCAATCGTATCGTTTCGCCGTTCAGCATCGTGTTTTCAATGATGGTTTTCGCCAGATGCGCGTACTCCGCCGGTTTGCCCAGACGTGGGGGAAAAGGCACCATGCGACCCAGCGCATCCTGAACTTCCTGAGGCATACCGAGCAGCATGGGCGTCTCGAAAATACCCGGCGCAATCGTCATCACTCGCACCCCATTGCGCGACAAATCGCGTGCCATTGGCAAAGTCAGTCCCACAACGCCAGCCTTGGATGAGCCATATGCCGCCTGCCCGATCTGGCCGTCATAGGCCGCAACCGAAGCTGTGTTGATGATCACGCCCCGCTCGCCCGCTGCATTGGGTTCATGATTACTCATCGCCAGTGCCGCGAGGCGAGACATGTTGAACGTACCCACCAAATTGATATTCACCACGCGCTGAAACACTTCCAGCGGATGCGCACCGTCTTTACCTACGGTCTTGACCGCAGGCGCCACACCCGCACAGTTAATCAGACCAACCAACTGCCCCATGGCCTCGGCCGCGGCCACGACGGCCATGCCATCCGCCTCGGAGGTCACATCACATTTGAGGAATTTACCTTTGAGTTCAGCCGCCAGCTTCTCGCCTGCCTCCACCTGCACATCCGCGAGCACGACCTTGCCGCCGTTATCGACGATCATGCGCGCCGTTGCTGCGCCCAATCCTGACGCACCGCCGGTGATGATGAAAACGTTATTTTTGATTTCCATGATTTCTCCAAAAAGGGCATGTAAAAAATGAATACGGATAAGCGTAATGATACCTGCCCATAGAAAAAGGCAGCCGAAGCTGCCTTTTTCACATTACAAAAACAGCCTCAACCGATCAGACCTTTAGCTGCCAGTAGTGGCACGATCAGCAACGCAACAATGTTGATGATCTTGATCAGCGGATTGACCGCCGGACCCGCCGTGTCCTTATACGGATCACCCACGGTATCGCCGGTCACCGCAGCCTTGTGTGCTTCACTACCCTTGCCGCCGTGATGACCATCCTCGATGTATTTCTTCGCATTGTCCCAGGCACCGCCGCCGGTACACATGGAAATCGCGACGAACAGACCCGTGACAATCGTACCCATGAGCAGACCGCCAAGCGCCTTGGGTCCGAGTACCACACCAACCACAATCGGCACCACCACCGGTAACAGCGATGGAATCATCATCTCTTTGATTGCAGAAGCGGTAAGCATGTCCACAGCGCGACCATACTCAGGCTTGCCAGTACCTTCCATGATGCCGGGAATCTCGCGGAATTGACGACGAACCTCTTCCACCACCGAACCGGCCGCACGACCTACCGCTTCCATCGCCATAGCACCGAACAGATAAGGAATCAGTCCGCCGATGAAGAGACCCACGATGACCATCGGATCAGATAAATCGAAATTGATTTCGATACCGCGCTCGTGCAAGGCGTGCGTGTAATCTGCAAACAACACCAGCGCAGCCAGACCTGCCGAACCAATCGCATAGCCCTTGGTCACCGCCTTGGTGGTGTTACCCACCGCATCCAGCGGATCGGTGATATCACGAACGCTGTCAGGCAAATCGGCCATTTCAGCGATACCACCTGCGTTATCCGTGATCGGACCATAAGCGTCCAGTGCAACGATGATGCCTGCCATCGACAACATCGCAGTGGCAGCCACGGCAATACCAAACAGACCGGCAAGTGCATAAGAAACCAGAATACCGGCACACACGCACAATACTGGCCATGCCGTCGACTTCATCGAAATACCGATACCGGCAATGATGTTGGTCGCATGACCCGTGGTGGAGGCTTCAGCGATATGTTTGACCGGCGCGAAGTCGGTACCTGTGTAGTACTCGGTGATCCACACCATGGCTGCCGTCAGCACAAGACCGACCACACAAGAGCCGAACAACCCCATCGGCGTCACCATCTGCCCGTCAGACATCGTAATGGCTTCAGGGAAAACCATGGTCGTCACGAAGTAAAACGCGATCAACGAGATGACACCTGAGACGATCAGTCCACGATACAGCGCTGGCATAACGTTCTTCATGCCAGGCTTGGCCTTTACGAACATCACGCCAATGATCGATGCAATGATCGACACACCGCCAAGAATCAGGGGATAAATCACGGCAGCGCCTGGAGCCGAAGTCACCATCAGTGCACCGAGCGCCATGGTGGCGATCAACGTCACTGCATAGGTTTCAAACAAGTCAGCCGCCATACCGGCGCAATCGCCAACGTTGTCACCAACGTTATCGGCAATCACCGCAGGGTTACGGGGATCATCTTCAGGAATACCGGCTTCTACCTTGCCCACCAGATCTGCGCCAACGTCAGCGCCCTTGGTGAATATGCCACCACCGAGACGTGCGAAGATCGAGATCAGTGAAGAGCCGAACGCAAGACCCAGCAAAGGCTTGAGCGTTGCCGAATCCGGATGTTCGAGACCACCGATGAAGTAATAGAACAGCGACACGCCGAGCAAGCCCAGACCCACTACCAGCATGCCGGTAATGGCACCGCCGCGAAACGCGACATCGAGTGCAGGTCCAATACCTTCGGTCGCTGCCTGCGCCGTACGGACATTTGCGCGCACCGAGATATTCATCCCAATGAAACCGCAAGCGCCGGAGAGCACCGCACCAACGACGAAGCCAATAGCAGTCGTGACGCCGAGGAACGCACCGATCAGTATCGTCAGTACGACGCCGACTATCGCGATCGTTCGGTACTGACGCGCCAGATAGGCCGCCGCACCCGCCTGGATCGCAGCAGCGATCTCCTGCATTCGTGGATTGCCGGGGTCCTTGCCAAGGATCCAGCTTCGAGAAATGAGGCCGTAGATCACGGCGATAACGCCGCAAGCCACAGCGAACCACAAGCCATTTGATGCCATATGTCTCCTCCAAAAGTTCACGATAATTTTTATAACTTCATCACTGCCCCGCCTGTCCCGACGAGTACCGCTTCTTGCTACAAACTTCTCGCTCAGCCCGCATCAAGCTCTGTTTCTTGCGCGACTTTACTTAGACGTCCCTACCTACAACACACGATAGACTTTTTCACCCATGAAAAAAGCGGACCTGAAGTCCGCTTTAAATGATGCTAGGTTTACTCTGCCAGTGCCGCAAAAGCGCGATCACGAATTTCTTCGACAGGCCCAATGCCGGAAATCTTTCGATAGAGCGGCGCACCGGGCTGACCAGACTTTGCCCATTCATTGTAATAACCCACCAGCAGTTTGGTTTGTTCGTGATACACAGCCAAACGCTTTCTCACGGTTTCCTCACGGTCATCATCGCGCTGAATCAAAGCTTCACCCGTTGCATCATCCTTTCCTTCGACTTTCGGAGGATTGAATTTCACATGATAGGTGCGCCCGGATGCCGGATGCACGCGACGACCACTCATGCGTTCAATGATGGCCTCATCCGGCACATCAATTTCAAGCACGCAGTCAATAGCCACACCTGCATCCTTCATTGCATCAGCTTGCGGAATCGTACGCGGGAAGCCGTCAAACAGATAGCCGTTTGCGCAATCATTCTGCTTGAGCCGGTCTTTGACCAAACCGATAATGATGTCGTCTGACACCAGTCCACCTGAATCCATGACTTTTTTTGCAGCCAGTCCAAGCTCGGTGCCTTCCTTGACAGCCGCGCGCAACATGTCACCCGTCGAGATCTGCGGAATATTAAATTGTTCTTTGATGTAGCCTGCCTGCGTGCCTTTACCGGCACCTGGCGCTCCCAGAAGGATGAGACGCATTTCATTTCCTTATACTTTTTTATTACTACAGCCGCATTGACCCGCGTCGCTGCAGTGCACAGCGAGATTGTCTCCTGACTGGCTTGCCCGAAACTTACCACAGAATGATGGCAGCCCGATAATCTCAGGGCGCCGTTGCGCCGGCTCAAGCGGCGAAATAGGCTCTGACCCGCGCCAGATCCTCAGGGGTATCGACGCCACCGGGAGGCGCCTCGGCCGTCACATGAACTGCAATTCGATAACCGTGCCAGAGCACACGTAACTGCTCAAGTGCCTCGATCTGCTCCAACGGGGCTGGCGGCAGGGTCGGATATCGTTGTAGAAAGTCCTGGCGATACGCATACATACCGATGTGGCGCAAAGCCTGATACCCCTCTGGCATATGTTTGACATCACCCGCGAATGCGTCGCGATGCCAGGGCAGAGGCGCGCGAGAAAACATCAGCGCCTGTCCTGCAGCATCGAGCACGACCTTCACCACATTCGGATTGAAGACCTCAGCCAGATCAGTCATCGGGTGCGCCAAGGTTGCCATTGGCACATCGTGCGTGATTTGAGCGGCACACGCATTAATCAGCGCAGGATCCATCAGTGGCTCGTCGCCCTGCACGTTGACAATCACCGCATCATTCGGCAAGCCGACCAATGCGGCGACCTCGGCAATGCGATCCGTGCCAGAGGGATGATCTTCACGCGTCATACGCGCATCAAAACCATAGCGCTGACAGGCAGCGATGATATCGGGATGGTCGGTCGCCACGATCACTTGGGCAGCGCCCGATTGTGCAGCGCGCTCGGCAACGCGCACCACCATGGGCTTGCCCGCGATATCTGCGAGGGGCTTATCTGGCAAACGCGTCGACGCCATGCGAGCCGGGATGATCACGGTAAAGGCCATGGGAGGGTTTACCCAGAAAGAAAACTGATCGTTGAAAGGATTGCGATGGGGGCTAGGCTGAAGGCGTTCCCGCATCAACAGCTGCATTAACAGCTGAATTGACGGCTGCATTCATGTCGCGCGCATCATCGGCCCACATGATGGGAATGCCATCGCGAATCGGATAAGCAAGACGATCCCCATTGCAAATGAGTTCCTTTGCTGCCTTGTCATGTTGCAGCGGCCCTTTGCAAAGCGGGCACACGAGTACGTCGAGCAGTCGGTTATCCACGTAGTTTCTCCAGAATGTCCTGAGCCAGTGGTTCGGCGATCTTTGCCTCAACCGGTACTATCCACAATCGTACGTCTTGCCCGATACCGGTGATGCGACTGCATTTTACTGCATCCTTTTCGGTGATCAGAATGATATCGGCCTTTATTCCAGCAAACGGATTAGTGGAAAAATCAAAATGATCCGGCAGCCCCAGCGCCGATTCCAGTACCACACCCTGTGACCGCAGCATCTCGAAAAAACGTTCCGGATGACCAATGCCCGCCACTGCCGCCACGCGCTTGTTCTGCAGAGAAGACAAGTCAAGGCGTTGCTGGCGGTCGACCATCTGTACGGCGTGGGCACCGGTGAGCTGCATGTTGTAGATGCGTGCGCTTGCCGCAGAAACGCCGCCATTGATGACATAAAAATCACTACGACGTGATACCGGCTCGCGCAATGGCCCGGCAGGCAGTAACCAGCCATTGCCATGTCCTCGCATATCGGACAATTGAATTTCTATCTTGCGGTCCAACGCATAGTGCTGCAAGCCGTCATCCGCAATGATCACATCGACCTCGGGATAAACAGCGAGCAGGCCACGCGCGGCCGCCACCCTGTCCCGACCAACAAATACTGGCACCTCGCACTTGCGAGCGATCAGCAAAGGCTCGTCACCAGTCTGCGCAGCAGACATGTCTGTCTTCACCTCGATGACGGCACTCGCCTGAGCACCATAACCACGCGAAATCACGCCTGGCGAATAGCCATGCGCCCGCAACACCGACACCAACCAGATCACCAAAGGCGTCTTGCCAGTACCGCCAATAAAAATATTTCCGACGACGATCACAGGCACGGACAAAGTCGACGACGCGAAAATACCTAGCCTGTAAAACAATCGACGGAAAAAGATAATGAGAAAAAAAATCCCCGCCAACGGCAGCAGTAAACAGGCAACAAATCCACGACTTCGCCAGGCCTGCGTGAGCAGGTTTTCAAGTAGCGGAGTTTTTGCAGTGGTATTGGGCATCAGCGTGACTTTGACTGCGCAGAAAATGTAACTTGCGACAAACCTGCAAGACGAGCCGCCTCCATCACGCTGATAACGGACTGATGCGTCGCTTGCGCATCGGCATGGATGTCGACAATCTGCGTGGAATCGCCTCCCGATAAATTGCGCAACTCAATCGCTAGCGACGATGCATCACGCGCTGACACGCGACGACCGTTGAGCGCAAAATTGCCCTCGGCATCGACCACAATGCGCAGTGATTTGGGTGGTGCGGATGCCTCTGCGCCCACGGTAGGCAAACGTACAGCAAGACCGGCGACGCGGCTGAAACTCGTGCTGATCATAAGAAAAATCAGAATCACCAGCAGCACATCGATGAAGGCAATCAAATTGATTTCAGGCTGATCGCGTCGGGTGGCTTGACGAAAATTCATTGCATCAATCCTGACCGTTACTCATTTGATCCAGAAAGCGCAACGCCTGTTTCTCCATATCGATCACCAATGCATCGACCTGCGCATGAAAATGTCGATGAAACAGCAAGGCCGGCATCGCGACCGCCAGACCAAAACCGGTATTGTAGAGCGCCACAGAAATACCATGCGCCACCTGTAGGGGATCGGTGATGGTGCCCTGCTGCGCGCCAAACAATTCAATCATGCCAACCACCGTGCCAAATAATCCCATCAGCGGCGCCAGCGTTGCCACTGTACCCAGCGTGGTCAGATAACGCTCGAGATGATGCGCGCTCGCACGTCCGGCATCAGCAATTGCCTCTTTCATCACCTCGCGCGGCGACTGCCGATGCCGCAAGCCAGCAGCCAACACCCGCCCAAGCGGCGAGTTTTGCTCTAGTTGCGCAATAATTTCTGCGTTCACCCTGCCCGAGCGCACGACGTCCAGCACTTCTGGCAACAGAGTGGAAGGCAGTACCCGCGAGCGTCGCAAGTACAATAAACGCTCAATGATGACCGTGACGGCAACGACCGACGCAACCAGCAGAAACCAGATCGGCCAGCCCGCGGCCTGAATCAGCGCAAACAAAATACAGTCTCCCCTGATGAATACCCAAATTGCCGCAGACTGTATCCGCTTCACCGGGCCCGAGCAAGGTCATGCAAACCACAGCAGCATCAAGGACAGAGGCCAGCTTGCAAAACCACCTGCCTGTTGCAATGAATGTCGGGTTTTACACAGAAGTTGTGGACAAGCTTGTGGGAAACGTGTGGCCAAAGTCGCTAGGCTCCTGATTTAAAAGCATTTTTAACGTTGCCTACAAATTGCTCAAAAAATTATCAAAAGAAATCAATGACTTATAAAAAATCAACTGCACCCGATGGCGTTTGGCTAGCCCACCCTTCCGTCCCAACCACTGAACGGCATGTCGGCTGATGAGTGACACCTTCTTTTCAGATGGCACAGTTGGCAACGACACAACGCCGTCCATACTGACCGTCTCGCAGCTGAATCAATCGGTGGGCCGCCTGCTGGAGCGCAGCTTCCCGCTGACCTGGATCGCGGGCGAACTCTCCAACGTGACCCGCGCCGCCTCCGGCCACTGGTACTTCACGCTCAAGGACGCTAGCGCTCAGGTACGTGCGGTGATGTTTCGCGGACGAGCGCAGTATGTGGATTTCAGTCCGCGCGAAGGCGACAAGGTCGAAGTACGCGCCACCATTGGCCTGTACGCAGCGCGCGGGGATTTTCAGCTCAACGTCGAAAACATGCGCCGTGCGGGCGTGGGCAATCTGTACGAAGCTTTTCTCAAGCTCAAGTCCAAACTGGCCTCCGAGGGATTATTCGATCAGGAACGCAAACGTGAACTGCCGGTCTTCCCGCGCACCATCGGTATCGTCACCAGCCCGCAAGCAGCTGCGCTAAGTGATGTCCTGACCGCCTTGCGGCGGCGGGCACCGCATATTCAGGTGGTGCTCTACCCAACTGCAGTACAAGGCGATGGCTCTGCCGAAAAAATCGCAGCCGCCATTCGCACAGCATCCCAACGCGCTGAATGCGATGTGCTGCTCGTCTGTCGGGGCGGCGGCAGCCTTGAGGATTTATGGTCATTCAATGACGAGCGCGTGGCTCGCGCGATCGCCGACTGTGCAATGCCCGTGATTTCGGGTGTTGGTCACGAGACTGACGTCACGATTGCCGACTTCGTGGCCGATGTGCGCGCACCCACCCCGACCGCCGCTGCGGAACTGGCGGCCACACCACGGGAAGACTGGTTCGCAGCCGTCGGTCAGCATGCCGATGACCTGATCGATGCATTTCGCCGACAACTTGACGACCGTACCCAGACCTTGGATTGGCTCGCTCGCCGCCTGCAAAGTCCGAGCGCAGCCATACGTCATCAACAACTACGGCTGTCAACACTGCAAAACCGTCTGCAACATGCAACCACCACACCGCTGGTGGCTGCTCGCTACCGTTTGGACAAAGTGCAGCAGCGGCTGGTGCACGCCCTGCCCGATACGCGCATGGCACGGACAAGGCTTTCAACACGAGCGACGCAATTGTCAGCGGCCTATACCAACCGCCTCGGCGCTCATCGCTACAAGCTCGACGCCTTGCAAGGCAAACTCGAGCTGCTGGCGCCACAGCGCACGCTGGAGCGGGGCTACGCGATACTGCGCGACGAACAAGGCGAAATCATTCGGCGCACCGAGCAGATACGTGCACCGCAACGTCTGGCGCTGACCGTCGCCGAAGGAAGCGCTCACATTGACATCAGCCGGGTCGAGCCCGACAAGAATTGAGCGACGTCACCCCGTCCTTTCCTTGGCCCATCGATTATTGCTAACTAGGTAGAGGCTGAACCACTCCTCCGTTTCGTGTCGAGCCAGGGGTGCCATGAGAGGCATTGGCCTTAAAAATCAATCACTTGAGACAATTTCTCCCGCAACCGGGGTTGATGATGTTATTTCAACAGCGCTTCATTAGGCTATACTTCGCCCGGTTTTACAAAAGTGCAATGCGACGCGCGCACGCCCTAAATTAAAAAGCGTCGAACTGAATATTTTTGGAGGATTTATGGCTGCAATTTTGCAATCCCTTGGACGCACCGTCATTGCTGGCATCGTGCTCCTGATACTACTGGTGATGATCGCCAGCAGCATCGCAGGTGCAGGTCCGCAAATGGGTCACGCTTGGGGCGCTTTCGTCATGCGCTGGCTGCATGTGGTGTCGGGCATCATGTGGATCGGTTTGCTCTGGTATTTCAACTTTGTGCAGATTCCTTCAATGCCCAAAATTCCGGATGAACAAAAACCGGCAATCGGCAAAGTGATTGCACCTACCGCACTTTTCTGGTTCCGTTGGGCAGCACTGGCCACCGTCGTCACGGGCGTATTGGTCGCATGGATGAATGGCTATCTGGCCGCGGCGCTGAGCCTGCAACAACCCGTGCATGCCATCGGCATCGGGATGTGGCTGGCGCTGGTAATGGCCTTCAATGTCTGGTTCATCATCTGGCCCAATCAGAAAAAAGCACTCGGTATCGTCACCGTAGAGCCAGAACAGAAAGCAGCTGCGGCGCGTCTGGCGATGCTGACGTCACGCTTCAACACCATGCTGTCGATTCCTATGCTCTACATGATGGTCGCTCAGCAGAACGGTGGACTGTAATAACGCCGTTCTCAACGAGCACAATAAAAAATCCTGCGGCAGGTGATCCTGCCGCAGGATTTTTTTTGTCGTTCTTTCTGTCGTTCTTTCTGTCGTTCTTTCTTTCGTTCGTTCTTTCGTTCGTTCTTTCTTTACGCTGACTCAGAGCGCATTCAGCGGTATCTTCACATAGGCAACACCATTCGATTCTGCCGGCGGAAGATCACCCGCGCGGATATTGATCTGCACTGCGGGAAGAATTAGCACCGGCATTTCCAGCGTCGCGTCTCGCTTGGTACGCATGTCGATAAACGCTGCTTCGCTGATGCCGTCATGCACATGAATGTTTTTTCTGCGTTGCTCGCCTACCGTAGTTTCAAATGCCACGGGGCGATCCGTCGGCGGGTAATCGTGGCACATGAACAACCGCGTTTCATCCGGCAAGCTCAGGATCTTCTTGGCTGATGCATACAGGGTCTTCGCATCACCCCCTGGAAAATCGCATCGCGCAGTACCGACATCCGGCATGAACATTGTGTCACCCACAAAAACCGCATCAGCGATCTGATACGCGACACAGGCTGGCGTATGACCGGGCACATACATCGTATTAGCGGACAAGGCACCAATACTGAAATGCTCGCCGTCTTTTAACAAGTGATCAAACTGCGAACCATCGGTCGAAAACTCAGGCTCAAGATGAAAAATACCTTTAAATACTTTCTGTACCGCATTGATATGGTCACCGATCGCTGTTTTACCACCCAGCTTCTTCTTGATATAAGGCGCAGCGGTCAAATGATCTGCATGAGCATGCGTCTCAAGTATCCATGCGACAGTTAGATTTTTTTCGCGTACAAAGTCGATCACCCTGTCAGCCGAATCCGTGCGGGTGCGGCCAGATTTGGGATCGTAATCAAGAACGGAGTCGATAATGGCGCAGGGAGAACCCTCTTTTTCGTAGACAACATACGTCACGGTCCAGGTCGCAGGATCAAAAATGCCATGTATCTGAGGTTTGATTGCGTTGCTCATGTTGCCTAGACTCCGTTTTAGTTACACTGGGAATATTATATTGACTAACAATTTATCTGTCAATATAATGTATTTTCTTTAATTGACTGCAATATGTCCCAGCCGTTGCATTCGACGTGAACCCACAAGCTTTCTAGGATTAGCCATGGCCGCCAACATCACGCGTCACACCGACAAATTCAGTACCGCCCCACAACTCAGCCCGGAAGACATGGCTGGGATCGCGGCACTTGGTTTCCGGACCGTGATTAACAACCGCCCCGACGGCGAGGCCGGCCCTTCGCAGCCTAGCAGCGACGCCATAGCGCGCGCGGCCGAAACTGCCGGCTTGGTCTACATCCATCTGCCGGTCATTAGTGGTCAGATCACCGAATTGCAGGCGCGCCAGTTTGCCGAGATGCTGGCTTTGAGGCCCGGTCCCATCCTCGCCTTTTGCCGCAGCGGCGCGCGATCACAGAATCTCTATCAGATGGCCAGCGGCCAACGCACCAAGCCCAGCACGACCGGTGCCGCCAGCGCCTGCAACTGGGGCGACACTCAGGACATCGTGATCGTTGGTGGCGGCAGTGCCGGCATCGGACTGGCTGCCAGTCTCAAAAAACGTCAACCCAATCTGCAGATCGCGATCATCGAACCCAAGGACAAGCACTACTACCAGCCGTCGTGGACACTGGTCGGTGCGGGCGAATTCAATCTCCAAGATAGTGTGCGTGACATGGCATCGGTGATGCCTGCCGGCGTGACCTGGATACGCGCTGCGGTGACCGGTTTCGATCCTGAGAACAAAAAAGTCACGATCGATAAGGGTAATCCGATCAGCTATCAGAATCTGGTGGTCGCGCCCGGTCTGAAGCTCAACTGGCAAGCCATCCCCGGTCTGGAAGATACGCTGGGTAAAAATGGGGTCACTTCAAATTATCGTTTCGATCTCGCGCCCTATACCTGGGAGCTGGTCAGGCAAATGAAATCCGGTACCGCACTCTTCACGCAACCGGCCATGCCGATCAAATGCGCTGGCGCACCACAAAAAGCGATGTACCTCTCTTGTTCCGATTGGGAGCAGCGAGGCGTCCTGAAAAACATCAGCGTCAATTTCCATAACGCGGGCGCGGTGCTGTTCGGCGTTGCCGATTTTGTGCCGCCGCTGATGGTCTATGTCAAACGCTATAACGCACATCTGCATTTCACCTCGACACTGGTCGCAGTGGATGGCCCGGCGAAAAAAGCATGGTTCGATGAAAAAGATGCGAGTGGCAATGTGACCCGTGTCGAGAAATCCTTCGATATGCTGCACGTGGTACCACCACAAACTGCGCCCGATGTTGTGCGTGAAAGTCGGCTAGCCAATGCTGATGGCTGGGTCGAAGTGAATCAGGTCACGCTGCAGCATGTGCGCTATACCGATATCTTCAGCCTCGGTGATGCCTGCTCCTCACCCAATGCAAAAACCGCCGCCGCTGCGCGCAAACAAATTGTCGTGGTCGCCGAAAACCTTCTCGCTGCGCGCAGTGGTCGCGCGTTGCCGACGAAGTACGATGGCTACGGATCCTGTCCTTTGACTGTAGAGAAAGGCCGTATCGTACTGGCCGAGTTCGGTTTCGGTGGCAAGCTGCTACCCACCTTTCCGCTGAACCCGACAGTGCCACGTCGATCCGCCTGGATCCTGAAAAAAAACATCCTTCCCTGGGTCTACTGGAATCTCATGCTCAAAGGGCATGAGTGGCTGGCGCGATCTGAAACGGATTAAAGAAGATGCTTCAACTACCGAACTGGCTACGTCAGTATCAGCGTCCATGGCTCAGTGGCGATCTCACCGCTGGCCTGATCGTCACCGTGATGCTGATACCGCAGAGCCTTGCGTATGCGATGCTTGCCGGACTGCCACCTCAGATTGGTCTCTACGCCAGCATTCTTCCGCTGCTTGCGTACGCGTTCTTCGGCAGCAGCATGACACTCGCCGTCGGCCCCGTCGCCGTCGCATCGCTGATGACCGCCAGTGCACTGACACCCTTGGCAGCACCCGGCTCGGAGAGCTACATCATGCTTGCCGTGCTGATGGCTCTGATGTCGGGCCTAATTCTGTTTATCGCAGGATTACTGCGGTTGGGCTTTCTCGCCTACTTCCTCAGCCATCCAGTTATCAGCGGTTTTATTTCAGGTTCGGCGATTCTCATTGCGGTTGGACAGCTCAAATACCTGCTGGGTATTTCACTACCCAGTGGCAGCATCATCGCTACAGTGCAAGGTCTGGCACATCAAATCTCTGCCATCAATACGAATACCGCCGTCATCGGTATTGCAGCACTGCTGTTTCTATTTTTTGCGCGATCGGCACTGGCACCGCTGTTGAAAGCGGCAGGCTTGCCAAGCAAACTGGCTGAGCTACTCACCAAGCTCGCACCCATGGCTGTCGTCATCATGTCGACTGCGATCGTTGCAAGCACGGGTCTTGATCAAAGTGCGCAAGTGGCCATCGTCGGACAAGTTCCCTCAGGTCTACCCAGCATCGGGCTGCCACAAATCAGCTGGCAACAGACACAGGCATTGTGGCTGCCTGCCCTGCTCATTTCGCTGGTCGGGTTTGTCGAGAGTGTCTCCGTCGCACAATCGCTAGCGCTCAAACGTGGCCAACGCATTTCACCTGATCGTGAACTGCTCGGCATAGGCGCCGCCAATATCGCCAGCGCCTTCTCCGGTGGCTACCCAGTGACGGGCGGTTTTGCACGATCCGTTGTTAATTTTTCTGCTGGTGCGAATACACCCGCGGCTGGTGTTATCTCCGCCGTGCTGATGGCCATCGTCATTTCAGCCTTCACCGGCTGGTTTTACTACCTGCCTGTCAGTGTGCTCGCCGCCACCATCATCGTTGCCGTACTCGGGTTACTCGACTGGCACACGCTGCGCGAGGCATGGCGGTATGACAAAGCTGATGCGGTGTCGCTTCTGCTCACCTTTGCTGGCGTGATTTTTCTGGGCGTGGAAGAAGGGATACTGCTCGGTGTCGCGCTTTCACTAGCGGTACTGGTCTGGCGCAGCAGTCACCCACACATGGCCGTCGTCGGCCGCGTACCGGGTACTGAGCACTTTCGTAACATCGATCGACATCAGGTCGACACCTTAAGTGGATTGATTGCCTTGCGAATCGATGAAAGTCTGTATTTTGCAAATGCGCAAATCATCGAAGAAAAAGTCGAAGCCCTGATTCAATCGAATACCGATACACGCACCGTTCTAATGATTCTTTCCGCTGTCAATCAACTCGATTCAACAGCGCTCGCCATGCTGACCGATATGCAAAAGGATTTGGCAGCACGAAATATCACACTCCAATTCGCCGAGGTCAAGGGGCCGGTACTCGACCGATTACGCAGTACGCCTCTGGGTGAAAAAATGCATGACCACATATTTTTGAGTACCCATGAAGCTTTCGTCGCACACGCCTTGCAAACGTCCACAGCAAAAAAGAATAGCTCTCCGGTATAGTCACGTCTGCAAGGCCTGAGCATTAATTAAATACTAATGCTATGAGATTGAAACCGTCGGCCACTGCAAATTCACGGGACAGTACTCATGACAAAGAAAAATATAATAAAACCTCTCCCCAACATGGTCAGCGATTCGCTGAACAAACTCATGATCGTGTCCTGGCGCGACATGATAATTCTGCTGATCCCCGGTTTGTTGCTAACGATTGGTATCGGCTGGCTGGGCTTCAAGATGATTCGCCCGGCACCCCCAGATACCCTCGTCATCGCAGGCGGTCAAGCGGGCAGCAGTTTTGAGAATAACGCCAAAAAATATGCTGAGCTGATTTCCAAACATGGCATCAAAGTCAAAATTGTGACGACCGACGGCTCCGAAGAAAATCTTAATCTGCTGCAAAAAGAAAACGGAACCATCGATGTCGGCTTTGTTCAGGCAGGTTTGGTCGACGAAGATAAAACACACGGCATCATGTCGCTAGGCACGATGTATGTACAGCCGTTCATGGTGTTCTACCGGGGCCGTGGTGACATCGATCATCTCACTGAACTCAAAGGAAAGAAAATTGCAATCGGCCCCGAAGGTAGCGGGACCAATACGCTGTCGCTCAAGCTACTAAAAGAAAATGGCATGACGGCCACTGACGTCACCCTGCTGGAAATCGATGGTGACGACGCAATAGATGCCTTTCGCAAGAAAAAGGTCGATGTGATTTTTACGACCAGTGAACTGACGCGCACGCATACCATGCGCGAGTTGATGCGCTTGCCCGGTGTGCATCTGATGAGTTTTTTGCAGGCCGATGGCTACTTGCGTAACCTGCCCTACCTATCGCGTCTGACTGCTCCCAAGGGCAGCTTTGATCTCGGACTGGATATTCCGAAACAGGATATTCAGCTCGTTGGCACCCCAGTAGAATTGATTGCGCGATCCAACTTACATCCGGCGATTTCCGATCTGTTACTCGAGGCGGCGCATGAGGTTCACGGCAAACCCAGCATATTCCGCAAACCTAAAGAATTTCCGGAAGCAGTGGAGCACATCATCCCGCTGAGCGAAGAGGCACGTCGTTATTACACCTCTGGATCACCGCTGGAGTACCGGCGCCTGCCCTTCTGGCTCGCGAGTCTGGTAGACCGCATTCTGATCGTATTGGTACCTTCGCTGATCGTACTTATTCCTCTGTCCCGAGCAATTCCACCGTTGTACCGGTGGCGAATCCGCTCCAGGATTTACCGCTGGTACGGCATGCTCATAAAAATTGAACGGGAAATGCAACTCAACCAGACACCCGAACAGCTTGATGAACTACATCAGCGTCTTATGGAAGTTGAGAATTCTGTCGACAACCTGCATCTACCAATCGCATTTGCCGACCAGCTCTACGTTTTGCGCGAACATATCAACATGGTACGTCTGCGCTTTGATGCGATGCGTACTACCTAATGCGCGTTTTCAGAAGAATGCCTGCAGTCCCGTTTGCGCACGGCCGAGAATCAGCGCATGTACATCGTGCGTACCCTCGTAGGTATTGACCACCTCAAGATTCACCACATGGCGAATGACGCCATATTCATCGCTGATGCCATTGCCACCCAACATGTCGCGTGCTGTGCGCGCAATGTCCAGTGCCTTGCCACCCGAATTTCTTTTCATAATGGACGTGATTTCCACCGCCGCAGTGCCCTCGTCTTTCATGCGTCCGAGACGCAGGCAGCTCTGCAAACCCAGTGTGATTTCCGTCTGCATGTCGGCTAATTTTTTCTGCACCAACTGTGTCGCAGCCAATGGTCGCCCAAACTGGTTGCGATCCAGTGTGTACTGACGCGCGGTATGCCAGCAGAATTCTGCTGCACCCAAGGCACCCCAAGCGATGCCGTAACGCGCCGAATTCAGACAGGTAAACGGCCCTTTAAGGCCGCGCACATTGGGCAGCATGTTTTCTTCGGGAACAAACACATTGTCCATCACGACTTCGCCCGTGGTGGAAACTCGCATACCCACCTTGCCTTGAATCTTGGGCGCGCTCAGCCCCTTCCATCCTTTTTCCAAAATAAAGCCACGGATATCGCCGTCATCGTCCTTGGCCCAGATGACAAACACATCAGCCAGCGGACTGTTTGTGATCCACATCTTGGCACCACTCAGTGAATACCCACCATCCACACGCTTAGCACGTGTTTCCATGCTGCCGGGATCGGAGCCGTGGTTAGGCTCGGTGAGACCGAAACAACCCACCCATTCACCTGTAGCGAGCTTGGGCAAATATTTCTGCTTTTGTGCTTCGCTGCCGAATTCAAAAATCGGTACCATCACCAGCGAGCTTTGTACGCTCATCACCGAACGAAATCCAGAATCCACGCGCTCAATCTCGCGCGCAATCAAACCATAACTCACATAGTTCAGACCAGCGCCGCCGTATTCGGCAGGAATCGTAGGGCCAAACAAGCCCAGCTCGCCCATTTCGCGAAAAATCGCGGTATCCATTTTTTCGTGGCGAAATGCTTCCAGCACACGAGGCATCAGTTTTTCCTGCGCATAGGCTGCAGCAGCGTCACGCACCATACGCTCATCCGACGTCAGCTGCTGGTCCAGCAACAAAGGATCATCCCAGTGAAATTTTGGATTGCTCATAAAAAATCGCTCTCAGAAGAATCAGTTGACGAACTTGTTAGCGTAAACGCGCTACCAGCTCACCGATAATGCCGCGCCGGAACGCCAGCACGCAAATCACAAAGATCAAACCCGTCACCATCGTGACAGACTCGCCTATCGTATTGAACCAATCAATATGCGTCACGGACGCCAACCAGGTACCCATATCACCCAGCTTGTTTTCAAGCGCGATAATGATGATGGCACCCAGCACTGGGCCAAACAGCGTACCCATACCACCGACCAGCGTCATCAGCACCACCAGACCCGACATCGACCAGTGCACATCAGTTAGCGTGCCAAAACCCAGTACCAGCGCTTTGGTAGATCCCGCCAGACCCGCGAGCGCGGCAGACAAAACAAACGCAAGCAGCTTGTAACGATCAACGTCATAACCCAGTGAGATCGCGCGCGGCTCATTCTCGCGCACTGCCTTGAGCACCTGACCAAAGGGGGAATGAATAATGCGCACCACCAGCAGGAAAGAAGCCACCACGATACCCAGCACCAAGTAATACATGGTCAGATCATTTTTAAGATCAATCGCCCCCAGCAGGGTACCGCGCGGAATAGATTGCAGTCCGTCTTCGCCGCCGGTAAACGGCGCTTGCAGAAAAACGAAGAACAACATCTGCGACAGCGCCATCGTGATCATCGTGAAGTAAATACCCTGACGACGAATCGCCAGCTTGCCCATCACCAGACCCACGATCGCAGCAAAGACCACGCCCAGTAAAATACCCAGCTCGGTCGGTACGCCCCAGACTTTCAAGGCATGACCGGCGATATACGATGCGCCACCAAAAAACGCCGCATGACCGAAGGACAGCAAACCTGTGAAACCAATCAGCAGATTAAAAGCACAGGCAAACAACGCAAAGCACAGGATCTTCATCAGCAGAACGGGGTACATCACAAAGGGCGCTACCAGCGCGATCAGCAGCACGGCGGCATAACCGATTTTTTTCAACATCGCAGGCACTCCTTATTTTTCGCGACCGAACAAGCCGGCCGGGCGAATCAGCAAGACAATCGCCATGATGATGAACACAACCGTCGAAGACAGCTCCGGGTACAACACCTTGGTGAAACCTTCGATGATGCCCAAGCCCAGCCCAGTCAGAATCGAGCCCAAAATCGAGCCCATGCCACCAATGACCACGACGGCAAATACGACGATGATCAGATTCGATCCCATCAGCGGCGAGACTTGCAGCACCGGTGCAGCAAGTACACCCGCAAAACCGGCGAGTGCCACACCGAAGCCATACGTCAGCGTTACCATCAAGGGCACGTTCACACCGAAGGCCTCCACCATTTTCGGATTTTCGGTACCGGCACGCAGATACGCACCCAGTCGGGTTTTCTCGATCACGAACCAAGTGGCCAGGCACACGATGATCGACGCCAACACCACCCAAGCACGATAGTTCGGCAAGTTCATGAAGCCCAGATCAGTCGAGCCCGCCAGCAACGCAGGCACTGTATACGGCTGCCCCGACACACCATAGAACGAGCGGAATATGCCCTCCAACATCAGCGTAATGCCGAAGGTCAGCAGCAAACCATAAAGATGATCCAGCCGATACAACCATTGCAGCATGGTTTTCTCGATGATGATGCCGAACACGCCCACCAACAAAGGTGCCACCAGCAGCATCACCCAGTAATTAATGCCGAAATACTGCAGCCCCATCCACGCGAAAAAGGCGCCCATCATGTAAAGCGCACCGTGGGCAAAATTGATCACATTGAGCAGACCGAAAATCACCGCCAAGCCGAGCGATAACATCGCATAAAACGATCCATTGACCAGTCCCAACAAGAGCTGGCCAAGCAAAGCTGATGTGGATATGCCGAAAATTTCCATACTAGACTCCCAGCAGCTCGTTGAGCACGTTCATTTTCGATGCCAGTTCAGGTGCAGCAAACTGCTCGACAATCTGACCGTGCTCCATCACATAAAAACGATCCGCCAGCGGCGCTGCGAAACGGAAATTCTGCTCCACCATCACGATGGTGTAGCCCTGTTTTTTCAGCATGAGGATCATCTTCGCCAGCGCCTGCACAATCACTGGCGCCAGACCTTCGGAAATTTCATCCAGCAGTAACAGCTTCGCGCCCGTGCGCAAAATACGCGCGACCGCCAGCATCTGCTGCTCACCACCAGAGAGCCGCGTGCCCTGACTGTGGCGGCGTTCGGCCAGATTGGGAAACATCTGATAAATCTCATCAACCGACATGCCGCCCGCTTTCAGGGTAGGTGGCAGCATCAGATTTTCTTCAGCAGAGAGCGAGGAAAAAATCGCACGCTCTTCAGGGCAATAGCCTACGCCCAGATGTGCAATCCGATGTGTCGGCAAATTGATCGTTTCCTGACCATTGATTTTGATCGAACCTTCACGGCGTCCGGTGAGTCCCATGATCGCGCGCAGCGTGGTGGTGCGACCGGCGCCATTGCGCCCCAACAGCGTCACCACTTCGCCTTCGGCCACCGAAAAATTCACGTCATGCAGAATGTGTGATTCGCCATACCAAGCTTGCAGCTTGCTGATTTCCAGTGCCAGCGTCATCAGTGCGCTCCTTCCAGTGCCGTTGCGCTACCCATATAGGCCTCGAGCACTTGCGGATTCTGCGATACGGTCTGGTAATCACCTTCGGCGAGGATCGCTCCGCGCTGCAATACCGAGATGCGATCGCAGATACCCGCCACCACACTCATATTGTGTTCCACCATTAGCACCGTGCGACCCTTGGATACTTTTTTGATCAAATCCGTCACACGACGCACGTCCTCATGACCCATGCCCTGCGTAGGCTCATCCAGCAGCATCAACTCTGGCTCCATGGCCAGCGTGGTCGCGATCTCAAGAGCGCGCTTGCGTCCATAGGGCAGATCCACCGTCAAGCTAGGGGCAAATTCTGCTAGACCCACTTCCTCAAGCAAGGCCATCGCGCGCTCATTGAGCTGCTCGAGTGTCGCCTCGCTCTTCCAGAAATGAAATGAGGTACCCAAATTACGCTGCAATCCGATGCGTACGTTTTCAAGCACGGTCAGGTGCGGGAACACCGCAGAAATTTGGAATGAACGAATAATGCCCATACGCGCAATCTGCGCTGGTTGCAGCATGGTGATGTCACGCCCATTAAACAAAATCTGACCCGAACTAGGCTCAAGGAATTTGGTCAGTAGATTGAAGCAAGTCGTTTTGCCAGCACCATTGGGGCCGATCAGCGCATGGATATGACCTCGCTGCACATGCAGGCTCACCTCATTGACCGCAACGAAACCTTTGAATTCGCGCGTCAGATTTCGTGTTTCAAGAATGATGTCTGCCATGCTCAGCCTCTCTCAGGGACGCAGATTTTTCAACGCGTGCTTCGCCAGGCTCCAGCGATGCGTCTCGTTCGGGCCGTCATAGACTCGGAAGGATCGGGCATCGGCAAAAATCCGGGCGACGATGGTTTCATGCGTCATGCCACTGCCGCCCAGAATCTGGGCGCTGCGGTCAATCACGCGCCAGATCGCCTCCGACGAAATCACTTTCGCCGCGCTGGACTCGCGGGTACCCAGATGTCCCTGGTCAAGCACCCAGGCGCAATGCCAGACCGCCAGCCTTGTACAGTGCATGTCCATCTCGTTATCTGCGAGCATGAAACCCACACCTTCGTGTTGACCCAGCGATTTGCCAAACGCCTGACGCGTGGCAGCGTAGCGCAGCGCCACGTCATGCGAGCGCCGCGCAGCACCGAGCCAGCGCATGCAATGCGTCAGGCGTGCAGGTGACAAGCGCACCTGCGCGTACTTGAATCCCTCGCCCGGCGCACCAAGTACATTTTCAGCAGGCACACGCAGATTTTCGAAACGCACCACGCCATGACCGCCCACAAAACAGGTATCGAGCGCGTCCATCTGACGCTCCACGGTAATACCCGGCGCATCCATATCGGAGAGGAACATGGTGGCGCTGCCATCTTCAAGCTTGGCCATGATGATCGCAAACGATGCACCCGTCGCACCCGTGATCAGCCACTTCAGGCCATTAATCACATAATCGTCACCATCGCGAACCGCCATCGTCTGCAGCATCGACGGATCGGCACCTGAACCTGGCGCTGGTTCGGTCATGCAAAAACAGGAGCGAATGCGCCCTTCCGCCAGCGGTCGCAACCAGCGCTCTTTCTGCGCTGGGGTGCAGATTACTTCCATCATGTGCATATTGCCTTCGTCCGGCGCAAAGATATTCATCGCCACCGGGCCCAGCGGCGAGTAGCCCGCCTCCTCGAAGACGATCGCCTTGCCGACGTGGTCCAGACCCAGACCGCCGAATTCTTCCGATACGTGCGGTGACACCAGACCTACTTTGCGGGCTTTCGCCACCATTTCTAGGCGCAGTTCATCCGTGGGGCCATGCGGCGTGCAGCGCGGATCCCGCTCCATCGGAATAATCTGTTCTTGGATAAATTGACGGGTGCGCTGTTGCAACTCGGCTTGCGCTGCCGAGAGGTTGAAATCCATACTAATACTCCCCCTGTAAAACGTTTTGTTTTTAATAATTTTGCCGGTCGGCAGCCACCGGCAAGTACTACTTGAGCGCGTTCAGAACAAATCTGCGGACTTGGATTGCACCGAACCGGGTACTAAACCATTGATTTTCATGGACCTTAGGTAGCGCAGCGCCACAGGCTCGCCTGAAAACCTGATTTATCCAGTTTTCCGCCAACCCGACAACTTATTCTATTTCCCAAAAAAAACAAAATGAATTATTTGTTCGCCAACAATTAAAGCTAACAAAGGCTGTCTTACTCCGCACAGCCCCGAAAAACGGCCATCCCGACCACGCACCCAAGCAAGATTTTTCAGAGTCAGGCTACAATCAAGCTCAATAACCGTTGTCTGCTCAAACCAGCCGACCCACTCACTAGCACCGGATACTTTCATGTTGTCGCTGTTCGGAGACATCACCAATATCATTAGTCTTGCCGTCACCCCGGCGTTTTTGTTGCTGGGCGTGATGCTGCAACTACGTGTTCTGAACAACCGTCTTGAACGTATCAGTGACCGCCGGGAAGTACTGGAACAGCGACTATCCGTCAACAACGGCCTTCGCGCAGCGCTGACCCATGAATTGAGTGTGCTGCGCCGTCGGACAACCGCCATTCATCGCGCACTCGGCACTTCCACCAGTTGCATGATCATCGTGTTTTCTGTCGTCGTAACGCTCTTCATCGATGACGCGAAACATCTAAAACTGGATTCCCTGATCGCTTTCCTGTTTGTGTTTGCGATGCTGCTGCTGATCGTCAGCTTCAGTCTGCTGCTGCATGAAATTCTTTTGGGCACCCATTCATTGCCATCCACGACGCTTCACCGTACCCGACAGGTTGAAGGTCAACACTAAACAGTAGGTGATGCTGTTGGCGGCAACCAAAAGCGCTGCTGCATTTCATCAATCCCCAACTCCTGCAAGATGCGACTGAGCTTGCGCACAGCATTCTCGCGCGGCAGATCCTTGTAACTGGCAACAATCAGCTCATTTTTCATCGAATGTTCCCAGCCAACCAGCTCGGTCACATTCAACTGATAGCCATGCGCCTCCAGCTGCAGACAACGCAACACATTGGTTAGATGACTCCCGAATTCACGGGTATGAATGGGATGACGCCAGATCTCGGTCAGCACATCGCGCGCCAATGACCGCCCTTTCAGACGGCGCAATGTCGCCGCCACCTCCGCCTGACAGCACGGCACTAGCACGATAAATCGCGCTTTCTTTTTCAACGCAAAGGTAATCGCATCATCAGTCGCAGTATCGCAGGCATGCAATGCGGTGACGATATCTACGGTATCGGGCAGCAGGGACGATGAAATGGATTCTGCAACTGACAAATGCAGAAACGACATACGCTCAAAATCCAAACGACTCGCTAACTCGCGCGAACGTTCTACCAGCTCAGCGCGAGTTTCGATGCTGTACACATGCGAGTCGTCGTTGATACTTTTCAAAAAAAGATCATAGAGAATGAAACCCAGATAGGATTTACCAGCACCATGATCGACCAACGACAACGCCCGCTCACCCTCACGTAACTGAGCCAGCAGTGGTTCAATAAACTGACACAGGTGATTCACCTGCTTGAGCTTGCGGCGACTATCCTGATTCATTTTTCCGTCGCGCGTGAGGATATGTAATTCCTTGAGCAGTTCGACAGATTGTCCGGGTCGTATTTCTGTTTGCGCCATGGGATCAGAGAAATTTCAATCAACCCGAATGGTAACCCACACAGATGGATACCAACCTGTACACGGGCTGCGACGAAGATGGGAAACGACAATAGGGCGACAACACAGCGGCAATACAGCGGCAATACAGCGACACTAGCCGGAGGCGCTGATACCGGCACCATTCAGTAATGCGGTTCAGCTTTGCAGCACATAAGCGCCTGGCGCATCAGGCAACCCAGACATCTCGCTCGGCGGGATAGATTTCGAGGGAATACTATTTTGCTCTCGCTCAAGCCACTCAGCCCATCGCGGCCACCAGGAGCCTTGCTCGGGTTGGGTCTGCTGGTACCAGCGCTCCGGATCGATATAGTTATCATTTTGCGGAAAGAGCGACGTGCGATAGAAACGACGTGGATGTCCCGGCTCACTCGCAATACCGGCATTGTGGCCACCGGAGGTCAGCAGAAAAGTCAGGTCGGCGCTGTAAGATAAATTCAATTTATAAACCGAGCGCCAAGGCGCCACGTGATCCGTCTCGGTCGCAACAAGAAAAGCTGGAACACGAATATCCGACAGAGCAAGTGGACGACCATTGACGCTGTAACGACCGGAAAACAAATCATTGTTCAGAAATAATCGACGTAGATACTCGCTGTGCATGCGATAGGGCATACGCGTTGCATCAGCATTCCAAGCCATCAGATCATTCAGGGTCTCGCGTCGTCCGAGTAAATAGTGGCTGACCACGCGCGACCAAATCAGGTCATGTGAGCGCAGCAACTGAAACGCACCTGCCATTTGCCGGTTATCGAGGTAGCCCTGGTTCCACATGAGATCATCCAGATAGTCCAGCTGACTGTCATCGATGAACAGTCGCAAATCCCCTGCTTCGGTAAAGTCGGCTTGCGCAGCAAGCAAGGTCATAGACGCAATATCTTTGTGATGCTGTTGCGCCAGCCATGCCGCGGTGATCGCCAGTAAAGTGCCACCAAGACAATAGCCCACCGTGTGGACTTGGTGACCCGAGCTGCGTCGCCTCACCTGCTCCAGTGCCTCAAGCACACCCATCTGCATGTAGTCATCCATGCCGAAATCACGATACTCCGCATCTGGATTGCACCATGAAATCATGTAAACCGTATGTCCCCGGCCAACCAGATAGTTAATCAGTGAATTATGCGGCGACAAATCAAGAATGTAATACTTCATGATCCAAGCCGGCACAAACAGTAAAGGTTTTTCAAAAACTTCTGCTGTCTGTGGCGCATACTGAATCAGTTCCATCAGACGATTTCGATAGATAACTCGTCCCGGCGTAATCGCAACCTCTTTGCCGGGACGGAATTTTTCTGCACCCATCGGCGGGTGACCGCCAATTGACCGCTCCCCATCTTCGATCAAATATTCCCAACCGCGCAGTAGATTTCTGCCGCCTTCCAAGAGTGTCGCTTCAAGCACCTCGGGGTTCGTCAGAATGAAATTCACTGGAGATAGCATATCCAGGTATTGGCGAGCAGCGAAAGCGACCACGTCCTCATGATGCTTGGACATACCACCGATACCCGTTGTCGCGTTATGCCACCACTGCTGTTGCAGCAAAAAATTCTGGTAGATGAAACAGAATGGCCATTGCTGCCATTGCGGCGCAAGAAAGCGTTCATCTTGCACAAGCGGGTTGATGCAAGGTCCGCACTGATGTCCGGATAGCTGTCGCATCACGTAGAGTGCAAAGCGAGTCGTCTTACGTACTGCCTTCTCCTGAAGTATCTGCTGTTTGCCGGGCGAGTGGGATAAATGCACCGCCCAATCTGCAAACGCCAGCACAAGACTGCCCGGGGAAAGACCTCCGGTAAAACGTGCCATGACGGCGTGGAACAAGCGATCCGGTGCGGTCGGCCCCGAAGGCTTTTCCTCGACGGTGTGTGTAGGACTACCCACTTCAGATTCAGGAAATCGCTTCAGGTATGTGGCAATAGTTTGTGCTGGCATATCCATTCAAGAGGCTCGATTTAACTCCATCAATGCAGCATTCACTGATGCAACATCTTCATAGTGCCTGCATTGGACAGCGAGAATGCGTCGCCGTGCCAATCGTGTTCGTACGCGAGGCGCTCACGACATCAACAGCCGTGCTGCGGTCTGTATTTTCATTAACATTAGCCACCATAGCAACATCGGTAGCAATATCCAGATTCCTTGCGTTGATCCATTTGAATTTTTTTCTAAATACGTCCAGTGCTTTTTTCAAAGATCGCAATTGATAGTAAATCCATTGCCAACCAGGACTTTTTTCTTTTTCTAAATGCTTCTGAAGACGCTGAACGCTACGGACATAACAGCCATGAAAAAATATCTGCAGCACAATGAGTGGTTGCATCAACATCTGCGTTACCGAAGGATAGACGATCAAGCGATAGAGACTTTGGGGTTCGGCAAGCAACTGATGCTTGTACTGATAGCGCCCCCACAGCATGTGACACCGTCGACCACCCCGGTTAATACAGTCCGTCACAGACCACAGACAAGCCAGCAAACCCAGACGGTAGATACTCATCGCAGGATCGCTTGCCGACAAGAGCATCACATAGCTATCGCCAATGCGGCAGGAAAATGCACCTGCGCAGATACGCCCGTTAACCTGAGCGACTCCGAACAAGCCGCACTCGGCTGCCATCGCTAGAAAATTTTTCGTTTCGGTTTCATCAATAGCCGCTGATTTTCCACGAGCGGCCATGCCATCGCGTTTGAAGCGCTGCAGTATCAACACCAGCTGACGCTGCTGCTCAACGGTGAGTTCATC
Source organism: Oxalobacteraceae bacterium (assembly GCA_027490255.1). Lineage (GTDB taxonomy): Bacteria > Pseudomonadota > Gammaproteobacteria > Burkholderiales > Burkholderiaceae_D > Pernthalerella. Next base: position 16,834 of record JAIXYM010000092.1, on the reverse strand, counting down.
ACAGGCATAGGCTGTCCAACTAAAGTCAGGAAAATCCCGTAGCAGACGATTGCGATACCCGCGCAGACTTTGGCGGGTAGATTTACCCAGTCCAGCCATGTAGGCCTCAGTGGACGGAGGCAGATTAAGTACATAGTTCTCTGAAAAAGAAAAAACCTGTGTAGGAAATGAACTAGGCGGTACCGATACGCTGACAGCATTGAAGGCGACATGACGAATACCAGAAAAATTCGAGAAAACACTGGCTGCAAACGCATCTATCTGCGGTGAATCAAGAGTGACGACCTCGCACAGTACGGTTACACGCTTTCCATCAACTCGAAAAAGCAGCACGCCAACAATCTCACCACTGCGATACCCAACCCAGGTATTTGGCGGTCTCTGCTCAGGATCACTTAATTCCAGATAGCGCAGTGATGCGTACAAGCTCCCCTGCAGTCTGTCCAGTGCCATTGATGCAAATGCAGGTACCGAATGCTTATAAATTTCACTGACGATCTCACTGAAGATTTCAGACCCAAGCGGCAGTGCCTCAGACTGGATCGCCGCTGACGATCCTAAATTTAGTGATGTAACAGATACCGGAAGGTGATTCGACATGAATGGCCCTGAAGATGAAGAAATCTTGCTTGATCAAGCTGGAGCCTGTCTCTATCCGTCAAACGAAAAACGTACCGATGCCCACAGTACGGCCTAGTTCGCCCGTACTACGAGCAGCCGTTACGCCACCGATGGCCTGACAAGACAAGCGCCCGGTACGATTATTTAGCGCGCAGATGCATCAAGAGTTGACCGCCGCCAAGCAGAATCTCCGCGCGACTGTGATGGCTCAACGGGCGTAACCAGCGCATCGGCATCATCAATGCAATAGGGGAGTGCCCAGCGGGGGCCGCTCGGTGTCCAAGCCGGATGACGTGGTTCGAATCCATGCTCCCCTGCCACTTGCCGACTGGGGAGTGCATGCTATCGACAGAATCTCCGCGTACCATTTTTTCGTTACGTGGCGTGGACAAGATTTATCAGATGGGTGAAGTCCATGTTGACGCACTGCGCTCTATTGATCTTGATTTGTATGAGGGTGAATTCCTTGTTTTGCTCGGTGCTTCAGGCAGTGGCAAATCAAGCTTGCTCAATATTCTCGGCGGTCTGGATAAACCGACAAAGGGTAGCGTGCATTACCTGGACTGGGAATTGACCCGAGCCAGCGATGACGAGTTGACTCGGTTTCGACGTGAGCACGTCGGCATTGTCTTCCAGTTTTACAATCTCATCCCCAGCCTCTCTGCGCTGGAAAATGTCGAGCTAGTCACCGAGATCAGCGCAGCACCGATGGCCGCTACCGAGGCACTGCGGCGAGTGGGATTGGATAACCGCCTGTTTCACTTCCCTGCTCAACTCTCTGGCGGTGAGCAGCAGCGCGTGGCTATTGCACGTGCGATCGCTAAGCGTCCCGACATTCTGCTCTGCGATGAGCCGACGGGTGCGCTGGATGTAGCAACCGGCCGACTGGTGTTGGATGTGCTGGCGCAGGCGAATGCCGAGCTTGGTGCCATCACTGTAGTAATCACCCACAATGCCGCCATCGCTGGTATGGCACATCGTGTCATCTCGCTCGGAAGCGGTCGCATTACGGGCATCACGCGCAATGCAACACGCCTGCCTGCGTCTGCGCTCGCTTGGTGATCCACCTGACCTCACTGCAGCTGAAGCTCTTGCGCGACCTATGGCGTTTGCGCGCTCAGGCAATCGCTATCGCAGCCGTGGCAATGTGCGGGATTGCGAGTCTGGTCACGATGCGGGGTGCTTATGAAGCACTACGACTTGCTCAACATACTTACTACCAGCAGTACCGTTTCGCCGATGTCTTTGCCAGCGTACGCCGCGCGCCTTTGGGAATTACCAGCGCGATACGCAACATAGACGGTGTAGCGGACGTACAGGCGAGAGTCGTTTTCGATGCGCCACTCGACGTACCGGGACTCAACGAGCCAGCTACCGGACGACTCGTCTCCCTGAACCCTGCAAATCAACATGATCTCAACCGGGTTTATCTGCGCGCAGGCCGACTCCCTGACGCCGGCAATCGCCATGAAATTCTCATCAGCGAAGCCTTTGCCCATGCCAACACCTTGCAAGCAGGTGCTGTTTTACAGGCAGTGATCAATGGCCGCCGTGAAAGTCTGAACGTCACCGGTATCGCCATTTCACCGGAATACATTAATGAAGCGCGCGGATCAGGCTTTCCGGACTATCGTCGTTTTGGTGTGTTGTGGATGGATCAAGAAACGCTCGGCAGCTTGCTTGATATGCGTGAAGGCTGTAATGACATCGTTCTAACGCTCACGCCCGGCGCAAGCGAAGCAGAGGTCATTCATCGGCTTGATGGCTTGCTAGAACCCTTTGGTGGGCTGGGCGCTATTGGCCGTGAAGACCAACTCTCGCATCAGTTCATCAGCAATGAACTGGCGCAAACTAAAGTAAGCGCCACTGTCATTCCGGCTATTTTTCTGAGTGTCGCTGCCTTCCTGGTTCATAACGTCTTGTTAAGGCTAAGTTCTCTGCAGCGTATGCAGATCGGCTTGCTAAAGAGTTTTGGCTTCAGCAATGCGGCTATCGCCAGCCACTACATGCAGTTTGCCCTGCTCACGGTAGCTACCGGCAGCCTCATAGGTATTGCACTGGGCAGTTGGCTGGGTCATGGGCTGGCTCACTTGTACGCACGCTTTTTTCACTTTCCGACACTCTCCTTTTCACTCTCTGCGTCACTGGTGCTGACGGCGCTGATCGTCAGCCTGTTATCTGCCCTGCTAGGTTCGGGTCTTGCCGTATATCGGGTTTTACAAATGACACCTGCCGAGGCCATGGGACCCGAATCTCCGTTGCGCTATCAACGAAACAGTCTGGAGAGATTATCTCTTTGGCAGCGCTTACCTCTGGTCCTACGCATGGTATTGCGCAACCTCTTGCGAACGCCACTTAAAACGTCGCTGACGATTTTCGGTCTCTCGATGTCGGCTGCGCTGGTGATCACCGGACTTTTCTCTTTTGATGCGCTCAATGAAATAATCCGATTTCAGTACAGGGTGCTGCAACGTGAAGATATCAGTGTGATATTCAATGAAGAACACTCCACCGACATCATCAATCAACTCACGCGATTGCCCGGCGTGTTACGGGCCGAGGGCTTCCTGTCTGCGCCCGTTGCTCTTAGGGTTCGTCATCGAGAAAAGAGAACAGCAATCATTGGCCTCGAACGTCAGCGGCAATTACGACTGACAGTGGATGCGCTTGAGCGCTCGATAGAACTTCCTGCCGAAGGGCTGGTGTGCTCGCGCATGCTCGCTGATCTGCTTCATCTCCAAATCGGTGACAAGGTAGAGATCGATTTTCTGGCCGGGCGACGTCAAAAAACAGAGGTGCCCGTGACGTTGATTCTTGATGAACCCATCGGTGCATTTGCTTACATGGATGTTCAGGCCCTGTCGCGGCTACTGCAAAAAACACCGATGGTGAATGGCGCCTGGCTGGCACTCGATATAACCAACGCTGAAACGTTTTACCGAGCGATAAAAGTATTACCAGCACTGGCCAGTACCAGCCTGCGCGAGGTCACCATACAGAGTTTTCTTTCAACTGTCGGAGAAAATATCCGCATCAATAACAGTGTTCTTGTCATCTTCGCCTGCGTCATTGCCGCTGGCATCATCTACAACTCAGCTCGAATCGCACTCTCTGAACATGCGACCGAGCTCGCCAGCCTACGCATTCTTGGCTTCACTCGCGCGGAAGTGACGGTGCTGCTGCTCACCGAGCAATGGTTACTGACGACAATCGCCATTCCATTGGGCTGCCTGATTGGCTATGGTCTAGCCGCCGCAATCGCGAAGCTACTGTCACAAGAGCTATTCCGCATACCTTTGATCATCAGCGGGCGCACATTTTTAATTGCAGCAATCGTCGTCATGCTATCCGGGCTCGCTTCATCGGTATCCATATGGCTTCGATTGCAAAAACTGGATTTGATAGCAGTCTTGAAAACACGTGAATGATTTCAAATTTTTCAGCCGGAAAAAAATCTTGCTGATCGTGATCGCGTTGATCTCAGCGATCATCCTCATCGTCTGGATTCTTACGCCAGCACCTTTGCGACTTCAATTGATCCGCGCCGAGAAAGGTACGTTAAGTGTGAGTGTTGATAATGAAGGCATCATGCGTGTGCGCGATGCCTTTATCGTTGCCAGTCCAATCGCGGCAACGATAGAGCGGATCACACTGCGCACTGGCGATACCGTCGTTCGCGGTGATACCGTTGCCTGGCTCTTGCCCTTATCTATTGATCTGCAGGCCAAAGACCAAGCACTCGCCCGCCTGCAGGCTGCGCAGGCCCGGTGGTCAGAAGCGACATTGCAGCAACGCGAAGCCGAGATCATTCGCGAATTAGCAAGCCATGAACTTGAAAGACAAAGACTACTGGTTCGGGATCATTTCATCTCGCCGCAAGCACTCGATCAATTGATCGCTCGCGAAAGTACTGCCCGTGCTGGTGTCAGTACTGCGCAAGCTCGTACCAAAGCAGCCCAAGCCTCTATTACCGAGGTACGCGCCGCGGTCAACACGTTCACACGTGCCGCAGAGAGAAAAACTCCTGTGCTTGCCCCCGCTTCCGGTCGCGTCCTATCGATCAATCAACAAAGCGAACGCACGATAGCCGCTGGCCTGCCGCTCATGACGATAGGCGATCCAACACAGGTGGAAGCTGTGGTTGATGTGCTATCGATCGATGCCGTCAAAATACGACCGGGTATGCGCATGCTGCTGAGAGACTGGGGAGATGATACGCCTTTGGAGGCGAGCGTCAGGCTAGTTGAGCCCGTCGCATTTACAAAAGTATCAGCACTGGGCATCGAAGAACAACGTGTGAATGTGATTGCCGACCCGATTGGCTTACCGTGGCCACTGGGCGATGGCTATCGCATTCAGGCAAGGATCGTGCTGTGGCAGCAGGACGCAGTACTGAAACTACCGGGTAGTAGTGTTTTCCGGGTCGGTAATGAATGGCACATATTCGTTGCAGAGAACGACCGCGCAAGAGAAAGAACCGTCATCATCGGTCAGCGCAACCGCGATGACGTACAGATCATCAGCGGTCTGCGCGAGGGTGAACAAGTCGTCAGATTCCCCAGCAGGCAAGTAAGTGATGGTGCGCGCATCAAAGACGAATGAGATAGACGAATAAGATAGACGAATAAGACAAGCACATCCTAGCCAACGGGTCTTTATACTGACTGCACGCGCTTGTCGATGACTCGTCTGGCCTTGCCCACCTGCGTGCGCTCCACGCCATTCGGCGGTAGCACGGTGACCGTACAGGAAATGCCGATATAGGATTTGATCATCTGCTCCAGCTGCGCGCCACCACGAACACCGTCACCATGTCGAACTTCCTCGCGGGTTTCGACCAGCACTTCCAGCTGATCCAGATGCAAGTTGCGCGTCAATAAAATCTGATAATGCGGCGCCAGTGCGGGTTGCTGAAAGAGTAGTTCTTCGATCTGTGAAGGAAACACATTCACACCCCGAATAATCATCATGTCATCCGATCGTCCGGCGATCTTATCCATGCGACGCATTGCGCGTGCCGTTGGCGGCAGCAAACGCGTCAGGTCGCGAGTACGATACCGTATGACGGGCATGGCTTCCTTGGTGAGCGAAGTAAACACCAGTTCACCCGCTTCGCCCTCGGGCATGACTTCGCCCGTGACTGGATGAATGATCTCGGGATAAAAATGATCTTCCCAGATCACAGGACCATCCTTGGTCTCGATGCACTCATTCGCCACGCCCGGCCCCATCACTTCGGACAAGCCATAAATATCTACCGCATCAAGCCCAGCACGCTGCTCAATCTCTTCGCGCATGCCCTGGCCCCAAGGTTCTGCGCCGAAAATACCAATACGCAGCGAGGAGGCTGCCGGATCCAACCCCTGCCGCTCGAACTCCTCAATGATATTGAGCATATAGCTCGGTGTGACCATGATGATGTCGGGCCGAAAATCTGTGATCAGTTGCACCTGCTTTTCCGTCTGACCACCGGACATTGGTATCACCGTGCAGCCAAGTTTTTCAGCACCGTAATGCGCGCCCAGACCACCAGTGAACAAGCCGTATCCATAAGCAACGTGCACGATATCGCCGGCCCGACCACCGGATGCCCGAATCGATCGCGCGACCAATCCGGACCAAGTATCAATATCTTTTTGCGTGTATCCGACCACCGTAGGTTTGCCCGTGGTCCCAGAAGAAGCATGTATTCGAACGACTTTGTCACGCGGTACAGCGAACATGCCAAACGGGTAGTTGGCGCGCAAATCTTCTTTGCCGGTGAAGGGAAATTTCGCCAGATCTGACAGCGATGTCAGGTCATCGGGATGTACGCCTTTTTCATCAAAGCGCTGTCGATAATGCGGCACATTGGCGTAGGCGTGCTGCAGTGTGGCTTTCAAGCGCTGCAACTGCAGCGATTGCAATTCATCCTGACTGGCCGTCTCTATCGGCTCCAAATCCGCTCGGTTACTCATGCGGTGTCTCCTTGATGATTGATACAGCGCTTTTTATCAGAGTGGCTGCGTTGGTATCACTTCCCCTTTGAGCTGATGCGATTTGCCACGCATCAGTGCAATCTTCTTGCCATCGGCATTGCTCACGACGACATCATATATCCCCGTCTTACCACTCTTTGATTGCTCAGCAGCGGATGCGGTCAAAACTTCACCCTCAAAGGCCGGCGCAAGAAACTCAATGCTACAACCGGCTGCGACGGTTTGTACGTTATAGCTATTGCAAGCGAACGCAAAACTAGAATCGGCAAACGTAAAAATAAATCCGCCGTGGCACATGCCATGGCCATTCAGCATATCGCTGCGCACCGTCATCTGCATTCGTGCGTGACCGGGATGAATATCGATCAGCGTGATACCCAGCCCCTGTGTGGCCTTATCCTGCGCATACATATGCTGAGCGGTCGCTTGTGCGAGCGTTTGCGGGTCCGTGTTCTGCACGATATTCCTCTCAGCTATCCTGATCAAAATCCAGCACCAGACGTTCACTGGCAGCGAAGGCCTGACAACTCAAAACAAAACCGCGCGCGATTTCGTAATCTTCCAGTGCATGATTGGCATCCATATCCACCCTGCCCTCAACGACCTTACAGCGACAAGTGGCGCAAATGCCACCTTTGCAGGCATAACGGATATCGATGCCATGCGCAAGACCAGCATCAAGCAGCGACTGACTATCGCGCTGCATCGTTATCTGATGGTGATGACCATCGATGATAAAACTGACATTGCACTGCGCACCAAGCGCGGAAGAATCGCTGGTACGCGCCTGGCGACGTGCAGCAGCTGCTGCATTATCAGCCGTAGGCGCAGAAAACAACTCGGTCTTGATCCGGTCTTTTAACATACCCAGCGATTGTAGGGTCTCAGAGACCTGATGGGTCATGCTCTCGGGACCACAAATAAAGGCGACATCCACATCGTCGATATTGATCCAATGCTCTGCCAGCGCACGACATTTATCGCCATCAATGCGCCCATTGAACAGATCAATATCTTGTTTCTCGCGGCTCATGACATGAACGATGGAAAGACGATCAAGAAAGCGGTCTTTCAGATCCGCCAGTGCCTCACGCAACATCACAGTGGATGACGCGCGATTACCATACACCAGCGTCACGCGACTGTGTGGCTCGGTCAGCAAACTGGTCTTGACAATCGAGTAGATCGGGGTGATGCCACTGCCAGCTGCAAAGGCCAGATAGTGACGCGACTGCGCTGGCTGCAATGGCACCTGAAAATTTCCCATCGGCGGCATAACATCAAGCGTCATGCCCGCTTTGAGATGCGCATGCGCCCAGCTAGAAAAAACACCCCCACTGACTTTTTTGATCGCGATTTCCAACCGTTCATCCTGCACAGCCGAACACAGCGAGTAAGAGCGCCGCACGTCTTCACCGTCAATCATGGCGCGCAAGGTCAGATACTGGCCTTGCTGATACGCAAACGCAGAATGCAGTTCATCAGGCAAACGCAGACTGACAATGATCGCGTCGCGCGTGTCCTGCTGCACACGATCTATAAACAATGAATGAAAGTGACTCATCAGTGCGGCTTGAAATAATCAAAAGGCTCGAGACATTCCGTACAGCGATACAAGGCCTTGCAGGCCGTGGAACCAAACTGGCTGATCAGCCGTGTGTTCGATGAACCGCATTGAGGACAAGCAATCGCAGGTGCGTCACGATTGAACATCGCTGAGATATCGATGACGTTTTCAGCGATCAGTTCACTTGCCCGCTGCGCTGGTGGTGCGATGCCATAGCCACGCAGTTTCTCCTTGCCGGATTCACTCATCCAGTCCGTCGTCCAAGCCGGTGAGAGTTGCGTTGCAATCGTGACCTCATTCAAGCCATGCTGCGTCAGCGCGCTGCGTATGTCATCCGCAATCGCCTGCATTGCCGGACAACCAGAATAGGTGGGTGTAATCATGACTTCCAGCCGCTCATCATCCAGCCACTGCCAACCACGAACAATACCCAGATCCACCACCGAAATCACCGGTATCTCGGGATCAGCGACTTGCGACAGCCATTGCCACAGCTGATCGTCACTCGCCTTCACCATTGCGCTCCGGGATAGGCGCGCTGCAGGAACTGCATCTCGGCGAGCATATAACCCAAATGTTCAGAATGCCGACCCTGCTTGCCGCCACTGTGCATCCATGCATCTGCCGGCGGCAAGGTCAGTGTGGCCGCAGCAAAGCTCTGCATGAGATGTGCAGTCCACTTTGCATGCAGTGTTTCTGGTAGTGGCGCAATACCGCGCTCAGCCATCGCTTGATCAATGGCATCGCTTGAAAAAAGTTCGCCGGTGTAGGGCCACCACTGATCGGCCGCTAACTGCATGCGGCGATGGCTTTCGTCAGAGCCATCACCCAATCGCACCAGCAGGTCAGTACTACGGCGCACGTGATACCTCACCTCATTGACCGATTTTTCTGCAATCGACGCCACGCGCGCATCGCTGGAGAGTTTCAGGGCTTGCAGCCATTCGTAATGCCAGACATCAAAATAAAACTGCCGCATCAGCGTGTCGGCATAATCGTGATTGGGTTGCTCAACCAGCAGCACATTGCGAAATTGCGGCGCATCGCGCAGAAACGCCAGCTGATCTTCATCGCGTCCCGCACCTTCATGCTCACCCGCATACGATAACCACAGAGTCGCCTGACCCAGCAGATCGAGCGCGGTGTTCGTGAGCGCCATATCCTCTTCAAGCGCCGGCCCCTTGCCGCACCACTCAGACAGTCGCTGCGACAGCACCAGTGCATTGTCGCCATTGCGCAGCAGCCAGGTGAATTTTTCGCTATCCATGAATTGATCGTTCAGAGATTGCCGACTTCGTCAGGAATGACGAAAAAGGTTGGATGACGATAGACCTTGCTATTGGAAGGCTCGAACAACTCACCGCGTTCGGTCGGTGTACTGGCGACAATATCTTCCGATGGCACTACCCAGATAGAAACACCCTCATTGCGTCGTGTGTAAACATCACGCGCATTGTTGATCGCCATTTCTGCATCCGGCGCATGCAGGCTACCGACATGCTTGTGCGACAGTCCGTGCTGACTGCGTATAAAAATTTCCCACAACGGCCATTCTTTACTCACCGATGACTCCTCAGGCTGCCTTGGGTGGACGACGCTTCAGGTGCTTGTCCGCATTTGCCTGCATGCCTTCGCGGAACCAGGCGCCATCGTCCCAGGCTTTATTGCGGACTGCCAGTCGCTCGCGATTGCAGGGGCCGTTACCTTTCAAGACCGCGTAAAACTCCGACCAGTCAATAGCACCAAAATCATAATGGCCGCGCTCAGCATTCCATTTCAAATCAGGATCTGGAATAGTCAGTCCCAAATATTCTGCCTGCGGCACGCACTGATCCACCATGCGCTGACGCAGCTCGTCATTCGAAAACAGCTTGATCTTCCATTGCGCTGACTGCGCGCTGTTGACTGACTCCTGATCAGGCGGACCAAACATCATCAGCGCAGGCCACCACCAGCGGTTCAGTGCATCCTGCGCCATTTCCTTTTGCTCTACCGTGCCTTTGCACAGAGACATCAGCAAGTCATAGCCCTGACGGGCATGAAAGGCTTCTTCTTTGCAAACGCGAATCATCGCGCGTGCATAGGGGCCATAAGAACAACGACACAAGGGAATCTGATTGATGATCGCCGCACCATCCACCAGCCAGCCGATCATGCCAACATCAGCCCAGGTGAGCGTGGGGTAATTGAAAATACTGGAGTACTTGGCCTTGCCTGACAAAAGATCAGTCGTCATCTGATCGCGCGATATACCGAGCGTTTCAGCCGCGCTGTAGAGATACAGGCCATGACCGGCCTCATCCTGAATTTTTGCCAGCAAAATAGTTTTGCGTTTGAGCGTAGGCGCACGCGTTACCCAATTTCCCTCGGGTAGCTGACCAACGATTTCGGAATGCGCATGCTGAGAGATCTGACGAATCAAGGTCTTGCGATAACCCTCGGTCATCCAGTCCTTGGGCTCAATCTTGACGCCGGCATCAATCCGCGCCTGAAAGGCATGTTCTTGCTCACTCAGCTCGCCGGCCGCGCGCAGTCGGGCGGCACCGGTCTCGACCATTTGTGCATACATGAGGCGGTCTCCTCGTCTCGGGGGTTGCGATGTAGATTATGATACGCGAATTCTGCATAATCTCAAAAATCCGTATCATTTAATCGTTTGAAATCACCCCTCATGACCGCCCCGCTCAGCCGACCCTGGATTACCCGCCAGCTGCGACAGGATCCGCCCCGTGCCAAGTCCTTGGTGATGACCGTGTTTGGCGACGCGCTCGCCCCACGCGGTGGTGCGGTGTGGCTGGGCAGTCTGATATCGCTGCTGGCGCCATTCGGCATCAGCGAGCGCGCGGTACGCACCAGCGTGTTTCGGTTGGTCGAGGAAGGCTGGCTGGAAGCGAGCCGCAGCGGTCGCCGTAGCCAATACCGGCTCAGTGCGCAAGGCGAAAAACGATTTCTGCGCGCCCATCAGCGGGTCTACGCCCCGCCGTCACGGGATTGGGATGGTCAGTGGAGCTTGCTGATGATGATGTCGGATCAGCTCAGTGCCACGCAAAAAAACGCGCTGAAAAAAGAATTGCTATGGGAAGGCTTCGCGCTACTTGGCAGCGGCGTGTTCGCTTACCCCGGCGACAAAGCCGAAGCACTGACTGAAATGTTGAGCCGCACCGGCGCCCGAAACAAAGTGCTCTTGCTGTCGGCGGCCGACCAAAGTGTGGTGGGCGCCCTGCCGCTGACTACGCTCGCTCATCAACTCTGGCCACTGAAGGAAATCAGCAAATCCTATGGGCATTTCATCCGGCGATTCGACGCGTTACTGACCTTGCAAGATCAGGCCGCAGAGGTCGATCCCGAACAGGCCTTTGTCATACGCACCTTACTTATTCATGCGTACCGGCGCGTGCAGCTGCATGATCCGCAGCTGCCGCAAGCCTTGCTTGGTGACGGCTGGCCAGGCGAAACAGCCTATGCCCTCTGCAGCAGCATTTACCAGCAAGCCCTATTCGCCTCGGATCAGTATGTAGCAGCGACCCTGCAACAAGAACAGGCGACCGTGCATGCGGTGCGCGATGAATTCAGTCACCGCTTTGCAGCGCGCAGCGCCCGGGCCGACACCTGATTTCAGAAAACTGAAACGCTTCCAGTCAATCAAGCGATCTCAGCCACCATTTCAATCTCTACACAGGCACCCAAGGGCAACTGCGCCACGCCAAACGCGGAACGGGCATGCTTGCCTACGTCGCCGAATACTTCACCGAGCAATTCCGATGCGCCATTAGTCACCAGATGATGTTCAGTGAAATCCGCCGTTGAATTCACCAAACTAACCAGCTTGACGATACGCGTCACCCGCGACAAATCGCCGTCGCAAGCCGCATTGAGGGTTGCCATCAGATCCACGGCCACGGCACGAGCGGCTTCTTTGCCCTGCTCAGTGCTCATGTCGCGCCCGAGCTGACCGACCCAAGGCTTGCCGTCTTTTTTGGCAATATGACCCGAGATGAACAAGGTATTACCCGTGCGGACGTACATCACATAGGCGGCAGCCGGCGCGGCGACGGGTGGCAGGGTGATTCCGAGGGCGGTCAGACGGGAGGCAATGGTCATGGGATTCCTTGGCTTTTGGGTGAATGAAAGGGTGACTTACAGGGCAGGCAGTGGGCGGGATTGTAGAGTCAGCCCTCGCTCCGATCAACCACAAAAAAAGACGATGACGAATACGCGACAGACTTGAAATTCCACTTCCCGCCCCAAAGTCACGTCCACTTACGTAATTTTTATGCCAATTTTGTTAACAGAGGACACCATGGGCGCACCCGACAAGCAAATTCTGGGCTTTCAAGCCGAAGTCAAACAGCTGCTGCAGCTGATGATTCATTCGCTGTACTCCAACAAGGAAATTTTCCTGCGCGAGCTGATCTCGAACGCTTCCGACGCGGCCGACAAGCTGCGCTTCGAGGCGATCAACGATGCAGCCCTCTTCGAGAGTGACAGCGAGCTGTGCATTGATGTCGCCTTTGACAAAACAGCGCGCACGATCACGATTACCGACAATGGCATCGGTCTGTCACAGCAGGAAGCAATCGACCATCTGGGCACGATTGCCAAATCCGGCACCAAAGAATTTTTCTCGCGACTCTCCGGCGATCAGCAAAAAGACGCGGCACTGATCGGTCAGTTTGGCGTCGGTTTTTATTCCGGCTTCATCATCGCCAACAAAATCACCGTCGAATCACGCCGCGCCGGCTTGCCTGCCGATCAGGGCATACGCTGGGAATCTGCGGGTGAAGGTGAATTCACCGTCGAAACCATCACCCAAGAAAAACGTGGTACGCGTATCACCCTGCATCTGCGTGAAGGCGAAGATGAATTTCTGTCCGCCTGGCAGCTGCGTTCGGTGATCCGTAAATATTCTGACCACATCGCACTCCCCATTCGCATGCAAAAAGAAGAATGGGATGAAGAGAAAAAAGAAATGGTCGTTCGCGATGAGCTCGAGACCGTCAATCAGGCCAGCGCACTCTGGGCGCGCAGCAAATCCGATATCACCGACGAGCAGTACACCGAGTTCTACAAACACGTTTCGCATGATTATCAGGAACCCCTCACTTGGACGCACAACCGCGTTGAGGGCCGCAGCGAATACACGCAGCTGCTCTACATTCCCACCCATGCACCGTTCGATCTGTGGGACCGTAACAAGCGCGGCGGTATCAAGCTATATGTAAAGCGCGTGTTCATCATGGATGACGCAGAGCAGCTGATGCCGGTGTATCTGCGCTTTGTGAAAGGCGTGATCGACTCTAATGACCTGCCGCTGAATGTTTCGCGCGAAATCCTGCAAGAGTCACGCGACGTCAAAGTCATTCGCGAAGGCTCCACCAAGCGCGTACTCGGCATGCTGGAAGAACTCGCCAACGCTGACGAGCAGGACAAAAAAGACAAGTACGCAAGCTTCTGGAAAGAGTTCGGTCAGGTGCTCAAAGAAGGTGCTGGCGAAGACGCGACCAACAAGGATCGCATTGCCAAGCTGCTGCGCTTTGCCAGCACGCACAATGACACGGACGCTCAGAACGTCTCCTTCGCAGATTACGTCGCGCGAATGAAAGAAGGCCAGGACAAGATTTATTACGTCACTGCAGACAGCTGGACTGCAGCGAAGAGCAGCCCGCATCTGGAAATCTTCCGCAAGAAAGGCGTGGAAGTTCTGTTGCTGACGGATCGTGTGGATGAATGGATGCTGTCTTTCCTGACCGAATTCGATGGCAAGACCCTGGTGTCGGTCGCCAAGGGCGATCTCGATCTCGGCAAGCTCGAAGACGAAGCTGAGAAAAAACAGAAAGAAGAAACCGAAACCGACTTCAAAGAACTCATCGGTAAAATGAAAGCTGCACTCGCCGACAAAGCTAAAGATGTGCGCGTAACCTTCCGTCTGACTGATTCACCCGCCTGCCTCGTGGCGGACGAACATGAACTCTCTGGTAATCTCTTGCGGATGCTGAAAGCGTCCGGCCAGAGCGCGCCAGACACCAAGCCTGTGCTGGAGATTAATCCCCATCATCCGCTGGTGCAGCGACTCAAGTACGAGGAAACCAAGTTCGATGACTGGAGCAGCATCCTGTTTGATCAGGCAATGCTGGCCGAAGGTGGACAGTTGGCAGACCCGGCCGGGTTTGTAAAAAAACTCAACGATATGCTGCTGGGCATGTCACTAAAATAAAAATAGTTTGATGAATAACGACCTGCCCCAACTGGATAACGAATGTTTCCAAATTCCGGACACAACAAAATTGTTTCCGGCACAGCGATCCACCCACGCGCCGCGCATTCTGCTGCTGTACGGCTCGCTGCGCGAGCGCTCTTTCAGCCGCCTGATGGCCGAAGAAGCAGCACGACTGCTGCAGACCATGGGTGCGGAAACACGGATGTTCAATCCTTCAGGATTGCCGCTGCCGGATGATGCACCCGAGTCGCATCCCAAAGTTATCGAACTGCGTGAACTCTGCACCTGGGCCGAGGGCATGGTCTGGTCATCACCCGAACGTCACGGCGCGATGACCGGCATCATGAAATCTCAGATCGACTGGATACCACTGGCCTTGGGCGCGATACGACCCACACAAGGCAAGACGCTGGCGGTGATGCAGGTCTGTGGTGGATCCCAATCCTTCAACGCCGTCAACCAGATGCGCGTACTCGGTCGCTGGATGCGCATGATCACGATTCCAAATCAATCGTCTGTAGCAATGGCCTACAAGGAATTCGATGAGGCCGGCCGCATGAAACCCTCCAGCTACTACGATCGTCTGGTCGATGTGATGGAAGAGCTGATGAAATTCACGCTAATGACACGTGATGTATCAGACTATCTGGTGGACCGCTACAGCGAACGCCGTGAGGCGCTCGCCGAAATACAAAAACGGGCGGGTCTGGATCAGCTTTGATCAGATTCTGACGAGCTAGCCTGTAAATCAAATTGTGCAAGTGCCGACGGTTGAATCACCTTATCCTCAAGGATAAGCGTCGCCAGGGTTGGAATGTCTTGCAAGGCTCTATGCAGCGATAACACATCATCAAATTCGAGATCATTATCGCAAAGATCAAGTGTAGTGAGGGTTGTATTGCCTCGCAAGGCTCTGACCAGCGCTACTGCGCCATCATTGCTGATCGCGTTGTCCTTAATCTTAAGCGTAGTGAGGGTTGTATTGCCTCGCAAGCGACTCGCCAGCGCTTCTGCGCCAACATCACCGATATCATTGTGGCTAAGATTAAGGGTAGTGAGGGTTTTGTTAATTTCCAGAGCACTTGCCACCACTTGCGCGCCTTTTGCACCGAGTTGGTTGTCTTGAAGGTCAAGCGTGGTGAGGGTTTTGTTGCCTCGTGGGCCTCCCACTAGCAATAGCGCTACCGCACCACCAGCACCGAAATTACTGGAAGAAAGGTCAAGCTTAGTGAGTGTTTGATTGATTTCCAAAGCATCTGCCAGTGCTTCTGCGCCTTTTGCGTCGATTTTGTTGCCCGCAAGTCTAAGCCTAGTGAGTGTTTTATTGACTTTCAGAGCATCTGCCAGTGCTTCTGCGCCTTTTGCATTGATCTTATTGAGGCTAAGGTCGAGCGTAGTGAGTGTTTTGTTGACTTTCAGAGCATCTGCCAGTGCTTCTACGTCTTCTGCACTGAAACTATTGAGGGTAAGGTAGAGCGTAGTGAGTGTTTTGTTGACTTTTAGAGCCTCTGCCAGCGCTGCTCGGTCAATAAAACCGATAACACCGTCAAGCCTCAGCATAGTGAGGGTTGTGTTTCCACGCAAGGCTTCCGCCAGTTTTTTTGCATTGGCAGCGTCGATATCACAATTGTATAGGCTAAGCTCACGCAAAGAAACGGGAGAAGTCCGCACCCAGGCCACAAGCTCGCTTATGTCGTTTTCTCTGAGCCTGAACAGATCGAGCTTGCCGTCTGCGGTCAAATCTTTTGTAAACTGATCCCATCGACCGTCAGTCTTGGATGGCTGTGGTAGTTCTGCTGCCCCACCTTGCTTTGTCGTTTTTATTTTTTTTATATCGTTGTCACGCAGGTAAGCCGGCAAGTTGCGAGCCTGACCGTATCGCGCTCTTTTTTGATCTTCAGTCTGCGTGTTTTTGACGGTGGGTGATGCAGACGTCATGGGGTCATAGGGCGCCGTATCACGGGTTTTCCGTGCCTTTATGACGGGCTCATTCTCAGCTTTTACTGAATCGTCTTCTGAAACACTGCTTTGCTCGCTGGATGAAGTTGTGCTGACGCGGCTGCTCGTTTCTGTATCCGTTTTGGATCGAGAGTCAGGGGTTGGCGCACCAGATAAGTAGTAGTATGATTTGAAGCCCTTTACTCGCAACTTTATGAAGGGAATCTTCTGTGATTTTTCTGAATCGTCCTCTGAAGTACTGCTTTGTTCACTCGAGGAAGCTGTGCTAACGCGGCTGCTCGTTTCTGTATCCGTCTCGGATTGAGATTGACGGCGTGGTGTGTAAGGTATGCGGTTTGACATGACGGTCTCTCTTTGGGCGCGTTCAATAAAGGGGCGCCGCCCACATAGTCTCAACCATCAGACGGCAAGACTTACGTGCCTAGAGTCCGGGATTTAGTTCCTTTTTTTCTACTGATAGTAAAAAAAATTTTAGGTATGCCGACAGAGTGT
>JAIXYM010000026.1 GCA_027490255.1 Oxalobacteraceae bacterium | reverse complement strand
GTGTTGTTGAGTAGCTTGCGGCCATCACCATCGGCGCTGGCGACGAGCATGAGCGCAGCGTCTTCATCGATGCTGATACCTTCGTGGAGTGCTAATGCGCGCGTGAGCATCTGCAATAGATCATCTTGACTCAAGGACTGCAGCACATACACTGCAGCACGCGAGAGCAAGGCGCTATTGACTTCGAATGAGGGGTTTTCAGTGGTGGCGCCAATGAAAGTAAACAAGCCACTCTCGACATGCGGCAAGAAGGCGTCCTGCTGGCTTTTATTGAACCGATGAACTTCATCAACAAACAAAATCGTTCGGCGCGCTGAGGTAACTTGCAACAGTTGCGCGCGCTCGACGGCTTCGCGGATGTCTTTTACACCTGACAAAACCGCTGACAAGGCCATGAATTCCGCCTGAAATCCCTGCGCCATCAAACGGGCCAGCGTGGTCTTGCCCACGCCAGGCGGACCCCAAAGAATCATGGAGTGCGGCTGCCCCGATTCAAAAGCCACACGCAAGGGTTTGCCTGTGCCCAGCAAATGCTGCTGACCTATGACCTCATCAATCGATGTCGGACGCAGGCGCTCGGCCAGTGGGACGGCACTCATCGCTTATTGCTGCAGTACGTCGGCGCCCTTGGGCATCACAAAACGAAACTGGTTGGATGAGAACGAGGGATTTTTTTCAAAACGGGTAAATGACAGCAACGATATCTGACCAAAACTGTCACGTAATTCCATTGCGACCGGCACTCCATCTTTGAGACCGATACCAATTTTTTCGAAGTTGGTGTCTTTAGTTTTGGGTATCGCTTGCAGCCATTCGATACCGTCGCGCGTTCCACCTTCGGAGAGGTTGAAATTTTTTTCCAAGTCATTGCTACCAAACAGTATCGCTGCTGGCGAAGATCCGATGGCATTGCCCAGTTTTCTGATCGTGACCTGATTGAGGTCTTTGTCATAGACGTAGAGCTTGTCGCCATCCGCCTGCAAGATTTGCTCATAAGGCTTTTGATAGACCCAGATGAACTTGCCGGGTCGCGCAAATTGGAAGCTGCCCGTGGAGGCGTTTGATGTCTGAAGTTTGCCGCCCTCCTCTTTCACCAACCGCTGGGTGAATTCACCGCGGGCGCTCTTGGTCGCAGCAACAAAAGCCTTGAACTGATCAAGGGCAGTGGCCTGCACTATCCAGGGCGCACACAGAAGAACGGCGAAAAGAATCAGTCCTTGAATTTTTTTACTCTGCATTGGTATTGGGAACAAGAATGTCACGATTGCCATTGGAATGCATGGTGGAGACCACACCACTTTGCTCCATTTGCTCAAGCAAACGTGCAGCGCGGTTGTAGCCGATACGAAGATGACGCTGCACCAATGAGATCGATGCGCGACGATTTTTAAGTACGACAGCAACAGCTTGGTCATAAAGCGGATCAGCCTCGCCACTGGGGTCACCAATACCACCCAACTCGCCGCCACCCTCTTCGGTGGTACCGCCATCCAGTATGCCCTCGATGTAATTGGGCTCGCCTTGCGATTTTAGGTGATTAACAACACGATGCACTTCGTCATCCGATACAAACGCGCCGTGCACACGCACAGGCAAGCCGGTTCCGGGCGGCAGATAAAGCATGTCACCCATGCCGAGCAGCGCCTCGGCACCCATCTGATCAAGAATGGTGCGCGAATCGATCTTACTCGATACCTGGAAGGCGATTCGCGTCGGAATATTGGCCTTGATCAAACCTGTAATCACATCGACCGAAGGACGTTGCGTGGCGAGTATCAGGTGTATGCCCGCGGCACGCGCTTTTTGCGCGATACGAGCGATCAGCTCTTCCACCTTCTTGCCGACGACCATCATCAGATCTGCCAATTCATCGATCACGATAACGATGGTCGGTAATTTCTCCAATGGCTCAGGCGCATCGGGCGTAAGACTGAACGGGTTAGGGATTTTTTCTTCCTTCTTTTCAGCGTCTGCGATTTTCTGGTTGTACGTAGAAAGATTACGTACACCCAACTTGGACATGAGCTTGTAGCGGCGCTCCATTTCATTCACAGCCCAATTCAGCGCGTGACCGGCCTGCCGCATATCAGTCACCACCGGTGCGAGCAGATGCGGTATGCCTTCGTAGATGGAGAGTTCGAGCATCTTGGGATCGATCAGGATCAGACGCACTTGGTTCGGATCAGCCTTGTAGAGCAGCGAAAGAATCGTCGCATTGATACCGACTGATTTACCGGAACCGGTCGTACCTGCGACCAGCAAGTGAGGCATCTTAGCCAGATCCGCCACCACGGGATTGCCAGCAATATCTTTGCCCAGACCGATGGTGAGCAGCGAGGCATTGTCGTTGTAGACCTTGGAGCCAACGATCTCAGACAGGCGCACGATCTGGCGCTTGGGATTGGGCAGCTCAAGGCCCATGTAGTTCTTGCCTGGAATCGTCTCGACGACGCGAATCGACGTCAACGACAACGCACGCGCAAGATCACGGGCTAGATTGACGATCTGACTGCCTTTGACACCCGTGGCAGGCTCGATCTCATAACGCGTAACCACTGGTCCGGGATAGGCGGCAACCACTTTGACCTCAACACCGAAGTCGGAAAGTTTTTTCTCGATCAAGCGGCTGATGAACTCCAGCGTCTCGACGGCCACGGTTTCCTGTTCGGCAGGTGCATCGTCTAGCAATGACAGGGGTGGCAAGTTGGTATCAGGCATGTCGAGGAACAAAGAGACCTGCTTTTCTTTTTCCACGCGCTCGGACTTGGGTACCGACACGACTTGCGGCACGATCTGTATGGGCGCATGCGATTCGACGATACGCGCGCGTTCCTGAACGACGATTTCCTCACGCTTGACGGCAGCTTCAAGACCAGCTTTGCGATCTTCGGCAGCAGCGTAACGTGCAGCGATCCATTGCCCAAAATTTTCTATCCCGCCACCGAGCTTCTCGGCAACCGCCATCCAAGAGACGTGGAAGCAGAGACTGAAGCCGAGTCCGAAAAACAGCAATAAGAGCAAGGTACCGCCGTCAAAACCAAAAGTGCTCTGCACACTGCCACCGATGATTTCACCCAGTACACCACCATGCTTGCCGGGTAGCATAAATTTCCAGGAGTACATCCGGATATGCTCCAGCGCAGAGCTTCCGATTAGGAGCATGACAAAACCAGCGCTGCGTATGCCGGCTTCATAGCGGTGTGGTTTCTCGGGTTCTTTTTTCAGCAGGAAGCGTTGCGCCAGATGACGATAGCTGACCCAGACTGCGGCGAGCAAGGCGATGCTCCACCACCAGGCAGAAAATCCAAAAACGAAGAGCATTAGATCCGCGAGCATGGCTCCGGCTGAACCACCCCAGTTATCCGGACGCACATTGGCCGCGCTGCGATGGCAGCTGCCGTCCCCGGGCGCCACGGACCAGCCGGGATCACAGGGGGAATAGGTAAACAGCGCCAGCGTCAGGTAAGCACAGAGCACAGCAAACACCAGCCAGCGAGCCTCGGACAACAGCCGAATGAGGCGATTGGGCAAGGGGTCCGGCGGTGGCGCCGGCGGCGTGCGAGTGTAGGGTGTGGTGGTTCGGGTCATGACTGATGGTAATTCCGGCGGCGCGAGTGAGTCTTTGTCAGTTCATCTATAATTTACGCCTTATTTCGGCGGCACTATCGCATGAATCAGTGCAGGATGATACTCCCTCCCGGATACCTGTTCTCCTCAAGCTCCAAGCTCCGGCCTTACCCGTCATTATTGTTCATTTCAAAAGATCCTTATGTCCAGCGTAAAACATGCACGTGTCCTTATCATCGGTTCCGGTCCCGCCGGCTACAGCGCCGCTGTCTATGCAGCTCGCGCCAACCTCAATCCGGTGCTGATCACCGGTGTTGAGCAGGGTGGCCAGCTGATGACGACGACCGATGTCGAAAACTGGCCCGGCGATCCAATGGGCGTCCAGGGCCCGGAGCTGATGCAGCGTTTGTTGCAGCATGCGGAACGCTTCAATACCGAAATCATTTTTGACCATATCCACACCACGCACCTGAAAGAGAAGCCGATCCGACTGGAAGGCGACTCGGGTAGCTACACCTGTGATGC
This sequence comes from Oxalobacteraceae bacterium, assembly GCA_027490255.1. Taxonomy (GTDB): domain Bacteria; phylum Pseudomonadota; class Gammaproteobacteria; order Burkholderiales; family Burkholderiaceae_D; genus Pernthalerella. The sequence continues at coordinate 48,134 of JAIXYM010000026.1, read as the reverse complement.
CTTAATCATCGCCACTGGCGCCTCCGCGCAATATCTAGGTCTGCCTTCGGAAGAAAAATTCATGGGTAAAGGCGTGTCGGCCTGCGCGACCTGCGATGGTTTTTTCTACCGCAATCAGGAAGTCGCTGTTGTGGGTGGCGGCAATACGGCCGTCGAAGAAGCGCTCTATTTGTCAAACATCGCCAGCAAGGTAACCGTGGTTCATCGCCGTGACAAATTCCGCGCTGAACCGATCCTGATCGATCGCCTGATGGCCAAGGTCGCTGAGGGCAAAGTCGCCATCCACTGGAACCACACGCTGGATTCCGTGACCGGCGACGACAGCGGCGTGACAGGTATCGTCATCAAATCCACCGCCGACGGCAGCACCAAGCCACTGACACTACATGGTTTGTTTATCGCTATCGGACACAAACCCAATACTGGCATCTTTGACGGGCAGCTGGATATGCGTAACGGTTACATCATCACGCGCAGTGGTCTTGAGGGTATGGCGACGATGACCAGTATCGAAGGCGTGTTCGCAGCGGGTGATGTGCAAGACCATATCTACCGTCAGGCAATCACCAGCGCTGGTACCGGCTGCATGGCCGCACTGGACGCGCAACGCTATCTAGAAAGTCTCGAGTAAAAAGCCTGTAGAAGCAAACGAGGCACAGGCCCGAGACCGGTAATTCCACGCAATATCCGCCAACCGGATTCGTGCTTATGAAAGACTTCACCGAACTCAAGTCGCTGCAAAAGCAACTGAGCGAACAGGCGGCCGCAAAAGCGCAGGCAGAGCGAGAGCAACGCGAGCGCGAAGAGCAGCTTGCTCGAGAAGCTAATTTGTTTCGCGAAAGTGTCGGTGAAGTCAAACCTCTGAACGCCCCACCCAGGGTGGAGCCACCACCGCAGTATCCGCTACCGATACCTCATCAACGCATTGCCGATGATGAAGCCGTGATGTACGAATCGCTATCGGATGAATTCAGCATCGATACGCTGCTCGAAACTGATGAAGCACTCAGCTATGCACGCAGCGGCATAGGTCCAGATGTACTCCGCAAATTGCGCGGTGGTGAATGGGTGATACAGGGTCAGCTGGATTTACATGGACTGCGTACGGATGAGGCACGTGAGGCGGTGGCACTGTTCCTGCGCGAGTCAGTGCGCCGCGGCTTTCGATGCGTGCGCATCATTCACGGCAAAGGACTGGGGTCGGTGAACAAGACGCCCGTGCTGAAAAACAAAGTCAGAAACTGGCTGGTGCAGAAGAATGAAGTGATTGCCTTCTGCCAAGCGCGCGCTGCGGATGGCGGCAGTGGTGCCTTGATGGTGTTGCTGAAGGGCTGACTTTGGTGGGGTGAAGATTTGAAGACACTGGACCCCAGCTTTCCCCCAGCCTTCGCTGGGGCGGTGGCTGGGGCGACGATTTTTAGGCTGATGGCTCCGAATTCCGTCACCCCAGCGAAAGGTGTAGCGGGGGTTTCATGCAGCACGCTGCATGCCCGCGAAACGGCTCTGGCTTGCAAGCCAGAGCGCGCCCTGCAAGGGGGGGTCCAGTGTCGTTCGTTAAAAAAAAAAAAAAACCTATTGCTCGTGAACTTGAATCAACAGCATCAAACTGCCTCGGCGCCGGTCTCACCCGTCCGGATACGAATGACCTGCTCCACAGCCCGCACGAAGATCTTGCCGTCACCAATTTTTCCAGTTCGCGCAGCTTTAATGATCGCTTCAACCGCGTGCTCGACCACATCGTCACTGACGACGGCCTCGACCTTCACCTTGGGCAGGAAGTCCACCACGTATTCAGCACCTCGGTAGAGCTCGGTATGACCTTTCTGACGGCCAAAGCCCTTGACTTCAGTAACTGTCAAGCCGGTGACGCCGACACCTGCGAGTGCTTCGCGGACTTCGTCAAGTTTGAAAGGTTTGATGATGGCGGTGATCTGCTTCACAAGATACTCCTGTTAATAGTTAGTCTTTGAATTTTGAAGTAATCGGGTAGCGCCAGTCCCGGCCAAAAGCGCGATGTGTCACGCGCGGGCCCACCGGTGCCTGCCGGCGCTTGTACTCATTGATCCTTATGAGCCGGGTAATTCGCTCAATGTCTTCTTTACGATAACCCGCCGCCAGCAGTTCTGCAACGCCTTGCCCCTCTTCCATGAACAGCCGCAGAATGCCATCGAGCACTTCATAAGGCGGCAGTGAGTCCTGATCGGTCTGGTTCGGCCTGAGTTCGGCCGAAGGCGCGCGGGTAAGTATACGCTCTGGAATTACCTCAGAGATGCTATTTCGATAATCACAAAGTCGGTAGACCAAGGTCTTTGCGATATCTTTTATGACCGCATAGCCGCCCGCCATGTCGCCATACAGGGTGCAATAGCCGGTGGCCATCTCGCTCTTGTTGCCCGTTGTAAGCACGATCGCGCCTGTCTTGTTGGACAGCGCCATCAGCAAGGTGCCGCGTATACGCGCCTGAATATTTTCTTCGGTGGCATCTTCGGGCAAACCATCAAACTCGAACGCCAGTGCATTGCGGAAGGCATCAAAGCAATCGGAGATAGGTATCTCGTCATAGCGAACGCCAATACGCGCGACCATGTCGCGTGAATCAATCCATGAGATATCTGCCGTATAAGGCGACGGCATCATGACTGCGCGTACCTTGTCTGCGCCTAGAGCATCGACTGCGATCGCCAGCGTGAGCGCTGAATCAACGCCGCCCGACAAGCCAAGAATGGCACCGGGAAAACCGTTCTTCCCCACGTAATCACGAACACCTGTCACCAAGGCGGAATAAACCTGTGCTTCGACCGACAGTGCGGGCGCGAGCGTCTGGCTTTGCGGCTCGGCACCTTCAAATGCGATGAGGGTCAGGGCTTCTTCAAACGAAGGCAACTGAGCACACATCTCACCGCGGGCATTCAGTACGAAGGAAGCGCCATCGAAAATCAGTTCATCCTGAGCGCCATACAGATTGGCGTAAACCAGCGCCAAGCCCTGACGGCTGACGTGCTCTCGCATCACCTCTTGCCGCAGGTGTTGCTTGTTCATGTGATACGGCGATGCATTGGGCACCAGCAAAACGTCGGCACCGGCCGCGCGCGCCTTGGCGGGCATATCGGGGAACCAGGTGTCCTCGCAGATATTGAGCGCGAAGCGCGTGCCTTTGACGGAAAAAACACAGACATCGTCCGCCGGGGTGAAATAGCGTTTCTCGTCAAAAACTGTGTAATTGGGTAGTGCCTGTTTGCAGTAGGTGGCAATGATCTTGCCGTTGCAAAGAACCGATGCAGCGTTGTAATTGGCATCGTTGCGCGTCAGCGGATGACCAACGATGACATGCAGATCGGTGAGGTTGGCCATCTCGGCCGCCAGTGCCTGCAACGCTAGATCGGATTTTGCGTAGAATGAACGGCGCAGCAGCAAGTCCTCCGGCGGATAACCGACCAGCGACAATTCGGGCGTGAGAACAATGTCTGCACCTTGCGTCGCCGCGCGGCGTGCAAAGTCAGCGATGCGCTGCGAATTGCCCGCCAGATCTCCGACGGTACTGTTGATTTGTGCGATGGCTACGTTGACTGTCATGGCCGTGAATCAGGCTGCAAAGAAAGAATGAGACCCCTGCTTCAATGAAGCCTATCCCGCAAAAAACGAATTATCGCACGCGTGTGCTTTCCTCTCTGGCGGAGGCGGGGCAACCAGCCTGGGACGCACTGGTATCCCTGCAGCCGGAGGCGAATCCCTTCCTGTCCTATGCCTTCCTGCATGCCATGCATGAATCCGGCAGCGCGAGCCAGGATACGGGCTGGCAGCCGCAGTATCTGACCCTGTGGCAGGACGATATGTTGGCGGCGGCGCTGCCGATGTATGCGAAGTTTCATTCCTACGGCGAGTATGTGTTCGACTGGGCATGGGCCGATGCTTATCGACGCAATGGCCATGAGTACTATCCCAAATTATTGTCAGCCATACCTTTCACACCGGTGACGGGCGCACGGATGATGGCACGCACAGAAGATGCCCGCGCCGCGCTGGTGAAGGCTTTGCTGGATGTGCAGCAGGCCAATGCCTTGTCTTCCACGCACATCCTTTACCCGCCCGCTGATCAAGCTTTGCAGCTGGAAACTGCGGGTTTCATGCTGCGCAGTGGTGTGCAGTTTCATTGGCAGAACGCAGGCTATAAGGATTTCGAACAGTTCCTGGATACGCTGGATCAGAAGAAGCGCAAGAACATACGTGCGGAGCGTCGGAAGGTACGCGAAGCGGGGATCATCCTGCGCCAGATTCGCGGCCATGATGTGCGCGAGGAAGACTGGCAATTCTTTAAGCGTTGCTACGACCATACCTATCGCGCGCATTACTCCAGCCCCTATCTGAATCTGGATTTTTTCCTGCGCATCGGGCAAGCCATGCCGGAAAACATTCTGATGGTGATCTCTGAGCGTGAAGGCAAACCGATTGCATCGTCTTTGCTGATTCATGATGAACGCAGCTTGTACGGGCGTTACTGGGGTGCTATTGAGCAGCATCCTTGTCTGCATTTCGAAACCGCGTATTACCAGCCACTGGAATTTTGCATCAGCGAAAAAATTGCTTCCTTCGAAGGCGGCGCTCAAGGCGAGCACAAGATGGCGCGAGGATTTCTACCGCAAAAAACCTGGTCTGCACACTGGCTGTCCCATCCGGGTTTTGCAGATGCGGTCGAGCGTTTTCTTGCTCAAGAGGGTAAGGGTATTGCCGCCTATATGGATGAACTCAACGACCGCAATCCGTTCAGAAAGTAAGCGGGACGCTGCGTAATAAGGTCGGTTGGATTGTGAGTCGTATGGGGAAGTCGGGCAGAAAGCTAATGATTTTCTAAAAAACGAAGACACTGGATCCCGGCTTTCGCCGGGATGACGGTGGGATTTTTGCCTTCGCTCCAACAAGGACTGTCATCACCTGCATGGGATGACTGCTGCGTGGGCAGATCGCTTGCGATCCGAATTCCCCGCTCGCTCCCGGCGAAAGCCGGGATCCAGTGTCTTTAGATGCGCAAAGTACTGCCTTACAAACCATACGCTCCGCCAGCCACATCAGAAGTTCGGCTTACTCGCAGCGCGTTTGTACGCTTCAACGCCATTCATGATCTCCGCCTGCGCATCGGCAGGACCGAACCAGCCTTCTACCTTTACCCATTTACCAGGCTCAAGATCTTTGTAGTGTTCAAAGAAATGCTGGATCTGTTTTAGACGCAGCACATTCATGTCTTCGGGTTTTTGCCAGTGGGTGTAAATCGGCAAGACCTTGTCCACAGGCACAGCGAGGACTTTGGCATCGCCGCCAGATTCATCGGTCATTTTTAATACACCAATCGGGCGGCAGCGAACGACCACACCGGGAATCAATGGAAAAGGTGTAATGACCAGGACATCGACCGGATCACCATCATCCGCAATCGTGTGCGGCACATATCCGTAGTTACATGGATAGTGCATCGACGTTCCCATGAAACGGTCAACAAAAAGTGCACCAGATTCCTTGTCGACTTCGTATTTGATCGGATCGGCATTCATCGGGATTTCAATGATGACGTTGAAATCGTTAGGCAAGTCGCGACCTGATGGGACTTCGTTGAGACTCATGGTTTACCTCAGGGAGTTTTAAAAAGAATAACCCGTGATTATAACGGGCTAGGCTTTCCTTCCGCTTACAGATGAAGCGTAGGATCGCATTCTCTAGTCAGTTCGCCAGCAAAGTGTGCACAGCCTAAGGACTATAGAGAAGGGCTCTTGGCGTTATCTTTCTGCGTGGTGAGTGCACACTGGCGATAATGAACCGCCGCAGCCTCTGACTGATTCAGTGCTTCGTGCATCTGCGCAAGCCTCAAATGCGCTTCCTGAGTAACACCTCGCTCAGGGGTGCCGGCCATTGCCTCCTCTAGATGGCGCTGCGCTTTGCCCCAGAGTTTTTGTTTCAGGCATAAAGCGCCCAATACCAGCGAGAGCTCAGGGTCGTTGGGACGCTCGCGCGCCCAACGCTCGCCGTTTTCAATCTGGGCCAGCAAGGTGGCGGAGCCTTCGGGCGCGGCACAATTGCGATAGGCGCGCAGCAGCCGAACATCCCATTGCACTGCCAGTGCTTTTTCGATGATGTCAGCCGCTTCTTGTTGTCGACCAACTTTCATGAAAGCGTTTGCGGCTATAGCGGCAACACCTGGGCTCATGCGATCTGCAGCGGGCACAGTAGCCCAAAGCTTTTTAAGCGACTCTGTATCTTCTGCTGCCTTGGGCAGCAGGGCTTCATAGGCCATGTCCCGCAAACGGCGAGAAAGTGTGGGATGCAAGGCATTATGCTTATCAAGCAAACGCACCAGCCGCAGTACTTCGGGCCAGTTGCGCGCGCTCTGTTGCACACGCAACGCAAGACGCAGCGCCTGAGCATGCTTGATGCCATGACTATTGAGTTCCGAAATGGCAGCCAGAGCCTCATCGATTTGCCGATTATCTTCAGCGAGCAGCTCGACGGTGGTCATCAGACGCGCAGTACGCAATGCGCTGTAGTCACCCGCAGCCGTCAGCCATTCATCGCGGCGACGATTTTGCTGAAGACGGTGCGCAGAGCGCGCACCAATCAACGCAGCCAGACCGGCGTACTCGGGCGCCAACGAAGCTCGGGTCGCAGACTTCTCTGCACGCCCAAAACGACCTTCGAGGTAAGCCTTTAATGCCTCCTGCAATGCACGTCCGGATTCACGCAGCTGACGTGTCGCGCGATATTGCTCGACCCGTGCAGGCATGCCAAGTGTAGTGCGCACGGTGCTGATGATGACAAACATCAAGGCGAACAACAACACCATCGCGATGATGAAAAAATTCAACGACAAATCCACCCGATAGGGCGGATAGAAAAAAACTACGTTGCCCGGATTGAAACGCGCCAGCACAGCCAACCCGATGGCGGCGGCAAACAATGTAAGTAACCAGAGGAAAAAACGCATAATTGGCGCGCTCTAGGTCAGGGTCTGGTGGACCGTGACTGACGCACGGCATTCAGACTATGCGACAGGGTAGGCATCTCGATGTTGAGTACGCTCTCCTGCAACTGCCGTATCTGCTCACGACCAGCCTTCGTCTGGCGCGCACGCGTGTCGAAGTAGCGCGCGAGTGCGCGATCGGCTTCGATCAGATCACTTCGAAAAGCTGCATCGTTGCGAGAGAGCAGCGCAAGACGGGCGTTGAGCAAACGCAGCTTCAGGTTCTCGCGCGCGAAAAACGCCTCACCCGGTGAGAGTAGCAGTGCCTCCGGTGAACTCACCGTGCGTACGCGCACCAGATCCCGAATGTCGTGCCACAAATCGCTGGTCCAACGATGCCAGTACTCCAACCATGCGCTTCGCCAATCTTGAGCGACCGCTGCCACCGACCCCGCAGCACCCGATGACGGTGAAGCCGCAAGGCGCGTCTTGGGCGGAGGTGCGAGCACGGCGGGCTTTTCGTCCGAGAGCAAAGGCATGTCGTCTATCTCGCCAACCAATGTATCGAGACGCAGTGCGATACCGGTCAGATCCACATTGGGCAGGCTTTTGAGATTGTCGATATCTCGGGTAATGGCTCGGCGAATCGCAATGAACTGCGGCCGATCAGCCCGTGACAGACGGGCATCTGCATTTTGCAGGGCAATCAGAGCACCGCGAATATTCCCGGCCAGTTGCAGCTGCTGGCTGGCGGTCGAGAGCACCTGCTCAATCTCTGCCAGTGCCCAATCATCCCGGTTTTTGGCAAGGTCCTGATAGAGCTGCTCCAGTGCCAGCTGCTGACCTTGCGACTCGATCTGCTTTGCATCGAGCACAGCCACCTTGCCCTGTAATACCTTGAGTTCATCATCAACACGGCTGGCAATCAGCTTGGTCTGACTGTTCGTTTGTTCTCCACTCTGTAGCCGCTGAGCGACTTCACGGCGAAGGTCAGTCACATCCGTACGCGCATTCCACCATTGCAGTGCCAGCAGCAAAGCAAGTACGCCAATCACGGCTTTGAGTCGGAATTCAGGCTGGAGCAGGATGCCGGGCAATTGCCAGCGCTCCGACGACGCTGCCCTGAGTGCGTCAGCCTCCGCCGACGATTCCGAAGGAGCCGCCGGCGATGATGTCGCAGATGATGTCGCCGAAGACGCTCCCGCAGGGGCGGCTGCGGGTTCGGCCGCGGAGGCGTCGGTCGATGCGCTCACCAATGGTTTGTCGGGATGTTCACTCATGGGCGAGATTGTATCGCGGCAAACAGGGCTTCGTCGCCTGATCCTGTACGTAAGAGTCGTTGAAATCCGAGTTCTTCTGCCGTCAGCGCGATTCGCTCATGCGGAACGATGAGCATACTCATCTGCAAACGTGCCCAAGCTTGGGCATCGGCTACCTCCAGCGTCATTTCCTTCAGGTAGCGCAGCGCTTCTGAACTGGTAATGACCCAGTCGCTACCGCTGGCGAGCAAATCCAGTAGCTGGGACGTGCGGACATCGTTAATTTCGGGTGGGCCGCGCCGATAAGCCGCCACTTGTTCGACTTGAATTCCCGCTTCGCGCAAGCGGTCGGCAAGCAATTCTCGACCCGTCTCGGCACGAATGATGAGAACTTTTTTACCCGCGAGTGCAGGCAGATCAAGCACTTCCAGCAGCGTCTCGGAATCGGTACGCTGCAGATTGATGGGGCTCACGATATTGGCGCGGTCCGGCGTCAGGCCATGCTGAGCCAGCGCCAGTCGGCTGCCCTCTCCCACCACAGCAGCGGTGACCGCCGCAGGCCAGTGATTGATATGTTCAAAAGCAGCATCAATCGCATTCGGACTGACGAAGGCGACCATCTCGTATTCGGGTAGCCGCTCCAAAACCGCTCGCAGTTCTCGAGTGTCGGCCAAAGGCTGTATGTCCAGCAATGGAAAAATCCGTGCATCAATGCCCAACGCCCTCAGCCGCGCCACCAGTGGCTCCGCCTGAGCAAACGGTCGAGTAATGGCGACGGGCCTGTCGGTTTGCTGCATGAAAGCCACCTGCAAAGGGAAGGGTCCGGCATCGTGGTCGACGCCGCAAATCAGGTATTGCTCAAATACGGCCCAATGCCTGATTGACAAGCACTTGTCCGAGATCCTGAAACGATCCGAACTTACTCGTCAGTTTTGCACTCGGCAAGAATGGAACGCGCGTCTTGTGCCTCGAGCAGACTAGCAATCTGCCGACCCAGCGCTTCCGGTGCTGTCGCCTCGCCGTTGATTTCGGCGCGGGCAATGCGTTTGCCATCGGGTGTTGCCACCATGGCCCGCAGATGCATACCGCTACCGTCGACCGTGGCGAAAGCGGCCAGGGGAATCTGGCAACTGCCGCCGAAGGTGAGGGACAAGGTTCTTTCTGCGCGTACTGCATGTGCGGTATCGGGATGATTCAGCGGCGCCAGCAATTGACGAAGATCTTCACGGCCGGCAGGAATTTCAATGGCCATCGCACCCTGACCCGGTGCGGGCAGGCTGTCTTCAGGCTCAATCACGGAGCGGATGCGCGAGGCCATGCCCAGCCGCTTCAAACCAGCCGCAGCGAGGATGATGGCGGCATACTCGCCCTTGTCCAGTTTGCCCAAGCGCGTGTCGAGGTTGCCGCGTAACGGGTGGATCACGAGTTTGGGATAGCGGGCGGCAATCAGTGCTTGGCGGCGCAGACTGCTGGTGCCAACAATAGCGCCATCCGGGAGATCCGCCAGACGAGCGTAGTCGTTCGAGACAAAAGCATCGCGCGCATCTTCACGCTCAAGAATGGCGGCAAGCTCGAAGCCGTCCGGCAGTTCCATCGGCACGTCCTTCAGGGAGTGCACGGCCAGATCGGCCTCACCATTTTGCATGGCGACCTCCAGCTCTTTGACGAAGAGTCCCTTGCCGCCGACCTTGGAGAGCGTACGATCAAGAATCTGGTCGCCACGAGTGGTCATCCCAAGAATTTCTACGGTGCTGTGAGGATATAATTCGAGGAGTCGCGCGCGAACGTGTTCAGCCTGCCACATGGCGAGCCGGCTCTCCCGCGAGGCGATGACCAGTTTTCCGGAAAATGATGCGTTCAATACAGCCTCTCTGAATTGGGCACAGTGTTGAACCTGTGGTCCGTTTAGCCCGTTTAGTCTGTCTAGTCTGGTTTAATCACCGCTGAAAATTCGGCGGATTCTAACATGCGCACCACCCCTGAACCACCCACGCAGACCATCATCTCTCCATGCCTACCCAAAAACTCCCACTACGCACCAACCGAGCTACCGACAAGGACGCGCCGCTGAAGGAAGACATTCGGCTACTCGGCCGGCTGCTTGGGGAGGTGATTCGACAGCAGGAAGGTGAAACAGTTTTCGAGATTGTCGAGACGATACGCCAGACCGCCGTGAGGTTCCGGCGCGAATCCGACCCGCAGGCCGGTGCTGATCTCGACCGGCTACTGAAAAAACTGACACGCGACCAGACCAATGCGGTCGTTCGCGCTTTTTCTTATTTTTCTCATCTCGCCAATATCGCTGAAGACCAGCATCACAATAGACGGCGACGCGCCTATTTGTTGGCTGGCTCGGCACCACAGGCCGGCAGCATCGCAGCAACACTGCACAAGCTCGATACGGCTGGCGTATCTGGCAAGGCAGTTCAGTCGTTCTTCGCGGATGCGCTGATCTCGCCGGTGCTGACCGCCCATCCCACGGAAGTGCAACGCAAAAGTATTCTGGATGCAGGCCGAGAAGTTGCGAGACTGCTCGCTGCGCGCGATCTGCCGATGACCGCAGGAGAAAAAAATCGCAACACGGAGTTGCTGCACGCCGAGGTCGCCAAACTCTGGCAGACGCGGATGCTGCGCTACTCGAAGCTCACGGTCGATGACGAGATTGAAAATGCACTCTCGTTTTATCGGATCACTTTTTTGCGTGAACTGCCCGGCCTGATGGACGACATCGAATCGGAAATCACCACGCAATACCCGCATAGCCGCCGGCACCCACTGCCACCTTTTTTGCAAATGGGCAGCTGGATCGGCGGTGATCGCGACGGCAATCCCAATGTGAATGCATCGACAATGACGCGCGCCATGTCGCGCCAGTCAACAACGATTCTGGATTTTTATCTGGAAGAAGTACACGCGCTGGGTGCCGAGTTGTCGATCTCCACGCTGCTGGTCTCGGTCAGTACTGAACTGCAGGCCATGGCAGACGCCTCACCGGATCAGTCACCGCATCGCACCGATGAGCCTTACCGTCGCGCGCTGATAACGGTGTATGCACGTCTGGCGGCCACGGCACGCAAACTCGGTGTACAGAATATTTTGCGTCAGGAAGTCGGTTCGCAGGAAGCGTACGAGGATGCCGCCGGTTTCATTGCCGATCTGAATGTGATTGCTGCGTCATTGCGGGCCAATCATGGCCTGCCACTGACCCGTCCGCGGCTTGACACTTTGCGACGTGCTGCCGAGATATTCGGGTTTCATCTCGCAACGCTGGATATGCGTCAGAGCTCGGATGTTCATGAGCGCGTGCTATCAGAGCTATTTCGTGCCGCAGGTGTAGTGGCTGACTATGCCGCCCTGAACGAAGAAGAAAAACGTACCTTGCTGCTAGCCGAACTGGCACAGCCTCGACTGCTGTACTCGCCCTACCTCAATTATTCGTATGAAACGAATTCGGAACTGAGCGTGATACGGATGGCGAAAACCGTACGCGAGCAATTCGGGCAACGCGCGATACGCAACTACATCATCTCTCACACCGAAACTGTCTCCGATTTGCTTGAGGTATTCCTGCTGCAAAAAGAAACCGGGCTGCTGCGTATCGGTGATGGTAGCGCCACCGCTGAAGCTGAGTTGATGGTCATCCCCTTGTTCGAAACTATCCCCGATCTGCAAAATGCGCCCGTGATTATGGATGGAATGCTCTCGATTCCACGCATACGTGCACTGGTTAGTCGTCAAGGTGATTTACAGGAAGTCATGCTGGGCTATTCAGACTCGAATAAGGATGGCGGCTTTCTGACCTCAAACTGGGAACTGTACAAAGCAGAGGTGGGGCTGGTTGAGGTATTTGAGAAGCACGATGTGAAGCTGCGCCTGTTCCACGGTCGCGGCGGTACCGTAGGTCGCGGTGGCGGCCCAAGTCATGAGGCGATTCTCGCGCAACCAGCAGGTACGGTGAATGGCCAGTTTCGTCTGACCGAACAGGGCGAAATTATTGCGTCAAAATTTTCCAATCCCGAAATCGGACGTCGAAATCTGGAACTGGTGGTCGCCGCCGTCATGGAAGCGAGCCTGACACCCGGAAAAACTGACGTTAAGTACACCCGCCGACTTGCCGAGTTTGAAGACATCATGGGGCAACTCTCTGCTCACGCTTACCAAGCCTACCGCAATCTGGTGTATGAAACGCCGGGCTTCACGGATTACTTTTTTGCCGCCACGCCCATTGCTGAGATAGCAGAACTCAATATCGGATCTCGGCCAGCATCCCGTAAATCGACGCGCCGGATTGAAGATCTGCGCGCTATTCCTTGGGGATTTTCATGGGGGCAATGTCGTCTGCTGTTACCGGGATGGTATGGCTTTGGCAGCGCTGTTCATGCCTGGCTGGGGGACGACAAATCGCGCACAAAAAAAATCACACTACTGCGTGCGATGCTGAAAGAGTGGCCCTTCTTCTCTACCCTGCTATCGAACATGGATATGGTGTTGGCCAAAACAGATCTTGCCGTTGCCTCGCGTTACGCGAGTCTGGTGCCTGACAAAAAACTGCGTAATGCGATCTTCAAGCGCATCGTTGCAGAGCATGAGTTGGTTACCGAATCCTTGGCGATGATCACCGGATCGCGCGAACGTCTGGCAAATAATCCGACGTTGGCGCGCTCCATCAAGAACCGCTTTGCTTATCTCGATCCACTCAACCACTTGCAGGTAGAGCTGATTAAACGTCATCGCAGCTGGAAAGAACAAGACAGAGAACCGGATATTCGTGTGCATCGCGGCATTCATTTGTCCATTAACGGTATCGCAGCAGGCTTGCGCAATACAGGTTAAGGCTTTCGATCAAAACAAATCAAGGCAAGCCTTACTCTATAATCGGCGCACGCTGAACGCCAAATAAAAGACTTACATATGAACGAACAGTTTTCCAAAAAGAGCGAAGCTTGGTCCGCACGATTCTCCGAGCCCGTCTCGGATCTAGTCAAGCGCTATACGGCATCGGTGTTCTTTGATCATCGTCTGGCAAGCGTTGACATTCAGGGTTCATTGGCACACGCAGAAATGCTGGCGCACCAGAAAATCATCAGCGCGCAGGATTATGCGGATATCCAACGCGGTATGGCTCAGATACAAGCTGAAATTGCCGAGGGCAAATTCGAATGGCTGCTTGATCTGGAAGATGTACACCTCAATATTGAAAAGCGCCTCACCGAGCTGGTTGGCGATGCGGGCAAGCGGCTGCATACCGGCCGCTCGCGCAATGATCAGGTGGCAACGGACATTCGTCTTTATCTGCGCGCTGCAATTGACGATATCTCAGTGCTGCTACGCGCGCTGCGTATGGCCTTGGTTGATCTGGCAGAGAAAAATGCGGAAACGATCCTGCCTGGCTTCACACATATGCAGGTAGCGCAGCCGGTGACCTTTGGCCATCACATGCTGGCTTATGTGGAAATGTTCGGTCGCGATGCCGAGCGCATGACGGACTGCCGCAAACGGGTCAACCGACTGCCGCTGGGCTCGGCGGCACTGGCAGGCACGACCTTCCCTATCGATCGTGAACGCGTCGCAAAAACACTAGGTTTTGAAGATGTCTGCCATAACTCGCTCGATGCCGTATCCGATCGTGATTTTGCGATTGAATTCTGCGCAGCCTCAGCGCTGATCATGACGCATATTTCACGTCTGTCGGAAGAGCTGGTGATCTGGATGAGTCCCCGTATCGGTTTCATTGATATCGCCGACCGTTTCTGTACCGGTTCGTCGATCATGCCGCAGAAAAAAAATCCGGATGTCCCCGAACTGGCGCGCGGCAAAACCGGCCGCGTCAACGGCCATCTGGTGGCCTTGCTGACACTGATGAAAGCTCAGCCGCTCGCCTACAACAAGGACAATCAGGAAGACAAGGAACCGCTGTTCGATACGGTCGACACTGTCATCGATACCCTCAGAATTTTTGCCGATATGGCGGGAGGCATCACGGTCGAGCCCCAAGCGATGCGGCAGGCCGCACTGCAAGGCTATGCGACCGCCACCGACCTGGCCGATTATCTGGTCAAGAAGGGGCTGCCCTTCCGGGATGCGCATGAGGCAGTCGCCCATGCGGTACGCGCTTGCGAACAGCGGGGCTGTGACCTGGCTGAGCTGTCGACCGAGGAACTTCGGCAGTTCTCCGAGCTGATTGGCCCAGATGTCCACCAGGTACTGACCCTGGAAGGCTCGGTGGCGGCTCGTAATCACGTGGGTGGAACCGCCCCTGAACAGGTCCGTATGGCAATCCAGCGGGTTCGCAGCCTGCTAGCCTGACCGGTAGCGCCCAGATAAAGCATTCGAGGTTTTTACGGCCCGGATGCTTTTTTTTTATGGCAATGTTGTGATAAAACGTCGGAGCTACTAACAATTAAACCAATCGGTAAAGTAACAGGCAAACTACTGCAAAGCATTACGGGGACATAGTCAAAAATCGGCTAAATTCCGGTCGCGCTTGCCGTCTCCTTTTTTCAGATTCTGAAATTTCGGGAGCACGAATGGCCGTGGCGAACCCGGCAGTGAAAAACAAAAAATCAAGGAGATACTGATGCAATCAACAGCCATTGATCGAACACTTCACGAGTGTGCCGCCGGGGATCAAAAATCAGCGGTTCAGACGCGCTGTCTTCACCCAACACATTTACGGTGATGACGGAAACATCTCGCTACTGATCCTTAAGTCAATTTTCGCGAAAGAAATACGACCATGTCATTCCTCTTGTCTCTATCGAAATACATCGATGCGCTGAACGAAAGAATCGGCCTCGGCATCAGTTGGGCTCTGCTCCTTGCAGTACTAATCTGCAGCGGTAATGCGATTGTCCGATATACCTTTAATACCAGCTCCAACGCCTGGCTGGAAATCCAATGGTATCTTTTTGGGGCGATTTTTCTTCTAGCGGCATCGTACACATTGCGCCGCAACGAGCATGTCCGCATTGATGTCATCGTGGGGCGCTTTTCAAAGCGTACGCAGGTCTGGATTGACGTCTTCGGATTTATTTTCTTTTTATTACCTGCCACTCTCCTGATTCTCTACTTCGCCGTGCCATTTGCGTGGGAATCGGTTCGCAACCAGGAAGTATCCAGTAATGCCGGCGGACTGATCGTGTGGCCTGCAAAAATTCTTATTCCGATTGGTTTCCTGCTGCTGACGCTACAAGGCATCTCCGAGCTGATTAAGCGGGTGGGATTTCTGAAGGGCCAAGTCGATGCAAGCGTTTTCGAGAAGCAGAGCAAGACTCCTGCAGAAGAAATCGAGGCGATCAAAGCCGCTAATAAACTGAACTGAATCGAGGCGCCTCATGACTGAATTTCTGATTGCGAACATGGCACCTATCATGTTCGCCGCATTGGTTGTATTCCTGCTATCGGGCTTCCCCGTAGCTTTTTCGCTCGCCGCCAACGGCTTGATGTTCGGGCTGGTCGGTATCGAGCTGGGACTTCTCAAGCCGGAGTTACTACAGGCGCTGCCTAATCGCCTGTTCGGCATCATGGCAAACGACACCCTTCTGGCCATTCCATTCTTCACCTTCATGGGCCTGATTCTCGAGCGCTCAGGAATGGCGGAGGATTTGCTTGACACCATAGGCCAGCTATTCGGACCACTGCGCGGTGGCGTTGCCTACGCGGTCATTTTTGTCGGCGCACTCTTAGCGGCGACCACCGGCGTGGTAGCGGCTTCAGTGATCTCCATGGGACTGATTTCACTCCCCGTCATGCTTCGCTATGGCTATGACCGCCGGATCGCTTCAGGCGTTATCGCAGCATCCGGTACGTTGGCGCAAATCATCCCGCCATCATTAGTTCTGATTGTCATGGCAGACCAGCTGGGACGCTCGGTGGGTGACATGTATCAGGCGGCCTTCCTGCCCGGCTTGTTATTGACAGTGATGTACGCGCTCTATGTGCTGGCGGTATCCTTGATCCGTCCGGAGGCGCTACCTGCTCTTCCTCTTGAAGCGCGCAATCTTCGCGAAAAAGATGGCAGCAGCGGCATCCTATCGCTCTTTTTAGTCATTGGCGCTGGCATCCTTGCCGGATGGTTGTTCAACAAGTTTTATCTGGTGACCAAGCCCACACTGAAAGCTGATGAAGCTGTCGTGTACAGCGGCGTCGTGACTGTTTTACTGACATACTCGCTGGCCATACTTAACAGCAAACTCAAGCTGGGTCTGCTGTCCAAACTGGCAGAGAAAGTCGTCCTGGTGCTTGTACCACCACTGGCGCTGATTTTCCTGGTGCTGGGAACCATCTTCGTCGGTATCGCGACTCCAACCGAGGGCGGAGGCATGGGTGCACTCGGCGCCATGATCCTCGCGTTGATGAACCGGCGTCTGAATAACGATCTGCTCAAGCAGGCGATGAATTCCACCACGCGGCTTTCCTGCTTCGTACTATTCATCCTGATCGGCTCCAGTGTTTTCTCGCTGGTGTTCCGCGGCGTGAACGGCGATCTTTGGGTAGAACATCTACTGACCTCGCTCCCGGGTGGTACCGTAGGCTTTCTGATCGTCGTGAACATTCTGTTCTTTGGTCTGGCGTTCTTTCTGGATTTCTTCGAGCTGGCCTTCATTTTGGTGCCGCTGGTAGGACCTGTTGCGGACAAATTGGGTATCGATCTGATCTGGTTTGGTGTGCTGTTATCGGTGAACATGCAAACCTCGTTCATGCATCCGCCTTTCGGTTTTGCACTGTTTTATCTGCGCTCGGTCGCACCCAAAGAAGTCAAAACCAGTGATATCTACTGGGGTGCAGCTCCCTTCGTGGGAATTCAAGTCGTGATGGTGGCGTTAATCATCGCCTTCCCCTCCCTGATTTCTGTCGATGCCAAAACAGACATGAAGGAGCAAATTGAATTGAACATCGATATGTCCAGCGATAGCCTCGATGATCTGACCAATACCGAATTCTCATTCGATGGCAATACGGGTGGTGGTGATATCAAGCTTGATATGGAGCCATCACCTGCGAAAAAATAAACTCGATTGAATCAGGGGCTCTCTGGTTCAAGCTTAAAGCGCATCCTCAGTGGTGCGCTTTTTTTATTGCCTTGTCTATGGCATTGGTTTGTTGATTTATCCACTGCAATGAGATGAGATCATGAAGTCATCCATCTCGATTGAGATCAACGCTCTCACATTGCTGATCGTCCGATATGTTATTCATGGCCATAAAAAATCCCGCCGTGGCGGGATTTTTTATGGCTGGGAGTGTAGATAAGCCAGTTTACTTCTTGCTGATCAAATAACCCTGCATCGGTGCCTCAGCGACCGCGTACCAATTATTTTGATCCTGACGGAAACGACGCCATGGATCTAACACCTTCTTGAACTTCGGATTCTTTGCTGCTTCTTCCTCGAAAACTTCCATAGCTGCTTTGTGGCAGGCATCCATAATCGACTTGGAGAATGAACGTACCTTCACGCCATTCTTCATCAATCGGGCTAGTGCAGCTGGATTACGCGCGTCATACATCGCCTGCATCGTGACATGGGCCTCGTAGGTCGCAACTTCAAGTGCTGCCTGATAATCCTTGGGCAGCTTGTCCCACTCTTTCTGGTTCACGTAGAAAGACAGCTGTGCACTTGCTTCCCACCAACCTGGCGCGTAATAGAAAGGTGCAACCTTGTTGAATCCCAGCTTTTCGTCATCATAGGGACCGATCCACTCAGCCGCATCGATCGTGCCCTTTTCCAGTGCCGGATAAATGTCGCCACCAGCGATTTGCTGCGGCACGACGCCAAGACGCTGCATGACGCGGCCGGCAAAGCCACCCACACGCATTTTCAGGCCATCAAGGTCCTGCGGTGAGTTGACTTCCTTGCGGAACCAGCCACCCATCTGACAGCCTGTGTTGCCACCCATGAAATTCAAGATACCGTAGTCATGGAAGAACTCACGCATGAGCTGGCGACCACCGCCTTGATCCATCCAGGCTGTTTGCTGACGTGATGTCATACCAAAGGGAATCGAGGTGTCGAATGCGAAAGTCGCATCCTTACCGAAGTAGTAGTAAGACGCTGAGTGCCCGATCTCTACCGTACCCGCCTGCACCGCATCCAGCACTTGCAGTGCCGGTACGAGTTCACCGCCCGGGAATACACGAATGTTGAATTTTCCGTCCGTTAATTGAGCAACACGCTTTGCCAGAGTCTCTGACGCGCCATAGATGGTGTCGAGCGACTTGGGAAAGCTGGAAGCAAGTCGCCAGCTAATGGTCGGATTGGTTTGCGCAATGGCAGGCGCTGCCACGATACCGGCTGCTGCACCGGCAGCCGCTTTTTTGATGAAAGTACGACGTGTCATGAGTGTGTCCCCTTCTCCCAGTTTAAAAATAAAGCGCTAGCCCGCCGATCAGAATTATTGTGAGCTCGCGCCTTTGCTGTTAAAACAATGGCAATTCTAGGAGGGTGACTTCAAATACAGCAATAGGGAGATACATGCAATTACGCATCTGTTGTTTGCACGCACTGTCTGCAACATTTCTGCACAAGTAACAAAAATTTCTTAGCGCCACCGTGAATAAAAACGTGAAGAAAGAGATGTCGTAAAACCGCATCAATTCATGAAAAAAATCTCAGGAAACTTAGGGGCACATGCGTTGCCTGATGTTGCCTCGGAGAATAAAGATAGAGAAAATTTCTCGAGCGCTTTTGCGGACAATCAATTTGCTCGAAAGCAAACAGTCAGCAGGAAGCGTTTGCAGGCAGGGGGAAATGGAGGGCTTAAGATAAATCAGTAAGAATCAAAACGTCTGGCGCAGTCCGGGGTTTGCACGCCCACTACCGCGCCAGACGGATATCGCAGAAATCAGGAAGGATACGTTCCGAGCATTTTTTAACCGCCCGCGATCGTCATCGTACTGATCAAGATGGAGCCGGTACTTTTCGTACCTCGAACCAGAACATCCGAACCAATCGCGACGATATCTTTGAACATATCTCTCATATTGCCTGCAATCGTGATTTCCTCGACGGGGTATTGAATCACGCCTCGCTCCACCCAGTAGCCCGAGGCGCCACGTGAGTAATCACCCGTGACGTAATTGACACCATGACCCATCAGTTCAGTCACCAGCAAGCCGGTGTCGAGCTTTTTGAGCATCGCGTTGAAATCATCGCCAGCACGCGTGGTCGACGACACAATCTGCAGATTGTGTGACCCGCCGGCATTGCCCGTAGTTTGCATACCGAGCTTGCGTGCGGAATACGTCGATAGGAAATATCCCTGAACAATGCCATTACGAACCACTTCTCGGCGATGTGTGCACACACCCTCTTCGTCGAAAGGCGAAGATCCGACAGCGCCCAGCACGTGGGGATCCTCAATGATCTGTATGTCCGGGCCAAAAACGGCCGTGCCAAGAGAATCGGTCAGGAATGTGGATTTCCGATACAGCGAACCACCAGAGACCGCCTGCACAAACGATCCCAGCAACCCGGCGGCCAGAGGCGCCTCAAACAGAACCGGACATTTGCGGGTATCGAGCTTACGGGCATTCAGGCGCGACAGCGCTCGCTCAGCCGCATAGCGTCCAATCGCTTCAGGCTGCGCCAGCTTGGTCGGATCGCGATCGGACGAATACCAGTCATCGCGCTGCATATTGTTGCCCTTACCAGCGATAGGCGATACCGATAGCGAGTGGCGCGAATACGGATAGCCACCCATAAAACCGCGGGTGTTGGCCATCACGAAATGTGACTGCTGCGCATAGGTGTTGGCACCCTCGCTGTTAGTAATCCGCTTGTCGACGGCAAAAGCCGCTGCTTCGGCACGCTGCGCCAGCTCGACGGCCTGCTCGGCAGTCAACGTCCAAGGATGAAAAAGCTGGAGGTCACGCGGCTGCATCTCGAGAAGTTCTGCTTCGGGCAAGCCAGCGCAATCATCCTCGGCGGTGAAGCGCGCAATGTTATAGGCCGCATCGACCGTGTCTTTGAGCGACTGCGCAGAAAAATCCGACGTACTCGCATTGCCCCGGCGAATAGCCCGATCACGGCCAAGATACACGGTCACACCGATGCCCTTGTCCTTGTTTTGCTCGATGGTTTCGATCTGGCCCTTGCGCACCGTGACAGACAAGCCTTGGCCTTCGCTAATCTCGACGGCAGCGTCCGAGGCGCCTTTATCTTTTGCAAAACGCAGCACATCCTGCGCGATCTCTTTGAGTTGATCCTGGCTATGGCTGAAAAATGATTGGGTCATGGGGCGATTTCTGGATGTCAGGGTCAAAGCAGGTATCATAGCAGCCGTTCAAGAATGCCATAGGCCGTCCATCATGCCCAACGCCAACCGGGGCGCAGTCGGATTCCAATCCAGTGAATTCGAGCAGGAATACGATCGCCCGTCCAAATCTCAACTCAAGCGTGAAAGTACCGCTCTCCAAAAGCTGGGTGAGACTCTAGTCAACGCCGCGCGTGATCGCGTCAAGCGCATACCCATGCCCGAAGACGTTCAGGAAGCCATCCTTATTTGCCAGCAAATCAGCGACCATGAAGGACGCCGTCGTCAGCTCCAGTATGTGGGCAAAAAAATGCGCACGCTCACCGAAGAAGAAGTGAGCGTGATACAAACCGCGGTCGATGGCTGGCGCGGTACGTCTCGCGCCGAAGCAGCCTCATTGCACGCAATTGAACGACAGCGCGATCGCCTACTGGCAGATGACAGCGTCATCACCGAGTTGCGCGCGCGGCATCCCGACCTTGATGTGCAGCATCTGCGCACACTGGTGCGCAATGCGCGCAAGGAGCAAGCCGAAAAAAAACCACCGAAAGCTTATCGCGAAATTTTTCAGCTGCTGAAATCACTGCAAGGCGAAACTCAGTCCCCGACCGAATCTGAACACCATGACGACGAAGAAAACCCGAAATCATCCCGTTGAGCTGCTGATTGGACTGGTCTCGATATCGGACCGTGCGTCAAGCGGCGTCTATGAAGATCAGGGCGTACCTGCACTGCGGGACTGGTTTTCACAAGCACTCAGTAGCCCATGGCAGATGGAGACCCGCCTAATCCCCGATGAACAGGCATTGATCGAAAAGACGCTGATTGAACTGGTCGATCAGGTCGGCTGCGATCTGGTGCTGACCACGGGCGGTACCGGGCCAGCACGACGCGATGTGACACCCGAAGCGACACTGGCCGTCGCCACGAAAATCATGCCGGGCTTTGGCGAGCAGATGCGACAGATCAGTCTGCGCTTCGTGCCCACAGCCATTCTGTCGCGGCAAGTGGCCGTGATACGTGAGGCCCACGACCATGCGGCGCTGATCATGAATCTTCCAGGCCAACCGAAATCCATACGCGAAACACTGGAAGGCCTACGCGACGATCAAGGCCAATCGATTGTCGGCGGCATCTTCGCTGCGGTGCCCTATTGCATTGATCTCATTGGTGGTCCTTACATCGAAACCCACGATGCCGTATGCAAAGCCTTCCGCCCTAAATCCGCGATCCGTGCAAAATAGCGGTAAAAACAACCTCTCATTCAAGCCATGACTGACCTTCCGCACCTCGAAACCATTGAGCTGAGTACCACAGAGCATCCTGAAGCCGCAGTGATCTGGATGCATGGTCTGGGTGCCGATGGCAATGACTTTGTGCCCATCGTGCGCGAACTCGATCTCTCCGGCTGCCCTGGTATACGTTTCATCTTTCCACACGCCGAGACCATGCCAGTCACGATTAACGGCGGATATGTGATGCGGGCTTGGTATGACATCCTTGGCATGGACCTCGTGCGCCGCGAAGATGAAGCTGGTTTGCGTCAATCACAAATGCGCATCGAGCAATTGATCGAGCGCGAAGTAACCAGAGGCATTCCAGCATCACGCATTGTGCTCGCTGGCTTTTCGCAAGGCTGTGCAATGACGCTGCAAACCGGGCTACGCTACCCGCAACAACTTGCGGGCCTGCTCTGCTTATCTGGTTATCTGCCGCTTGCAGATTCAATCGCCCAAGAACGTCATCCCGCAAATCAGCAAACCCCGATCTTCCTCGCGCACGGTCGGGGCGATGGCGTCGTACCGATCGATCGGGCAGAGACGTCGCGTGAACTGTTGCGTGAGCAC
The DNA here is from genome assembly GCA_027490255.1 of Oxalobacteraceae bacterium. GTDB lineage: Bacteria > Pseudomonadota > Gammaproteobacteria > Burkholderiales > Burkholderiaceae_D > Pernthalerella. The sequence goes on along the minus strand of JAIXYM010000026.1, from coordinate 25,833 downwards.
GGTTATGACATCGAATGGCATGACTACCTGATGCAGCACTCGGTTTGTGAAGAAGAAATCACTGACATTGGCCACTGGCTCAGGCGGGTTTTTAGCTAGCTACGAAAAACACGGATTTTTTCTATCCGTCGAGAGAGCACCGAATTTCGCTTTTGAAAAAACCTGGCGCTCAACGTCACGTTTACCTGCGTGTATGCACGATCCTGTCTCTGCACAAAATTCATACAAAGTCATCGCCGCGCCTCAGGGGGCGGGTACAAAGTCAGTTTTTTAAGTGAGCATTCAAGAGAAATGCGAGAAAAAGCCTTTCATTCTGGGCGCGACAGAGATACTTCACGGCTATTGCAAGAGGTAAAATAGGGACAAGTATGGACGCACCCCGCTAGGGGAGCATCACGATAAAAAAAATGAACCACACCCCCACGCAGACTGAGACAACCACTGGACTGCAGCCAGCCTTCAGCGTGCTTTTCCTTTGCATGGGCAATATATGCCGCAGTCCAACGGCACACGGCGTCTTCCGGCATATGGTCAAAGAAGCACGTCTCGATACCATCGTACATGTCAGCTCGGCCGGCACCCACAACTATCACCCGGGAAAACCACCAGACCGCCGCAGCCAGCACACCGCATCACAGCGCGGCTATGATCTTTCCGACTTGCGCGCTCGTCAAATCAGCGAGGCGGATTTCATCGAGCATGATTTACTGCTGGCGATGGACTGGGATAATCTTGCACTCGCTGAACATGCCTGCCCGCCCCAGATGCGGCACAAACTACGACGCCTGACGGAATTCTGCCGACAGCACGATGCCGTAGTGGTTCCCGATCCCTACTATGGTGGTGAAGAGGGGTTCACACAAGTTCTTGATCTAATCGAAGACGCCTGCACAGGCTTATTGGATCATGTACGCCGGCACTTGCACCAACGCACTCCACTAACTGATCATCAGGGAGATCGTCGATGAACAAAACAATCACTGCTTTACTAGTCTTGATCGTTCTCGCGGGACTCGCTGTAGTTGCCGGGATGACCGGCATGCTCGGCTTGGATATGAACGGGAAAAAAACAGCTTATCAAAGCAAGGGGAAGCTCGAGGTAGTTTGCGATGTTGAAGTCAGCAAACCCAATGACACGCTTTCCCAGCCCTTCGATACGACTCGTTTAACGATACCGGCGCAATTCGATTTTGACGAAAACACGGGTTGGTATATAGGCGAATATGCGATGTCCATGAACCGCAAAGGTACATTGCAGGTCCAGGATGATCTCCTCAAGGTCAGCCGTCCGGCCTTATTTAAACGTCACGGACTGACTATCACGGGCGAGCATTTCACACTCAATCGTAGAAATGGTGAATTCAAGCAGTGGCTCGATCTCGGTGACAATAAACGCTTGGATCTAATCACAGGCCGCTGCAAACGCACGACTAATGCTCCGTTCTGAAATGCGAAACTCAGGACGGCTGGGAGCTTTATCTGTCCCTGTGACAAATGAGGGCCATAGGCCTCAGGTCATAGCGATCATTTTTAATAATGCAAGCGACTGAACCGGCTGGCGATACCCGTCCGCTGGTCATCGCGCTATCGGGAACCCTATCACTGGCCGTGGCCATGGGTATCGGGCGATTTGCTTTCACGCCGCTCATGCCAATGATGCTGCATGACGGATTACTCGATCTCGAAAGCGCCAGCTGGCTGGCCAGCGCGAATTATTTTGGCTACCTGCTAGGCGCAATTCTTTGTACGCTGCAGCCCACAGTTTGGTCACGACGCGGCTGGTCACCTTTGCCTGTCGCACCCATGGTGCGTGGTGGCCTGCTGCTCACCTGCTTGCTGACAGCACTGATGTCCACCGATGTACCTGCGGCGTGGCCTTGGTTACGCTTTACTGCCGGCGTGATCACCGCCGTCGCTTTCGTCTACACCAGCACATGGTGTCTGGGTCGCTTGTCACGTATGAACCTACCCTCCGCAGGCGGTATCGTGTATGCAGGCCCCGGCGTTGGGATTGCCACCAGCGGCCTACTCGCCAGCCTGATGGTACAAATGGGCTGGCATGCAAGTGCAGGATGGATCGCGTTTGCCTTGTTAGCGGCACTCATGACCACCATCGTGTGGCGCGTTTTTCAAAGTGATGCCGGACTTCCTCTGCCCACCGCAACGCATGAGCTCTCCGTAAATGGTGGCAGTACAACAGAAAAAGCCGCCCTGACGCTTGCCTATGGCCTGGCCGGATTCGGGTACATCATCACAGCAACCTTCTTACCTGTGATTGCACGTACCGCCATGCCCGATTCAGCATGGCCTGATCTGTTCTGGCCCATGCTCGGTATCGCCGTGGCATTCGGCGCCATCATGGCTTCGCGAATTCCCGCCCGTTTCGATCAGCGTTATCTACTGCTGGCTTGCTATCTGATACAGGCAGCTGGCGTCGCCATCAGTAACTGGATGCCCACGCTCTCAGGGTTTGCGCTGGGTAGCTTATTGGTGGGATTGCCCTTTACCGCCATCACTTTTTTCGCCATGCAGTTGGGGAGGAAGCTGCACCCACAATCAGCGCCAGCGATCATCGGCATGCTGTCGGCTGCATTCGGTTTTTGTCAGATCATCGGTCCACCAGTCGCAGCGCTACTGTTGGCACGAGCCAGCACCCATGCTGAAGGATTTACGTGGTCACTCAATATCGCGGCGACAACGCTTGTATTTGGTGCATTGATTTTCTGGTGGATGGCGAAAGTATTTCCGGAAAAGGCAAACACCCGCCCGACTAGATAGTCATTCAAACACGAGCTTACAACCGTTCTTCAGGTAGGCGGCGGATCGTTGTAGAGCACGGTGATGCTGATTCTGCGGTTACGCGGATCCGAGGGATTGTTCGGTGCAAAAGGCGCCGTATCGGCAACGCCCTCGACGCGAGCAAAACGACCGCTCGACATTCCAGCCTGTTCGAGCATGCGGCGCGTTGCCTCGGCGCGCTCTATCGACAATGACCAGTTCGTCCGGTCGCTACCCTCGGGGAACGGGGTGCTGTCGGTATGACCCTTGACGGCCATTTTGTTGGGCATACCCGCTAGTGATTTCGCTACTTCATTGATCAGGGCACGAGCGCGTGGATCCATGGCGGCATTACCGCTGCCAAACATCGAGAAATTAGCCTTATCGATGATATCGATGCGAAGTCCGTCCTTCTCCCTTGTAAACGTGACTTGGCTCTTGAGATCAGCCAGTTGCTGGTTGAGCGAAAGCCTCTCGTCAATTTCCTTTTCCAGCTTGTCGAGCTTTTCTTTCGCGGCTTGTGCAGCGATTTGCTGCTTCTGTTCTTCAGTCAGATTTTTCGAATACTTCGGATGCGGCTTGTCATCTGGCGATGTACCCATGTCTTCATTTGGGCCTGCTTCGGTACGCGGTGTCACACGCTCCAATATGGTTTCCTGCTTCGGTGAATCAGGTATGCCATCCGGATCGACGATAGATCGGCCACCAAACATGCCGTTCGATCCCGCTTTTTCGCCCATCGCCGACTCCTTGCGGTCAGTCGGCTGAAAGTATTCAGCGATACCCTCTCGTTGCTCCTCCGGCACCGCACCCAGCAACCACATCAGCAAAAAGAAGGCCATCATCGCCGTCATCATGTCGGCCAACGCAATCTTCCACGCACCACCGTGAGCACCCGCATGCCCCTCCTCCACCACCTTTTTCCATTTAACCGGTGGCTGCGGTGGCGCCTCGTCCGCGTCAGGCGCAGGCGCTGGCGCCGCGGCGGCGGCGTCTGGGACTTCTTCTTCGGGCTTTTTGTCTTCGTCTGCCATGTTGGAATACGGTTTCTATGCGGCGCGCTCGGCGCAAGGGGTCATTAGCTTGAATCGGCAAGCGACGCCGCAACTAAAGTGATGATTGGCAGAAATATAAGCGAAAAGTCTAAGCCCCGCCGAACTTTCATGCTTATCAGAAAAGCATGAATTCAATTTAATCCCCATCGCTCCTCGGACACGCGTGACGCACCTCATATCCACCAGGGTTACCCCCCCATCAGCGATTTTGCTCAGCGACAAAAAGCGTGTGTCCAAATGTAACGACCTCTGTTTGCCAATCATTTCTTGCCTAAATTACTTCCATGCCAGTGAGGCAGAAACATACTGATCCCTGGAGGGATGATGAAAAACCAATTGAAGACACTTTTACCGCTAGCGCTCATCGCCACATGGCCATTGGCGCAATCTCAGGAAATAGCCCGCGTCGTTTCCAGTACACCCATCACCCAACAAGTCACCGTCCCCCGCCAGATATGTAGTGACACCCAGGTACTTGTCCAGCAACCCCGATCAGGTGCCGGTGCCGCAGTCGGCGCCATTACCGGTGGCATTCTTGGTAGTCAGATGGGCGACGGCTCAGGACGAACCGTAGCAACCGTGATCGGCATCATCGGCGGCGCCGTTCTGGGTGATCAACTCTCGGGTGAGCCTGCTCCAGCCGTGAGGACAGCGACCAGCTGCACCCAGCAGGTCACCTATCAAAACCGCGTCGTTGGCTACGACGTCGTTTACGAATACGCAGGCCGCCAGTACACCACCCAGATGAACAGCGATCCCGGAACTCAGTTGCCGATTCAGATAACGCCGACCAACGTCGATATGCAGGTCTACACGACGCCAGCACCGCCACCGCCCGTGATTGTCCAAGCGCCGGTACAGGCAAGAAACTACCCGCCTGTGGTGGTGACGCCCGTCTATCGTCCCCCGGTGTATTACAACCCACCCGGGTACGGCCTGCCCACGGTCAATTTTCGCTGGGGTCGGGGTGGCTACGAAGGCCACGATTATGGGCGTGGCCGAGGGCACGGACATCATGACAGGGGTTTCCCGGGACGCTGGCGATGAAACAGCAGCCCAGTTGACCCTCTTGGGTATTTGATCCAGCGGTGCATGCGGTCCCAATCGGGGCTGCCTGCACCGTTTTTATTGTCCTGCTTTCCAAAGACCTTCTGGTCTCGCCTGCACGTATACTTCGCACTGACGGCAGCCACGCTGCCACTTCTCAACCGGCGACGATACAAAAAAAATGAAGGCAGGTCTGATTGGCATCGGTTCCATGGGCATGGCCATGGCGCTGAATCTCCACCGCAAAGGCCTGCAGGTCTGCGCGCACGATATCCGCCCCGAGGCGATGCAGTCAGCCAGTGCCGCTGGTATTAGCGTATGTGCCAGTCCTGCCGAGCTTGCACACCAGACGAACCTGATCATCGTCGTGGTCGTTAACGCCAAACAGGTTAATGAGGTTCTGTTTGGCGAACATGGCGTGACGCGCGTACCTTGCGAGGGCAAAACGGTCATGCTGTGCCCGACCATTGCGCCAGAAGATACCCTGGCCATTGCAGAGCAATTAAACAAGCTTGGCCTCACGGTCATCGACGCACCCATCTCAGGCGGTCCTGTGCGCGCTGAAGCGGGCACCATGAGCATCATGCTGGCCGGTGCCGATGAGGTCATCGCACGCCATCAAACCGTTCTTGATGCACTGTCGGACAAAATCTTTCGCCTTGGCGCACGTATCGGTGATGGCGCGAGATACAAGTTGGTCAACAATCTGCTCGCTGGCATCAATCTGGTTGCAGCCGCGGAGGTCATTGCCCTGGGCACGCGACTCGGCCTCGACCAGCAAAAACTCCTCGCACTGATGAGCGCATCCAGCGGCCAGTCGATGATGCTGGAAGATCGCATGACCCGCGCGCTGGCCAATGATTACGCGCCCCGGGCCCATGCGCATATTCTGACCAAAGATGTCGCACTGGGTGTGGCCATGGCGGGCCAAGCCGGCCAGGAAACGCCGCTGGCCGCGTATGCACTGGAAATTTTCAAGGCGACGCTGGCCAGCGGTTATGATTCACTGGATGATGCGGCAGTGCTTAAGATTCTTTTGGATGACAAGTAAGGTTTGCTGAGTAAACCTGCGGGTTAAGACGAGCAATCGCAGTTCGGCGACGCGGGGATTTGGAAGATCGAAGCTTGGTTTCATTTTCTTAACCTCAAAAGTTTGTCCTGTTATTCAATCAGCACTTACACAGAACACAACCAGACACAGAACACAACGAGACTCAGAATAAAAAGGAGACAACCATGGAACGACGTAAATTCATTCAGGCTGCCGGTGGCGCTGCCGCAGCAACACTCGCCACTGCAGCGACAGCGGAATCGCTACCGACCCTCAATTGGCGCATGGCGTCCAGCTTTCCAAAATCGCTGGACACCTTGTTTGGCGGCGCCGAATTTTTTACCAAGCGCGTGTCGGAACTTACCCAAGGTAAGTTCACAATCCGCGCCTTTCCAGCGGGTGAAATCGTACCAGCCTTTCAGGTGCTGGATGCCGTGCAAAACGGCACCATTGAAATTGGTCACACACCGCTCTATATTTATTTTGGCAAGGACCCGACTTTCACCTTCGATACCTGCGGTCCTTTCGGCATGAGCTCACGGCAGCAGACTGCGTGGTACACCGCGGGTGGTGGCCGGGAAATTTTCATGGAATTCCTGAAAACCTACGGCATCACCACTCTGCCTTGCGGTAACACCGGCTGTCAGATGGGTGGGTGGTTCCGCAAGGAGATCAAGGGTCTGGAAGACATGGCCGGCCTGAAAATGCGCGTGGGTGGATTTGGCGGGCGTATCTTGCAAAAGCTGGGCGTCGTACCACAGCAGATTCCTGCGGGCGACATCTATCCTTCACTGGAAAAAGGCACCATTGATGCCGCCGAATTTGTCGGCCCGTACGATGATGAAAAGCTGGGCTTCGACCGCGTTGCGCCTTATTACTACACGCCAGGCTGGTGGGAAACTGGCTCGCATCTCTCGCTCATCATCGGTAACAAGCAATGGAATGCCCTACCTCAGCTATATCGTGCAGCGCTTACTGCGGCGTCGTATGAGGCGCATGTGATGGTGCAGGCTAAATACGACGTTCGCAATCCGCAGGCACTGGCGCGACTGATCAAGCGGGGTGTCAAGCTTCGCCCCTTCCCGATGGATGTAATGAAAGCCAGCCTGAAAGCGGCAAAAGAAGTGATGGCAGAAGAGGCATCAAAAAATGCCAACTTCAAAAAAATCTATGAGCACTACACTAACTTTCAGGATCAGCAGAACAAGTGGTACTCGGTCGCGGAACAGCGCATGCAAAACTTCCAGATCGCGGCACTCAATGCCAGCACCAAAAAAGAGTAAGACGCTTTAAAAAAATGAGCGTTGCGAGACAACGAGATCGCAAGCAACACGGGAGTGCCGCAGACAGTACAAACGCACGTCAAGGCACTCCCAACGTTACAAACAGCATTTTTGCAGCTGCTAGGTGACCGACGATCACACAGGAAAAATAATGAGACTTCAGGGAAAAACTGTACTGATCACCGCTGCCGGTCAAGGTATCGGTTATGCCAGCGCCCTCGCCATGGCGGCTGAGGGTGCGAGCGTCCTTGCAACGGATATCAACAGCGAATTACTGTCTCGCTTCGATGGCTTACCGAATATTCAGACCGCTCTGCTGGACGTGATGGATAAAGATGCCATCAACGCGGTCGTTAACCCACTTGCAAGAATTGATGTGCTGTTCAATTGTGCGGGCTATGTCCACGCGGGTAACGTCCTGGAAGCCAATGATGCGGACTGGAACTTCGCCTTTGATTTCAATGTGCGTTCGCAATTCTGGATGATCCAGGCCGTGCTACCCAAAATGCTATCGCAAGGCAGCGGCAGCATCATCAACATGGCCAGCGTCGTCTCCAGCGTCAAAGGTCTTCCAAACCGTTTTGTCTACGGCGCCAGCAAAGCTGCTGTGATAGGACTGACCAAAGCGGTCGCTGCCGATTACGTCGGCAAAGGCATACGCTGCAATGCCGTCTGCCCGGGGACCGTCGACACGCCCTCGCTTCAAGATCGCATCAATGCCTATGAAGATCCTGTCGAAGCACGCAAACAATTCATCGCCAGACAACCCATGGGACGCCTCGCCAAAGCAGAAGAAATAGCACCCGTCGCCGTATTTCTCGCCTCGGATGACTCAGCCTTCAGCACCGGGAATATCTATTCCGTCGATGGCGGCATGACCATCTGACCGACTCAGACACGAGGCCGCTTACGGGGTGCATTTATCTCCATCGCAGCATGTGCAGCGGCTGACATTGGGAATTTAAGTACTTATTTGCTACTAATTTATTCCTTGTACAAAGAACACCAGCCATGGAAGAATGAACTTCTTTAACCAGAAGTAACTTTTCATGAGCAGTTCAGCCGATACGAGCGACACCAATACACCTTTGTGGGGCAGGGCTCTGCTCATATGGGGTTCAGTCGCGCTGGCGTCCATCTTTTTGCTATGGATGTTGGTCCATGTGGAACGCACGGCAGACCAAAACCAGGCAGAGGTTGATGGAAGGCACCGCGTTATCAGCCTAACCAAAAGTTATACCAAACAACTGCAGAGTTCCATCGAGAAGATCGATCAACTGTCTCTGGTGATCGCCCGTATCGCTAGCGCTAGCGCCGATACAAAGGGCATCACGCATCAGATTTTTCAGGGCCTGCCCTCTTATGACTGGTTCAATCCCTTGATGATTGACCAACACGGTATCGTGCGAAGTGCCCGCACATCCGCAGCCGTTGGTATATCGGTTGCCGATACCCGATTTTTTCGGAATCATCTCGAGTCAACTTCAACCGAGCTAAAAATCAATCCGCTTGAACCAGGTTTGGGCAGCCTGGCAGGCAAGCAAGTCGTTCGATTCTCCCGTCGTATCAACGACGCCCAAGGAAAATTTGTCGGCGTCATCGCACTAAGCTTGCTACCCAATCAGCTCACTCAACTCACTGATGCGTTCGCTCTCGACACTGGCGATGTCATCGGCATCAAATATACCAATGGTGACACCCTGATCCGAAACGACATCGGCCGTGAATTTTCTCGAGAAAATTTCGATCTTCTAAGCAGATCTGATTCTGCACAAAATTTCTCGGAAATTCGCGTACCAGGCAAGCTGATGTATGTCGGCTGGGCAAAGCTGGATAAGTACCCATTAGAGGCCGTCATTGCGATCACCCACACCAACAGCCTGCAACCTTTTAGCGAGAAAAACGACCTATACAATATCCTGCAAGTAGCGGGCAGCAGTCTGATTCTTTTTCTTTGTATCACGGGCGGTTGGCTGCAATCGCGTCGCGATGCACGCTTGCTTCATAAACACAAGATCACCAGCACCTTCCGTCTTGCCGTCGATGCCTCGCGCGAAGAGCTTTACATGTTCTCACCTTATTTCAACAAAGATGGTGGAATGACAGATTTCCTATTGGAGGACTGTAATGGGCAGGCATTACGCATGTCTGGCAAAGGAAAAGAAAATTTTATCGGGAAGCGACTGAGTGAGATCATCAGCGGCGACAATCTCTCGGGCACACAATTGTTTCTGCATACCGCGATGAGCGATGGATTCGCAGAAAGAGAGGTATTTATCTACCGGGAAGGGCCAAAGAAAAAACTCTGGTTTCAAGCCCGCGCCGTACGCGCGGATCTTGGACTGGCCGTGACCTTGCGCGATATCACTGAGGTCAAAGAAAAAGAAAATCAACTCAAACAATTGGCACTCACCGATGCGCTGACCCATTTACCCAACCGGCACTGGATGAATAAAAATCTCCCGCTCATCATGGACGCTGCCGAAAAACAGGGCAACCAATTCGCCGCCTTGTTTATTGACTTGGATAACTTCAAAAATATTAATGACACGCTGGGCCATAAAGTAGGTGATATCTATCTGCAGTCGGTCGCACGTATGCTGCAGCAATCCGTGCGAAAACAGGATCATGTGCTGCGTCTGGGTGGCGATGAATTCATGATTCTGCTGAACGAACTCGACAGTCCCGACGTTGCGCTCGCAATCGCAGGACACCTGCTCACACAACTGCGCGACATCGATACCCTGGATGCCAAAAGCAATCTATCTCCACGTGCCTCGATTGGTGTGGCCTTCTATCCCGAGAATGCAACAACACCGGAAGCTTTGGTGCAGGCCGCTGATATCGCCATGTACGACGCCAAACGATCCGGTAAGGACAGAGTCGCACGCTACTCCAGCGAGATGCTCGATCAACTATCCGAGCGCATGAGTTTGGAAAGTGCGCTTCGACGCGCTATTCCGGGCGGACAGTTGCTGCTTTATCTGCAGCCACGCGCCAGCGCAGCCACCGGCGAACTGGTGGGGTTTGAAGCCCTGGTGCGCTGGAAACACCCAGAGCTTGGGCTAGTCTCGCCACAACGTTTCATTCCACTTGCAGAAGAAAGCCACCTCATTGTGGAATTGGGTAACTGGGTCGCTGCAACGGCTTGCGAGACACTGGCGCGCTGGCGCAGTGACGGCAAGCCAATTGTGCCGATATCGATCAATGTCTCGGCACGGCAGCTGAAAGACGCTGAATTCCGCACGCATCTTCACACGCAAATGCACAAGTACGGCATCCATGCCTCAGAGATTGGCATCGAGCTTACCGAATCCATGACGATCGGCGATAACGACGAAATACAGAGCGAACTTCGTCTGCTGGCCGACATGGGTCTGGAACTAATGATTGATGATTTCGGCACGGGTTACTCATCCCTGGCCCGCCTGCAAAGCCTGAGCGTCGATGTGCTGAAAATCGATCAGTCCTTTGTCCGCAACCTTTCCGCAGGCGGCGAGGGAATCGTTCTGTGCCAGGCAATGACACAAATGGGCAAAACGCTCGGACTGACCGTGGTGGCAGAAGGCGTCGAAACTACCGAACAATTGCAAATGCTGCAATTAATGGGCTGCGACGAGATTCAGGGCTTCATCGCGTCACCCCCGCTGCCAACCGATGCGGCGTCGCAGATGCTAGGTGGACCACCCTTCTTTGCGCCGCTGGCTCAAATCCGAAACCCACAAGTGAGCGATCGCTCCCTTACACCCTAACCACCGGGTCTCGTCGCCGATCCAATCGGCGCGGCTGTCATTACAATAGAGGTTTTTGAGCCTACCCTCACGCCATGAAATATCTTCACACGATGGTCCGCGTCAGTGATGTTGACGCCTCCCTGCATTTTTATCGCGATGCACTCGGACTAGAACTGGTACGCCAGTTTGATATCCCTGCCGGTCGATTTACCCTGATCTATTTGGCCGCCCCGGGCGACCATGACGCACAAGTAGAACTCACCTATAACTGGGATCCGGAAGACCTGGGCGGCAGTCGTAACTTCGGCCATCTCGCCTATGCGGTTGAGGATATCTACGCCGTCTGCGAGCGACTGCAAGCGCATGGGGTGACGATCCTGCGGCCGCCGCGCGATGGTCGCATGGCGTTTGTTCGCTCGCCCGACAACATCTCTATTGAGCTTTTGCAGGCCGGTGCCCCACTCGCGCCGGCCGAGCCTTGGACGTCCATGCCCAATGTGGGTGAGTGGTAATTCGTTTTAGAACAGGAAATTGACATGCAGTCCGAAACAACCATCGCTGAAGCCAAAGTCTGGCCAGCACATTTCGAAGCAGCTCACATGCCGGGCTCGCTGCCGATGGGTGGCGTCATTCCGATGACCCCGATCTTCGCCTTCGAGACACCAGCAGCACCACTGATCCTCACGCATGAGCCTTTGCTATCACCACAACGCACCGATATCGAATTGGGTGGACTGCTCGCGTTCATGATCGATGATGTCATTACGCCCGCCGAAGCAGATAACATGGTCGAAGCCAGTGAACGCTTTGGCTATCGCGATGAAGCCCCCGGCATCTCAACACCACCCGGCATGCGCATGAACAAAGCTGTGCATTGGCTTGCTGAAGAATCTTTGCTGGGCCCCGTCTTCGACCGCATTGCGCATTTGCTGCCTGCCACCATCAACGGCGGAACACTTTCTCCTGCGCTCAGCCGCCGCATCAATATGTACCGTTACGATGCCAATGACGTATTCAATATGCATACCGATGGCGACTGGCCCGGCTACGGCCTGAGCCCCGATCGTCAGTGCATGGTCGAATGGCCGGGACTGCGTTCGTGCATGTCGATGCTGCTGTATCTAAACGGGCCTGAAGATGGTGTCGAAGGCGGCAGCACACGTCTGTATCGTCCAGATCGCGGCTGGGTGGACGTCACACCGCGCAAAGGCTCAGCGCTATTTTTCCGTCACGGCTTTGGGCCACAGAGCGTACTGCATGAAGGTTGCCGCGTCTTTGGCGATGTATCCAAATATGTCGCACGCATCAATGTGATGTACGAGTGGCGCTAAAAAGGTCTTTCAATGGCCGTCGCAGCAAAGCACTACGTGTATGTGATCGAGCTGTCGAAAGATGTGCTCTACGAAGGAAAATTCAAGAAAGCCAACCCGGACTACCAGCCTGGCAAGCCCTGCGTCTATGTGGGCATGACAGGACTGGATCCGGATCTGCGCTTTGACCGGCACAAGGCCGGCATACAGGCCAACAAATTCGTGCAGACCTTCGGTCTGCATCTTCTGCCCGAACTCTACGAAGCGCACAACCCCATGCCCTATGAAGATGCGCGATACATGGAGGTAGATCTGGGGATACGCCTACGCGAAGCCGGCTTCGGTGTCTGGCAGGCGTAGGTGAGCAGCCAGATTTGATTGCGCACCATGCGCGAAAGTCGTGCAGTCGCTTGATGCCCTACGTTAAAGCAAAGACACTGGATCCCGGCCTGCGCCGGGATGACGTTTGAAGAATTGTTGACCTCAAAATTGTCATCACCTGCATGTGATGACCGCTGCGTGGGCGGATCGCATGCGATCCGAATTCCCCACTCGCTCCCGGCGTAAGCCGGGATCCAGTGTCGTTCGTTGTGCAGACGATAATCTGACGCTGAAAAATACGGTGCTGCTTAGTTGCCACCTTTAGCGCCTGTCACTACAGGCAAAAAGCCTCACAACATCGGATATTCCTCAACCAGAATCGGCTGAATGTGCTCGACAAAATTGGGCAGATCAGCGAGCAGCGTTTTGCCTTCCGGGCTTTGCAATGCTGCGTCGAGCGCCTCTTTGGACTCGAACCATAATTCGGAAAAACCATCGAAACCGAATTTTTCAATATCACCAGCAGCAACCAAATTGACCGAGTAACGCTGCATGCCAGGCAATTTCTTGCACAGCTCCGCATGTACGGTCAGCCAATGGGTCTCGAATTGTTCACGAGTCATGCTTTTTTTGCGCTGGACCATGCCGATGCGCTTGACGCTGCCAGGTTTCATTTTGCCTCCAAAGATTTGCTATTTGATGCCTATGCATCAAGCAGGATGACGCAGTATAAAAAATTCGACGCAGTCGTCGCTTCGATATTCACGAATACCCGGTTTGGGTACGGCGCATCAATCATTATCAAAAAATTATTTTAATGCAAAACGAATAACATCGAGCTGTAGAATTATTAGACAATTGACACCATTATTTTCTTCCGCGCACAGCAAATTTTGAGGTCTATAATCACACATATCCCGACAAATCAAAGGGATAGCGGCTGCCCGAGCGGGTAGCCGATGTACCTCGCGGTTCACGACACAATGGAGACAGCCATGCATGTGCTATCGATCGAAGATATTGAACTCATCGTTCACATGATCGAGACCGAATCGGCGATTACTGATTTCAGCAAACGCCAGAAACAAATCGACAACCTGATCAGGACGGGCTACGTACGCCCACTGGCGGGTGCATTTGTTTTGACGGAACTCGGCAGAAGAACGGCCAGCTCGCTGCAAACCAAATCCTACGTCCGCTCTAAAGTTGAAACACCGCAGGTACCCGCAAAACCGGTTGAAGAACCGCCCGCTTTAGAAACATCACAGTAAGGCGCAGCGCAGCGCCGAGACATGACAGACGTCCTTGAATAAGCGTCTGTCTGTCGTCTGTCTGTCGCCTGTCTTTTTGCCTACCTCACTCAGTAATCAGAGTGCGTGCACAAAACTGATGAGCGCCTCGCGGTCTTCTTTTTTCATATTGGCGAACTGATCGCGCGCTTTTTTCGCTTCTCCGCCGTGCCACAAGATAGCTTCCAACACACTGCGCGCACGACCATCATGCAGCAGATCCATGCTGCCATTAACCCTGCGTGACAAGCCAAGTCCCCACAAAGGTGCCGTGCGCCAGTCGCGACCTCCTGCCTTGAAGTCAGGCCGGTTGTCTGCCAGATCGTCGCCCATATCATGCAATAGCAAATCGGTATAGGGACGAAACTGTTTGTTCTCGATCGCCGTTAACATTGGGAATTTACCGGTTTTCAGCTCGGGGACATGACATCCCGTACAGCCCGCGCCGCGGAATAATTTTTCGCCTTGAATGTATTTGTCACTGTCAGGTAGTGGGCGCTTGGGCGGTTCCACACCGGCCAGAAAGAAGGTCACTGCGTTCCAGGCCTGATCCGTCAGTTCATGCTTGCCGGTCGTGTGCGCGTTCTGGCACTGTACCTGCACCTTGGGACAATTCTGCTCGTGGTACAAGGTGGAGGTAATACCCATATCACCCATGTGCGCAGCGGCCACCTGCTGCTTGAGCGTAGGTTGATTTGCCTTCCAGCCAAATCGCCCCAGCAGCTGCTTGCCCGTTGCATCATCTTTCACATAATTCGGACGCCCATTGAGTCCAAGCGATTTTTGCTTGGCCGCGAGCGCCAGAATATCGGCTTCCGGTACCGCATCGAGATAACCCATCCCGTACACCACGGGCGTGTTGCGCAATGAAATAAGCGTTTTCTCACCCAGAGGACCAAAGGCCAGCTTCGTGATGCGATTTTGCGGACGGCGCAACTCAACTTCGGTACCGTCTGCCAGAGCCACTTTTTGCGGCTCCCAATCGATACGCAAATCTGCCTCGCCGACTACGGGATTGGAGAGCGACTCGCCATAAATACCAAACACTTGAAGTTGATTACCGTACGCAGGATGAGGCAAGGGCTCACCATCAGCATCGGTACCGGGCAGTGACAACCGCACGAGCTGCTGAAAGCTAGTCTTGCTGGCATCGTCCACGGTCTTGCCGCGACCGCCATTCACGTGACATCCAATACACGCGCTGGCATGGAAGGTCGGACCCAGTCCCCACTCGCCATCAATTAGCGGAAAGACGCTCCACGACGCCTTGAACTGCTTCATGCCTTCCTCATACAGCACGGTGTCGGTCGGACTCAACTCGGCAACGGGCTGAAAGAATATCTGGTCATCGGGTGTGCATTGCTTGGTGGCCGGATTCCAGAAACAATCCCCCGATTCACTTTCGGAAAAGGCATTGTGTGCAGCCGCCAGCACCACCACAGTGGACACCACCAGCATAAGCAATGGCAGATATCGGCGTGACTGTTTCATAGCCTGGCGCATTTAGGCACTCAGGCGTTCGCGCACTTGCGCAGCAGTGGCCGTTGTACCGCCATTGCGCTCAATACGCGCTCTCGCGGCACGCACCTGTTCTACGTTCGATACCGTATGACCCAACGGCGCATCTTCCAGACCCACGCGGATATGACCGCCATGCGTCACCGCGAAATCAATCAGCGGATCGATTTGTACGCCCAGCCCCGCCACCATCCACTGCGCGTCCGGCTCCTCGATACCGAGCAAGCGAATATAGGCTTCCACTGCCCATTCTTCTGGCGGAAAACCAAAAGTAAAATTATCGGAAAACATCAGCCGATAGACCGGCGGCGACATGTCGCTCACTGTACGACGCAGGGCTGCGCCCAAACGCATAAATCCCGGCTCGTAAATCGCATAGGACGGCGTCAGCTTGTGACGATGGCAGAGATCGAGGCCATGTCGAATGTGACTTTCAGGGTTCGAATAAACAAAACCCTGTTTGCCACTGGCGACATCTTTTCTTGTACTGATGTTGGTCGAACCAGGATCGACCACCGACCATTCGATCAGTCCAGCACTGGCCAGCTTCTCAACCGCGGCATAGCGTGTTTGCGGGGAAAGTGCGTCCTTGGCATCAACATCGCCAGCAAAGGGCAGAGTGCCGTAGCAGATCACATCGGCTTTAGCCCGGATACGTTCAATAATGGGCGCGTAGATTTCATAATCGTCGCGCTGGCGCCCGGTGTCAGGGTCATAGGGATGAAAATGAATAATGGAAGCGCCCTCGGCCGCACACGCGATAGCGTCTTCGACAATCTCATCGGCGTGCACAGGAATTGCGGGTTGTCGCTCGCGCGACCAGGGACCATTCAAAGCGACTTCTAACCATACCGGATTTTTCATACGTATTTTTTAACTAATAATCAATAAAAACCACCACCGACACTCTTGATTACCAAAGTTTTCGGGTGATGCCAATCCATACAGATATCTCGAGTTTTCACTCTGCTACAAAGTCAGACCTTAAATGAAATTTAATGGGCAACCGCTTTCAAAAATGGTACTTTATAGCACCGACGGCTAGTAAAACAGACAAACAAAAATACTGCGACTGATCAAAAATCGACTACCTTAGTCGGTAATCCGATTTTCCAGTCAGGCCATCGCGATTTCAGCAATAAACAAAAATCTACGAGGGAGAAAGGTTTCATGACCAGCGCCACCAGCACCATCCGCCACAGTTTTGCGGGCATTATTCTTGTTCTCGGCAGTATATTCTCCAGCGCCACTTTTGCAGCGGGCGCAGTCGAAATGCAAGTCGAATCCATTATCCGGCAGGCTATGGAGGAATACAACCAGTCGATGGAGAATAATGACCCAGCTGCTTGGATCAAATATTTTTCTGATAACGTCAACCGTACGTCACCGGTTTCCAGCCAGTCGGGCAAAAAAGATTTTTCCGATTTTATGGCCGGCGAATACAAAACCTTCAAGGCACGCATTGACGTCAAAAAAATGATCGTCGGCGGTCGCTCTGCTGCCGTTGTCTTTACCTGGGATGCCACCCACCGCAAATCAGGCGACTCGGTCCGTATCGACATGGTAGGGGTTTACGAAATGGGCACCAGCGGGCGCTTTGATTCCGTGGTGTACTACTTCGATCCGGCAAAAGCCGGCAAACTGATCGCCGACATGAAAGGCAACTGACGAGAACCGGCGGCGTGTGCATCATGCCGCCAGTCTGGCATGGCCGGAAGGCCACCAGATCCCTGCAGCCACCATAATAAAACGAGACACCCATGAAGAACCCTACCTACCCTACCCTGAAAGCGATCATGTCCGGCCTGGTCCTGAGCATTGCTATCAGCCATGCACCGGTTAGCGCAGAAGATGACCCGTTACTGTGCCCCAGCGGGGATCCAAAACAGTGCGCGTATGAAAACGAAAGTTTGTCCCTGTTCATCAAGGGCACTGACGCCTACGATAAAGGCCGTGAAACCGGTGATCTGAGCGAAGCTCGCAGTATCGCCAGACAACTCATCGATCGCAAAAACAAGTATGGCAAACGCATGATGAAACAGGTCTATGTACAACTTGCTTTGGGCACTCACAAAAACTATGTAGAGGCGCATCGCTGGCTGCAAGAAGCAATTGCGAATGAAGAGAAATATACTCGCGTGGACATCACCCGTTTGCTGGATCAGCTTGCTGAAAAAATGACACCAGAGCAGTTGGCTGAAGCAAAGAAAAAGTAAAGCAACAAAAATAACACCACGCAAATAAAAAACTCGCCTGCCCTACGGGCGGCGAGTCGGATATTTTGGCTATACAGCCGGATGCTTATTTGATCTTCAAACCTCTGGGCGCATCTTCCTTGATGAACTCCGCCACAAGGCGAATGTTTTCTTCATCGATCAGACCTTTGAATGCGGGCATACCACGGCCGGCACGACCATTGGTAATCACGTGCACAACCATATTAACGTCCAGCGGTGTCTTGCGCAGATCGGCGCCATAACCACCTTCGTTTTGGCCACCACGTCCATCTGGCATATGGCAGGTCGTGCAAAACTGTGTGAATGCAACCTTACCACCGCCGCGGGGCACGTTCTTGGGACGATCATCTTCCTCTGCCATTGCAGACGGCGCCACTGCCATCATTACCCAAGCTGACAAAGCCGCGACTGCCACGACTTTAAAGTTTGCGGTCAAACGTTTCATTACCTTTACCTCTGTATTTCGTGGGATATATGAATTTGCTTAAAGCAATCGGGCTGGTGTTTCCACCAGCCCGACCAGTCAACCTAGATTACTTACCCAGGCCGAATACGTACAGAATGTTGCTTGGTACCTGAGTTTTGAGTTCAGGTGTCGCAGTAACAAACCACTGCGGCCATGCACCACCCAGACCGACTTCGATTGCAACGTACTGCTTGCCATCCGAGGAGAAGCTCATCGGTGGAGCATTGATTGCCGAGCCAGTCTCAAAGCGCCACAGTTCTTCCAGGGAAGCCGCGTCATAGGCAACCACAGCGCCTTCAGCGTGACCCGAGAACAGCAGACCGCCAGCTGTGGTCAGGAGACCGCCAAGCTGTGGATGCTCCATACGGGTTTTCTTGGAGACCTGACCGGTACGCACGTCGATCGCAGTGATGGAGCCGGTGATACGGCCGCAACTTTGATCTTCGAACGTGGAGTAAGGTGCACCGCCCAGGAACAACTGACGTGGCTTGTGTGCACCAGGTACGGTGACTTCAGCAAACGCTTTGTTGCAACCCTCGATGGTTGGGATGTAGTACAGGTTGGTCTGTGGGCTGTAAGTCGTAGGTGGCCAGTTCTTGCCGCCCATGTGACCTGGCTCCAGGACGCCATCAACCGTGCCACGACCTTTGGTCGCAGTACCGCGCTGAGCAGCTGTACCCTTCATGTACGTCTGAACATCCGCCTTCGGGTTGTATGACTTTGGTTTGCACTTGGCATCCAGACCGCCCGACCAGTTCAGCTTGTCGACGAACTGGGTGCACCACAGAGGCTCACCGGTCTTACGGTCATTCGCATACACATAACCGTTACGGTTGGAGTGGATGGTCATGCGACGGAAGGCACCGTTAACCTGAGTGTCAACGAAAGTGTTTTCGTTGATCGAGTCAAAGTCGTACGGATCGTTAGGTGTGTGCTGGAAGCCCCACTTGATCTTGCCGGAATCTGCATCCAGCGCGATGGTGGAGTCGGTCCACAGGTTGTCACCAGGACGATATGCGTTGTCCCAGTCAGGACCTGGATTCGCTGTACCCCAGATGATGAGGTTCAGTTCAGGATCGTACGAACCAGTTACCCAGGTCGTGCCGCCACCGGTTTTCCATGCGCCGTGCTTGTCTTTCCATGTTTCATGGCCAGGCTCGCCTGGGCCAGGAATCGTGTAAGTTCTCCAGCGACGCTTGCCGTCCTTCAGATTGATCGCCTCGAGCCAGCCGCGAACGCCGTATTCAGCGCCAGCCATACCGGTCACGACCATGTCTTTAACGATCAGCGGTGCACCGGTAATCGTTTCGCCTTTGCCTGGATCTGCAACCTGAACTTCCCAGATCTTCGAACCATCGGTCTTGTTCAGCGCAACGATACGACCGTCGATGACGGGCGAAATGACCATGTTGCCAGCCAGAGCGACACCACGGTTGTTGATGCCGCAGCAAGCAACAGTCGTTGCGTAATCGCGATCAGGATTCGGGCTGTACTTCCAGATCATGCGAGGAACACCACCGCGGGTGTCCAGCTTGGTCACGGTACCCCAGCCAGTCGTCAGGTACAGGAAACCGTCTTCAGCAATCGGCGTACCTTCGAGGCCCGCGAATTGCCACTGAATGACTTCCTTACCGCCGCCGTGCATGTCGCCCATGGCCCAGGTGAAGGCCACTTTCAGGTTCTTGACGTTCTTGGTGTTGATTTGATCGAGACCGGAAAAACGATGTGCCTCGAGATTGCCGTGGTGATTGAGCCAGTTGCCGGGCTCTCTTTCGCTGTTGACCAAACGCTCGGTCGTCACGTCCTGCGCAATCGCTGGAGTGGCAGACATCACCGCTCCTGCAATAACCGCTCCCAGTAGGGCGAGCGGTGACTTATGGGCCTTCTTCATTGGTGTCCCCCCTTTATTATTTAAGCAGCTAAGAGATAAAGAAAATCTGCTAGCTGCCGTTAATCTATTCCTGTGTATTTGAAAAGTCAAATAAAGCACCACGTTCAGATGCATTAGTTTTTATTGTTACTGATCAGTCAGATTTTGACTCTATTAAGAGTGAAACAATAGACAAAAACACACCTAAAAATGTGCGCCGCACCATAAGATAATGTCGCTGTTTTAATCTTTAAAACCAGCGATTTGGCAAATAAATAAATGATTAAGCGTTGCACCAATTTACTGTGCCGCAACAAAATTGCCGGCCAATCGCCCGGCAATTGACCGAGAATTCATTTAAAGTCAGGCAGGCCGCCGGCAGCCGGGAAACCCGAGAAAACCGACAAAACCGAACGGAATTTCGACTCGCACTGCCTAGGTTACTGACCATCGATCTGCTTAAGGATATGCCCCCATGATGCGAATTTTCTTACACGCGACAGTACTGGTTGCCTTGGTCACCTGCACAATATCGCAAGCCGAACCAAAAAAATCTTTCAAGGACTGCGCGCAATGCCCGGAGATGATCAACATTCCGTCAGGTAAATTTTTGATGGGTACAAAACGCCTGGCGACAAGAGAAGGCCTGTCTGAAGAGCAGCTGAAATTAGCAGGTGAATTTGAGGAATACCCTCAACACGAGGTAAGTATCAAATCATTTTCTATGGGCATTCGCGAGGTCACTCAGAAAGAGTGGATTTTTGTTATGGGTAGTAATCCCAGCGAAAATAAAGGCGATGACCTGCCTGTGGAAAATATCACCTGGGAAGAAGCCAAGGCATTTGCTCACAAACTCAGCGAGATAACCGGCAAAAAATATCGACTACCTACCGAAGCCGAATGGGAATATGCGGCCCGTGCCGGTAGCAAATCAATTTTTCATTTTGGAGATAATCTCGCCGGGCTGGCCGAGTACGCTTGGTTCAGGGATAACGCAGACGGCAAAGCGCACAAGACGGGGACTAAAAAACCCAATCCATTCGGCCTGTACGACATGCTAGGCAACGTATGGGAACGGACTGAGGATTGCTGGCATATCGACTATGAAGATGCCCCCACGGACGGCTCCGCGTGGGAATCCGAGGATTGCGCATTCCGCGTCGTGCGCGGCGGCGCCTGGGTCAACCATGGGCAATTCCTGCGCTCCGCTTTTCGTTTCCGCTACGCGCCGGGAAGTCGCTATGAATTTGTGGGTGTGCGCATCGTGCGGTCGGATTAATCAAGTTTTGAAGACATCGGTCCTTCCGATTCACGATGCACCAGCCGGTACAACAGGGGCAAAACCAGCAAGGTCAGCAGGGTCGAGGACAAGATACCGCCAATAACAACGGTCGCCAATGGCCGCTGCACCTCGGCGCCTGTGCCCGTCGCGATCGCCATAGGCAAGAACCCCAGGGAGGCAACCAGCGCAGTCATCAACACTGGTCGCAAGCGCGTTATGGTGCCTTCCCGCACGGCCTCAGCCAGCGGCAGACCCTGCTCTTGCAGACCGCGGATAAACGAGATCAGGACCAACCCGTTCAACACCGCGACGCCCGATAGCGCAATGAAACCAATGGAGGCAGAAATGGAGAGCGGTATGTCACGCAGCCACAGCGCCAGCACCCCGCCAGTCAGCGCAAATGGAATGCCGGTAAAGACCAGCAGGCCGTCCTTCAGATTGCCGAACATGGCAAATAGCAAAACGAAAACCATAAAAAGTGCAGCGGGTACCACCAGTTTCAAACGCTGTGTGGCGGACTCAAGATTTTCAAAGGTACCGCCCCACTGGGTCCAGTAACCCGTCGGCAAAGTCACTGAAGCCAATCGCTGGCTAGCTTCATCAACGAAACTGCCGATATCACGATCCCTCACATTCGAGGTAACAACAATGCGGCGCTTGCCGTTTTCGCGACTAATCTGATTGGGACCTGGCGCCAGCGTCAGCGTGGCAACCTCAGCCAGCTGAATGAAGCCTTTATTACCAGTGCTCCCCTGAACTGGCAAAGAAATGGGCAGAGCTTTCATCGCTTCAATATCGCCGCGCAAATTTTCTGGCAAACGGACCACCATATCGAAACGTCGGTCGCCCTCAAACAACGTACCTGCTCTGCTGCCGCCAATCGCAGCCGCTACCACGTCCTGCACTTCCATCATCGTGAGCCCATAGCGCGACAATTTTTGACGGTCGATGTCGATAGTCAGCATGGGCAGGCCTGTGGTCTGCTCAACTTTCACGTCGATCGCACCGGGTACCTGACGCATGACCGTTGCCGTCTCCTCGGCAAGTCGGTGTAACTGGTCCATGTCGTCACCAAAAATTTTCACCGCCACATCACTGCGCACGCCCGAAATAAGTTCATTGAAGCGCAGCTGAATCGGCTGAGAAAAATCATAGTTGTTGCCAGGGATCTTCCAGACCACCGCTCGAATTTCCTCCAGCAGCTGATCCCGTGTTTTAGTAGGGTCGGGCCAGTCTTGTACTGGCTTGAGCATGATGTAACCATCTGACAGATTCGGTGGCATGGGATCGGTGGCAATCTCGGCGGTCCCGATGCGCGTGAAGACGCGTTCAATCTCAGGAAATTTCGCTTTCAAGGTCGTCTCGATCTGCATCTGCATTGTTACCGCTTGTGTCAAGCTGACGCCTGGGGCACGTATGGTCTGAACGGCCAGATCACCCTCATTCAGGTTGGGTACGAATTCGCTGCCAATACGCGTAAGCAGCAAGCCGGCGAGTATCGCCGCGACCAACGCAAAAGTCAGCACGACTGCCCTTGCCTGCATCACCCAGTCGTACATCAGCACATACCAGCGCTTGACCCAAACCATGAGCGCGATTTCTTTTTCTTGTACTCGGCCAGTGACTAGCATCGCCACCGCAGCTGGCACGAAGGTCACCGATAAAATCATTGCGCCTAGCAGCGCCATCACCACAGTAAAGGCCATCGGGTGGAACATTTTTCCTTCGACACCAGACAGCGAAAAAATTGGCAGGTACACCACCATGATGATGAACTGCCCGTACAACAAGGGCCGGCGCGATTCACGTGCGGCCTCAAAAACTTCGTGGAAGCGTTCTTCGCGTGTCAGCGTCCGACCATGCTGCGATTGCGCATGGGCTAGCCGACGTATGCAGTTCTCTACAATGACGACAGCACCATCGACGATGATGCCAAAGTCCAGCGCGCCCAGGCTCATGAGGTTGGCGCTGACCTGATATTGAACCATGCCAGTAAAGGTGAACAACATGGCCAGTGGAATCACGGCAGCAGTGATAATCGCTGCGCGCATATTCCCCAAAAAGACGAACAGCACAACAATCACCAGGATCGCACCCTCAAGCAGATTTTTCTTGACGGTGGCGATTGCCTTGTCGACCAGGTCTGTTCGGTCATACACCGTTACTGCGCGAATACCCTTGGGTAGATTACGATTGATTTCCTGCATTTTCAGATCAACCGCCTGCGACACGGTACGGCTATTCTGACCCATCAGCATGAACACGGTGCCAAGCACGACTTCCTTGCCGTTTGCTGTTGCTGCGCCCGTTCGCAATTCCTGACCGATACCCACATCAGCTACATCACGCACTCGCACCGGAATGCCACCAGCATTCTTGACCACGACGTTACGAATGTCCTCCAATGTCCGCACCTGACCCGGCGCTCTCACCAAATACTGCTCGCCACGCTTTTCGATATAGCCGGCGCCCGCGTTGTGATTATTCCGATCAATGGCAGCGACCAGATTTTCCATGGACACACCCAGTGAAGCCAGTCGCTGCGGATTCGGCGCAATCTGATACTCCTTCACATAACCGCCGATCGAATTGATCTCGGTAACGCCAAGCACATTACGCAATTGCGGCTTGATCACCCAGTCCTGTATCTCGCGAAGATCCGTATCGGTGTAAGGCGAGCCATCTGCCTTCTTGGCTTGCGCGTCAGCCTCGACGGTCCACAGATAAATCTCGCCCAGACCCGTAGCGATCGGCCCCATGGTGGGTGTCATCCCCGGCGGGAGTTTGTCGCGCGCCTGAGTAAGACGCTCATTGACCATCTGGCGCGCGAAATAAATGTCGGTACCTTCTTTGAAAATCACCGTCACTTGTGAAAGGCCATAGCGCGACAACGAACGCGTCTGCTGTAGATTGGGTAGCCCCGCCATCACGGTTTCGATCGGAAAAGTAATCCGCTGCTCAGCCTCGAGCGGTGAAAAACCAGGCGCTTCGGTATTGATCTGCACCTGAACATTCGTGATGTCCGGTACGGCATCAATCGGTAACTGCTGATAACTCAGCATCCCGGCCAGCGCCACACCTAAAGCAGCCAGCAGCACCAGCGCGCGCTGGTTGATAGCGAATTGAATCAGTTTCTCAAACATGGCAAGGCTCCTGTGGAGGTCAGTAGCCTTCTTCTGACGTCAGTTTGGTCAGCTCGGACTTAATGATGTAGCTGCCCCGCGCAGCGTAACGCGTGCCCGGTGGCAGACCTTCCAGCACTTCGATGTATTTGCCGTCACTGATACCCAGCTTCACGCTGCGCGGCAGGAACCGCTTTTCTTCACGTACAAACACGACCTGGCGATTTCCCAGTGTCTGTATAGCCTCGCTCTCTACGGCCACCGGTACCTGCAGGTTGGCAGAGTTGACTTCGACATTCACGAATAAACCAGGCCGCCAGACACCTTGAGGATTTGCAAGCACGATACGCGCTCTGGCCATACGGGTTTGCTCGCCGACCAGAGCACCAACAAAGGCCACAGTACCCGTTGCCTTCGCATCAAATGCAGTGGCGCGCACCAGCACCTTTGCACCGACGCGCATGAGAGGCAGATCCTTGGCAGGAATACTGACCTCGACCCAGACTGCAGACATATCAGAGATCGTCATGATGGGCGTGTCTTCCTTGACCGCCTCACCCACACTGAGATTGCGCTCGACGACCAGACCATCATACGGCGCCCGCAACTCAAAACGATTCAGGCCAGTACCACTGCCACCGGTAACGCCCAGCGCATTCAGCTTCTGCTGAGCGTTTTCAACCGCAATCTCTGCCTCACGCAGCGCAACTTGCGCCTGCAGAAAATCCTGTTCAGCCGTTATCTTTTGTTCCCATAGTTTTTTCTCACGTTCGTACACCGTGAGTGCGAAGCTCTGACGCTTCTGGGCGCTCTGCAATGCACTGCGCTGCTCGGAAATGACCTGACTCGAAAACACCGCCAGTGCCTGCCCCTTGCGCACGGTCTGGCCGGTACTTACCAGCACAGCCTCGGCAATGCCCGGAACGCGCGGCACCACATGGACAGTTCGATCGTCATTGATCTGTACCTCGCCGGGGAACTGCACCACCGATGCAATCTGAACAGCGCCGGCTGCTGCGATCGCGATCCCTGATGCGCGGACTTGATCGTCATCCATCATGACATGCGCAGCTTCATGGGGTGGTTTCGGCTTGCTTTCCACCTGCGCTGGGCTCGGCCCATCATCATCCTGCTTGCGAACTGTTTTGTTGTCCTGGGTGAGAATCAGTGTGGCGAGCACTCCACCGACAGCAAGGATCAGGATGACGGCCAGCCACTGGCGCTTACCCAAAGTATTTGTTGATTTGTTCATGGCCATTACCTGTTATCTGAGGACGGAGTTTTGGGCGACACTGCAGCATCCGGCTCACCGAGAATACCCTCAAGATCGGTCACTGCACGATGCACGGCAGCCAGCGCAGTCAGATACTGGGATTTCGCACTGAAAAAAGTCCGTTGAGCATCGAGCACTTCCAGAAAACTGAATTTGCCATTCTCAAATCCTATCGTCGCCGCTTCATAGGCACTCTT
>JAIXYM010000046.1 GCA_027490255.1 Oxalobacteraceae bacterium | reverse complement strand
TATCGCGTGAACCTGAACGTGCTGGCACTGGTGGCGTTATTCACTGGCGCGTTTTTAGTATTCTCTACGCAGGCCTTGTCCGTACTTCGACGTCGACCGCAGTTCGCGCTCTTGCGCACACTGGGTGTTACACGCCGCCAGCTGCTCGCGCAAGTGCTGATCGAAGGCAGCTTGCTCGGTGTCTTGGGTGCAGCGCTTGGTATTGCGCTCGGCTATGGGCTGGCCGCAGCGGCTTTGTCCATGTTCGGTGGCGATCTGGGTGGTGGTTACTTTCCGGGTGTGCGTCCGACACTGGTGTTCAGTCCGGTTGCAGCGCTAGTTTTTTTTAGTGCCGGTGCGGGTGTGGCTTTACTTGGCAGTTGGTCGCCGGCGATGGAAGCTGCGCGTGCAAAACCTGCCGCCGCCATGAAAGCCGGCAGTGAGGATCTGGCGCTCGCACCACTCGCGGTACCTTGGCCTGCGCTTGCTGCGATCGCACTGGGTGCGGTGTTTACGATGCTGCCACCGGTATCCGGATTGCCGGTGTTTGGTTATCTATCGATTGCCTTGCTACTGGTGGGTAGCATCGCATTGATGCCACGCGCTGCATCGCTGATATTTTCTGCAATGGCACCGCGCTGGTCTGGCATGTTGGGCAGCCTTGCACTTGCACGTTTGGCCAACGCACCCAATCAGGCAGCGATTGCGCTGGGTGGTGTTCTCGCCAGCTTTTCATTAATGGTTGCCATGGCCATCATGGTCTCGAGCTTTCGTGTCTCTGTTGATGACTGGTTGCAGCATCTGCTGTCGGCCGACATGTATGTCCGTGTGCAAAACGGGGGCGATGCCGGTCGCCTGAGTGCAGAGGAACAGCAGCAGATCGCACGTCTACCTGCTGTCGCACGCATGGAAACCACGCGCCATCAGCCCATCACGCTTGACCCCGCACGCCCAGCGGTGGCACTGATTGCCCGCACGCTGGATGTAAATGCACCCGATCGCAGCATCCCTATCGTGGGCGAATCGCTCAAAGGTGTAACGCGTCCTGTCTGGATCTCCGAAGCGATGGTAGACCTGTATGGCTGGCAGCCGGGGCAATCGGTGGAGCTGCCCCTGCAAGGCAAGCTGGCCACATTCACGGTCGCCGGTGTGTGGCGCGATTATGCAAGGCAATCGGGTGCTCTAATGCTGCGTCTGGAAGACTATCGTGCACTCACAGGTGACCTGTACATTAATGATGTAGCGCTATGGTTGCATCGCGATGCCAGTGCAGCACAACTGCGCGCGCAACTCGAATCACTGCCCTTCACAAGCTCGCTTGAATTCGCTGAACCCGGCGAAATACGCGCGATCAGCCTGAAAATTTTCGATCGCAGTTTCGCTGTCACGTATCTACTGGAAGGCGTTGCGATCATTATTGGTTTATTTGGTGTAGCCGCCACCTTCTCTGCGCAAACACTGTCACGCGCCAAAGAATTCGGCATGCTGCGTCATATCGGTATCACCCGTCGACAAATCCTTCTGCTGCTCGCCGGCGAAGGCGCGCTGCTGGCGGGACTGGCGATCGCTGCGGGCTTTGTGCTGGGTGGTTGCATCAGTCTGATTTTGGTATTCATCGTGAATCCGCAATCTTTTCACTGGACCATGAGTCTGCACCTGCCCTGGTCTTTGCTCGCCACAGTGGCTGTGGTTTTACTGTTATCCGCAGCGATGACTGCGTTGATGTCCGGACGCATGGCCGTTGCTGGCAGCGCCGTGCGTTCAGTCAGGGAGGACTGGTGAAGTTTTTCTCACATACGCTGCGTGTTTACGCTCTGCTACGCGCGCCAAGGCTTAGCTCGCTGCTTGCGCTGATTTTTTTTCTGAACGTAGGCAATTATGTGCAGGCTGCCTCACCGGTGTTCACAACGGTGGTCCCGGGAAAGGCACTGAACTTTCCACGTGACTTCGGCGCGCACCCCGACTTTCGCACTGAGTGGTGGTATGCGACGGGCTGGCTAAAGACACCAGATGGAAAATCACTGGGTTTTCAAGTAACTTTTTTTCGCTCGGCGACCGAGCACGATACTGCTAACCCCAGTCGCTTCGCGCCAAAACAACTGATCGTCGCGCATGCCGCACTCTCCGATCCTGCATTAGGCAAACTTATGCATGATCAGAAAATTGCACGTGCCGGCTTCGGCCTTGCTCACGCGAGCGAAGCAACAACCGATGTCAAGCTGCGTCAATGGACCATGCGCCGCGATGCCGACGGACGCTACCAGATCGCTTTGCCCGCACGCGACTTCACACTGTCGCTGACACTCACGCCAACGCAACCCGTGCTGCTGCAGGGTGAGAAAGGCTATTCTCGCAAAGGACCAGTCGCGGGACAGGCCAGCTACTACTACAGCGAACCCCAACTAAAAGTCAGCGGTGAGATCACGCGCAATGGCAAGCCGGTTACGGTACAGGGCAGCGCCTGGCTGGATCATGAATGGTCTTCAACCTTACTGGACCCGCGCGCCGTAGGCTGGGACTGGATGGGTGCCAATTTGGATGATGGCAGCGCACTCATGGCATTTCGCATACGTAGCACGGATGGTCAGGCACTGTGGCAGCATGCGACACTGCGCGATGCGAATGGCAAGCTGCATGCTATCAGCGCGGATGCGATACGCTTCACGCCGCTGCGGGAATGGCGATCGCCTCGCACCGGCGCCCGTTATCCAGTGGCTATGCAAATCGATATGAGCGATACACGCTGGCGGCTCACGCCTTTGCAAGACGATCAGGAACTCGATTCACGCCAGTCAACTGGTGCCGTGTATTGGGAAGGCGCCGTGACGATCGAGCGCAATGGCAAGCCGGCGGGACGAGGCTATTTTGAAATGACCGGCTATCTGAAAGCCTTGAAACTATGACCCCAAACACCGACCGTCCGAAAGCCAGAAGCGGACTCAAAACGCTCGCCGGTCTCATACCTTTTTTGTCACCCTACCGTCGGCGTATCTTCGCAGCGGGTATTGCACTGGTCATCGCCGCTTCGGCGACTCTTGCGATTCCCTATGGTTTCCGCCAGCTGATCGATCTCGGCTTCACGACGGCAGACACGCAAAAAGCGGCGCAAGTGAATGTGTATTTTCTCGCGCTCTTTGCAGTCGCCTGCGTGCTGGCTGCATCGACTGCAGCACGCTTTTATCTAGTGTCCTGGCTGGGCGAGCGTGTGACGGCAGACATACGCAGCGCCGTGTATGCGCATGTGCTGCGACAAAGTCCGGAATTTTTTGAAGTGACTCAGACGGGTGAAGTTCTGTCGCGACTAACCACCGACACCACACTGATACAAACCGTGGTGGGCACCAGCATCTCGATGGCACTGCGCAATGTACTGCTGCTGATCGGTGGCCTGCTGATGATGTTCATTACCAGCATCAAGCTCTCGTTCATCATCGTGGTGATGCTGCTGGCAATTATTTTACCGATCGTGATGATAGGACGACGCGTAAGAAAACTCTCGCGTGCGTCACAAGACAGAATCGCTGATGCATCGGGTCTGGCGAGTGAGCGTATGAATGCCATCGCTGTGGTACAGGCATTTGCGCATGAAGTTCATGAGGCGCGTCAGTTCGGCAATGCAGTCGAACGCGCATTCGGCACGGCGATTGACCGTGTGCGTGCTCGCTCGATACTGACTGTGACTGCGATACTGCTGGTGTTTGGCGCGATTGTTTTTGTGCTGTGGCTGGGCGCGCACGCGGTAATGGAAGGGCGGATGAGCGCGGGTGAGTTGGGCCAGTTCATTTTGTATTCCGCTATCGTCTCGGGTGCCATCGGTGCCTTGTCCGAAACACTGGGTGATGCACAACGAGCTGCGGGTGCCAGCGAGCGCTTACTGGAATTGCTGGCCGAACGTTCACCGATTGCATCGCCAGAACATCCCCAGTCCCTGCCCGCACGTGCGGCCAACGGATCCCGGTTGGAACTTGAGCATCTAAATTTCCATTACCCGTCCCGCCCCGATCAGCCTTCGCTGGCCGATCTGTCGCTCGATATTGCCCCCGGCGAAACCGTGGCAATCGTGGGGCCCTCAGGCGCCGGTAAGACCACGTTGTTTCAGCTGCTTCTGCGCTTCTATGATCTGCAAACCGGCAACATACGACTCGATGGTGTCGACATACGCTCGCTGAAGCTGCAGGATCTGCGTAATGCAATCGGCATCGTCCCGCAAGACACGGTGGTGTTCTCCGCGAACGCGATGGAAAACATTCGCTATGGTCGTCCCGAAGCCACCGATGCAGAAGTCATCGATGCTGCCAAGTTAGCGGCAGCCCATGAATTCATCGAGCGACTGCCCGAGGGCTATCAATCATTTTTGGGTGAACGTGGTGTTCGACTATCCGGTGGACAAAGACAGCGCATCGCCATCGCGCGCGCCCTGCTGAAAAATCCGCCCTTGCTGCTGCTGGATGAAGCAACCAGCGCGCTCGATGCAGAATCGGAACGACTGGTGCAGCGCGCATTGGAAGCTGCGATGGTGGGCAGAACAACGCTGGTGATTGCCCACCGTCTCGCTACAGTGCAGCGTGCTACGCGTATTGTGGTGATGGAGCAGGGACGTATCGTCGAAACCGGAACCCATGCATCGCTGGTGGAGGCCGGCGGCTTGTACGCGCAACTGGCTGCGCTGCAGTTCAATACGCACTGAGCAATACGCATTGAGCAATACGTACTGAGGCAAGAAAACTTCTATTGCTTCAGTTCGTTTGTGCCAGCCTCTCCATGATCAAACGCTGCAGTTCGAAAAACTCGTCTGAGTGACGTCCCATGTCTAGGCTAACTTCAAGCAATTCTCGCGCCTCCTCGTCTTGCTCCAATGCCGTGTAGCACTCGGCCATGCGAAAAGCGGCCGGCACAAAGGTGGGATCCACTTGTAAAGCGCACGCATGAAACGTAGCCGCTAGCAGGGGGTCACCCAAGCTCTGCAGAATCATGCCGGCCATGAACAGGAAACGAATATCCTTGGGGTTACTGATCGCCAGCTGTAAGGCCATCGGGAGCGCCTCTCGATACCGTTGCGCCTGATAGAGCTCATACGCGCCCTCATATACCTTTTCAAGACGCTCGAACTCCGGCGCTGTCAACGATGCGCGCTCAATGCCATCAGCCAACGTGTCTTGCAAACGGTGCAGCTTGTCCGGAAACTCGCCGGGGCTCTGGTTGACCAGTGCCAGTATCTGAGTGATCTCCGGCAATGGCGCGGCCAGGGAGGGGGAACTGTCTTTCATTAGCGCGAGCCAGAGGGCATCAGACGCTCAGATACCCATTGTGCTACTGCATCGCATTCCCGCAACTCGCTACCCGTCAGCCCACTCGGCCTCTGCGCACTGGCCTCGCCACCCGCCTGCCGGCGCTCAGTGAGCATTTGCTGTACCTGCCCGAAGGTACGTTCAAACAGCGCGAGCCGCATTGGGGGTACTTGCGGCTGCTCGGTACTTGTGGCGACTGATGCTGCTGAAGGACTGCCACCCGGCGGAGTCATGGGCGTAAGTGTCTGCGAGAACATCGCCGGCCGCGCCGACGCGGGTGAATTCTGCTGGGTCAATTGGACGTGATTCAGCGGGATGGAAGAATTTATTTTGTTCATGGCAGTCTTTTGGCGAGGGTGAACAGAAAGGCGATTAGTCCTGCAAGGCGAATGAAAATTGTAGGCATGGTCGTTCTCGGTTGGCCACACCTCAATGCATTCGGTTGTAAGCCCACCACAATTGAGCTCACCGGAGCACCGCGCAACATGGCAAACAGGGGCGAGCTACCCAAGCCGGGCCTCACGCTACAATACGCACTTCCCTGGAGTCAATTGATGCGCCAATACCTCGATTTCATGCGCCATGTGTATGACCATGGCACCACCAAGACCGATCGCACCGGCACGGGTACGCGTTCCGTTTTCGGCTACCAGATGCGGTTTGATTTGCAGGAAGGCTTCCCGCTGGTCACCACCAAAAAACTGCATCTGAAATCCATCATTCATGAATTGATCTGGTTTCTGGCCGGCTCGACCAATATCGCGTATCTGAAAGAAAACGGCGTCTCTATCTGGGACGAGTGGGCCGATGCGAATGGCGATCTGGGTCCTATCTATGGTTCCCAATGGCGCAGCTGGCCCACGCCGGATGGTGGACATGTCGACCAGATTGCACAGCTGATCCAGCAGATCCAGTCCAATCCCGATTCGCGCCGGCTGATCGTCTCGGCATGGAATGTGGGTGACATTCCGCAAATGAAGCTGCCACCCTGCCATGCGTTTTTTCAGTTCTATGTTGCCGATGGCAAGCTTTCCTGTCAGCTGTATCAGCGCAGTGCTGATATTTTTCTCGGCGTGCCGTTCAACATCGCCTCTTATGCCTTGCTGACTCACATGGTGGCCGAACAGACCGGACTGGATGTCGGCGATTTTGTCTGGACCGGTGGCGATTGCCACCTGTATTCAAACCATATGGATCAGGTGCGCGAACAATTGTCGCGCGAGCCACTTCCCTTGCCTAAACTGGTTTTGAAACGCAAGCCCGCCACAATTTTTGATTACCAGTTCGACGATATCGAGATCGTCGGCTACCAGTCGCATCCCGCGATCAAAGCACCCGTCGCAGTGTAAAGCGCCGGCATCGACTATCATTCGGCGATCATGTCCGCTACCCTCACCCTGATTGTTGCCACCGAGCGCCACAACGGCATCGGCATCAACAACACCCTCCCCTGGCGACTGCCAGAGGATTTGGCGTTTTTCAAACGTACGACGACTGGCCATCCCATCCTGATGGGCAGGAAGACTTTTGAATCCATAGGACGGCCGCTCCCGAACCGGCGCAATATCGTCATCACACGCAATCCGGACTGGCAGCATGAGGGCGTCGATACCGCCAGCTCGCTGCAGCAGGCCGCTGATCTGGCTGGTGATGGCGAGGTGTTTGTCATTGGCGGCGCGCAGATCTACGCTGATGCGTTGTCGCTGGCTTCCCGACTGATCGTCACCGAAATCGACGCTGACTTTGCCTGCGACGCCTTCTTTCCGGCAATAGACCCGGCGGTGTGGATCGAGGTGTCGCGTGAGCCACATCACGCAGCCTCGCCGGGATTTGATTATGCTTTTGTTATTTATCATCGGCGCTGACGCCACAGTCCTCACAGATTGAGAACTCGATTTTTCCCATAGCGACCTCATATCTGAGAAAATCCCGCATTATTTTTTGCCACTCACCCCCTCCGGGGCGATGAGGCGCACCAGGAGCATCCATGAAATTCCGCTTCCCCATCGTCATCATTGACGAAGACTTCCGCTCCGAAAATACCTCCGGGCTCGGCATACGCGCGCTGGCCGATGCACTGGAAACAGAAGGCATGGAAGTGCTGGGTGTCACCAGCTACGGTGATCTGTCGCAGTTCGCGCAACAGCAGTCGCGCGCCTCGGCGTTCATCTTGTCTATTGACGATGAGGAGTTCGGCGGCGGCAGCCCTGAAGAAACCGAATATGCGCTGAAATCCCTGCGCGCCTTTGTAGAAGAAATTCGCTACAAGAACGCCGACATACCCCTGTATCTGTATGGCGAAACCCGCACATCGCGCCACATCCCAAACGATGTGCTGCGTGAACTGCATGGCTTCATTCACATGTTTGAGGACACGCCCGAGTTTGTCGCGCGTCATATCATTCGCGAAGCGCGCGCCTACCTCGATGGTCTGGCGCCACCATTTTTCAGAGCAATGGTGCATTACGCACAGGATGGTTCCTACTCCTGGCACTGCCCCGGCCATTCGGGTGGCGTAGCATTTCTGAAGTCACCCATAGGTCAGATGTTTCACCAGTTCTTCGGTGAGAACATGCTACGCGCTGATGTGTGTAATGCAGTCGAAGAACTGGGTCAGCTACTCGACCATACCGGACCCGTAGCCGCCAGCGAACGTAATGCTGCACGGATTTTTAATGCAGACCACTGCTACTTTGTGACCAACGGAACCTCGACCTCGAACAAAATGGTCTGGCACTCCACCGTGGCACCGGGCGATGTCGTCGTTGTGGATCGCAACTGCCATAAATCGGTACTGCACTCCATCATCATGTGCGGCGCGATACCGGTATTTCTGATGCCAACCCGAAATCACTTAGGCATCATCGGTCCCATTCCGGTCGAAGAATTCCGGATGGAGAACATCATGAAGAAGGTCGAAGCCAATCCCTTCGCACGTGAAGCAAAGAACAAGATACCGCGCATCCTCACCATTACCCAATCCACCTATGATGGCGTGATCTACAACGTCGAGACCATCAAGGAGATGTTGGATGGCGAGATAGAAACATTGCATTTCGATGAGGCGTGGCTCCCGCATGCCAGCTTCCATGATTTTTACAAAGACATGCACGCAATCGGCAAAGACAGGCCGCGCGCAAAGAAATCCATGATTTTCTCGACCCAGTCCACGCACAAACTGCTGGCTGGTCTGTCGCAGGCATCGCAAATTCTTGTGCAGGAATCAGAGACAGTAAAGCTGGATCGGGATAGCTTCAATGAAGCCTATCTGATGCACATCTCCACCTCGCCCCAATACGCCATCATTGCCTCGTGCGACATCGCCGCAGCCATGATGGAGCCGCCGGGTGGCACCGCACTGGTCGAAGAAAGCATTCTCGAAGCACTCGACTTCCGTCGTGCGATGAAAAAAGTCGACGAAGAGTGGGGCAAGGACTGGTGGTTCCAGGTATGGGGACCGGAGGAATTCTCCACCGACGGCATTGGCGACCGTGATGACTGGATGATCAACGGCAAGGATGACTGGCATGGATTTGGAAAGATCGAATCCGGCTTCAACATGCTTGATCCGATCAAGGCCACCATTGTTACCCCTGGCTTATCCCTTGATGGCAAATTCAGCGCAACTGGCATTCCTGCGTCCATCGTCACCAAATACCTTGCAGAGCACGGCGTCATCGTTGAAAAAGCCGGTCTGTATTCCTTCTTCATAATGTTCACCATCGGCATCACCAAGGGCCGCTGGAATACGCTGCTGACAGCACTGCAGCAGTTCAAGGATGACTACGATAAAAATCAACCGATGTGGCGCATCCTGCCGGAGTTCGCGGCCGCGAATCCGCGCTATGAACGTACCGGCCTGAAGGATCTCTGTCATCAGATTCACGATATGTATAAGGCGCATGACATTGCCCGCCTGACCACGGAAATGTATTTGTCCGACATGCAGCCAGCGATGAAGCCTTCGGATGCGTTTGCAAAAATGGCGCACCGTGAAATTGATCGCGTGCCCATCGATGAACTCGAAGGCCGCGTCACCGCCATCCTGCTCACGCCCTACCCGCCTGGTATTCCACTCTTGATCCCAGGCGAGCGCTTCAACAAGACGATTGTTGATTACCTGCGTTTCGCGCGTGACTTCAATGAGAAATTTCCGGGCTTCGAGACCGACGTACATGGATTAGTGAAGCTCGAAGGCGACGGTAATGAGGGATATTACGTTGATTGTGTGAGGCAGTCGGATGCGTAGCGACAGTACAGAAGTGCGAAAAAAAACCGGAGCCCGACTTTTATCGGACTCCGGTTCTATTCGGGGCAAGCATCAAGCCTTGGGCAAAGTGACGCCTCGCTGACCCTGATATTTTCCGCCGCGGTCTTTGTACGAGGTCTCGCAGACTTCATCACTCTCGAAAAACAAGACCTGCGCACAACCCTCACCCGCATAAATCTTCGCGGGTAGCGGCGTGGTGTTGGAAAATTCCAGCGTTACATAACCTTCCCACTCTGGCTCGAAGGGCGTGACATTCACAATAATGCCGCAACGGGCATAGGTGGATTTACCCAGACAGATCGTCAGCACACTACGTGGGATGCGGAAGTATTCAATCGTACGTGCGAGCGCAAATGAGTTCGGTGGAATGATGCAGACATCACTCTTGAGATCAACGAACGAGTTCTCGTCGAAATTTTTAGGATCGACGATAGTACTGTTGATATTGGTGAAAATCTTGAATTCGTCAGCGCAGCGAATATCGTAGCCATACGATGACGTGCCGTAAGAGACGATTTTCTGGCCGTTGGCTTCGCGCACCTGGCCCGGCTCGAAGGGTTCGATCATGCCGTGGGATTCCGCCATGCGGCGTATCCATTTGTCGGATTTTATGGTCATGTTGCTAAAACTCGGGGCTAAAGTAAAAACAGTCCGAATTTTACGCGAAGCCGCCCGTACCAGTACTGGAAATCGAGTTTGCGGGTGTCTGCCTAGCCTGATTTGTAATCGAAGCCCGGTACGTCGAGTCCACGTTAAGTTTGATCATTTTGACCAAATAAGTTTCTACCGGAAGCAGTTCGGCCAGTATTTCATTCAACGGCCCCGGATCGCCAGAATTCGTCCTGTTGATGCAACCACCGACCTTGCTCAGTAATTCCTTCCTCACCGCCTCACTCTGTAAGTTAATTTGCATTTTTGACGGATCAGCGATCGGAATACCAAAATCATCGACCAGATCTGGTTCGATAAACACCTTCAGAATCTTCTTTGCCTTGTCAACTGATGGAGCGCTGCGGAAGTCATC
This sequence comes from Oxalobacteraceae bacterium, assembly GCA_027490255.1. GTDB lineage: Bacteria > Pseudomonadota > Gammaproteobacteria > Burkholderiales > Burkholderiaceae_D > Pernthalerella. The sequence goes on along the minus strand of JAIXYM010000046.1, from coordinate 3,094 downwards.
TACCTCTCGCAGAAATTCAATGCTCTCGGTCTGAGAGGTCACTCGCCCAAATTCAACAAGCAAGCGATAGTCTTGATTATTGTTTTTACGATTTTCCCAGACAGACTGGAAGTTTGGCACTGAATCGCCAAAATGCGATTTCAATTTTTGAAAAGTACTAGCGACGGTGGCTTCACGCGACTTGTCATTATTAACGCCGAATAAATCAGATAATGCAAGCTTGATCTTCTGGAAGGCGTTGTTTTGGGATTTGATGGACAAAGGCGGTTGAGGAACTGCTGAGGCAACCTGCACAACAGCTTTTCGCTCACCCTCAGACAGCAACAAGCGTTGGCTAACGATCGCTTGCACATTGACGGGCTTGCCAAATTTTGACTGCTGCAGAATTTTTGCAGCAGAAATAGTGTCCTGAATGCGCGACTGGTGAGTAGGCTTAGAAAAATCCTCGGAACCATAGGCTACCCTTCTGCCGCGGACTGAAGCTGCGTCCATTGCATCAGCCTCCATAAGAAAATCGAGGGCTGGGTTGTCCCTCTTTACCAAAGGAATTATGGAGGAAAATTGCTGCGGCAATCACAGCCTAGTACATCGCCGATCTATACAGACAATAAAACCACGGATGAAAGCCGCATGGCTAGCGCTGCATAGCCTCCCACACCTTCTGCAACCTCTTCACCGACACCGGCATCGGCGTTCTCAATTCTTGCGCAAAAAGCGACACCCGCAATTCCTCCAACATCCAGCGGAATTCCTGCATTTTCGGGTCACTCTGAGCACCGCCCTTCATCGCGCGCTGCCAGGGCATGGCCGCTTGCTGCCATTCGGCCACCAGACGCGTGTCACGCGCGGGATCTGTCCTGAGCTTGTCCATCCTAACCTGCATGGCTTTCAGGTAGCGCGGAAAATGAGCCAGTTGGATATGTTCCGTTTCTGCCACAAAGCGCTTGTGTACCAACGACTGCAATTGCGACTGCATATCAGCTTGTGCCGCCGCATGCGATTTGAGGGCCTGCAATTTCTTGGGTAGCGAGTGGTATTCGCCAAGAATCTGTCCAATCAGACGCGCAATTTCATTCACCAGCAAATTCAGGCGGGCCTTGCCCTCATCGCGTCGTTGGTTGAATTCTGCCGCATTGGTTGGCAGTGGCAATTGCAGACAGGCGCGCGACAGACCGGCCTGAATGATCTGATCGCGCAACTCCTCCTGTGAGCCCAGCGCCATGAACTGCATGCCCATCTGCTGTAAGCCAGGAACATTCTTTTCCAGATATTTCAGCTGCTCCTTAAGTTGAAGCGCGAACAAGCGACGTAGACCTGCGAGATGGATAACGGCTGCCTCATTGGGATCGTCAAACACTTCAAGATCACAGTGCGTCGTTCGGTCCACCAGCGCCGGAAATCCAATTAAGGTCTGTTTACCCCGCTGGATTTCCAGCAGTTCAGGCAAGGAATCAAACGACCATGTGCTGAGATTCTGAAAGCCTGCCGGACCCGCAGCGCTGAGGTTGGCAGTGGTCGCGGTAGCAGCGGTCGCCGAGGTTACGCCTGTCGTCGTTGCAGTCGCAGGCAGGGCAGCCGACCCTGCAATCGCCTCAACCGGCGCCGCCTGCTCGGCGATCTTCTGAAACTGCTCACGGGCTTGCGTTCCAAATTCAGCCTGCAATGCCGCGAGATTACGCCCCATATCCAGCTGCCGACCATGCTCATCAATGATTTTGAAATTCATAAAATGATGCACGGGCAAAGTTTCAATTTTGAAGTCCGCTGTTTTGATCATGACCGTGGTCTGCGCACGCACATCAGCTATCACAGCATCCAGCAAACTACCCAGACCGAATTTTTTAGCTTCATGAACACGATCGCAAAATCCGGCCGCATAATCTGGCAACGGTACACAATGACGCCGCAGTTTTTGCGGCAACGATTTAAGCAGCAAATGGACTTTTTCTTTCAGCATGCCGGGCACTAGCCATTCGCAACGTGCAGCTGATATTTGATTGAGTGCATACAGCGGCACAGCGAGCGTAACGCCGTCACGCAGCGAGCCCGGCTCAAAATGGTAAGTAAGCGCCATTTCAATACCGGCATGACGCATTTGCTTAGGAAACAAATCGGTGGTGACGCCGGCAGCCTCATGGCGCATCAGATCATCACGGCTTAGATAGAGAATTTTCGGATCAGCGACACTGGCCTTGCGCAGCCATTGTTCAAACCCAACCGCGTGGTGAACATCTTCCGGAATCAACTTGTCATAAAAAGCAGCTATCAGCTCTTCATCAACCAGCACATCCAGACGGCGTGACTTGTGCTCCAGATTTTCTATCTCGCGGATCAGCTTCTGGTTGTGTGAAAAAAACGGTGCGCGCGTCTCGAAATCGCCATCGACCAGCGCGCTGCGTATGAAGATCTCGCGCGCCTGCTGCGGATTGATCTTGCCGAAGTCTGTTCTGCGTTGACTGTAAACCACCAGACCATGCAAGGTCGCTCGTTCATACGCTGAGACCTGCCCGCTCTTTTTTTCCCAACGCGGATCACCCCAGGATTTTTTCAGCAAATGCGCGCCGACTTTTTCCAGCCATTCTGGCTGTATCTGTGCCAATGTGCGTGCATACAGCCGTGAAGTATCAACCAACTCGCCGCCCATCACCCAGCGACCTGCTTTTTTCAACAAGCTCGAACCCGGCCATAGATAAAAACGAATACCGCGCGCGCCAAGATAATGCGGCTCATCATCGGCCTTGTAACCAATATTACCCAGCAAGCCAGTCAGCAAGGCGAGGTGCAGTTGTTCGTAGGTCGCTGGCGATTCGTTTATGCGCCAACCCTGCTCGCGCACAATCGTGAGTAACTGCGAATGCACATCACGCCATTCGCGTAGGCGCAGCTGCGACAAGAAATTACTACGGCATTGTTCGTTCAGCTGACGATTGGATTGTTTTTGGGCGATAGCCTCTTCAAACCAGGTCCAGATTTTCAAATAACTGATGAACTCTGACTTTTCATCCGCAAATTTTTTGTGGGCTGCATCAGCGGCTGCTTGCACATCGACGGGTCGGTCACGCGGATCCTGAACCGACAGTGCTGCAGCAATAAT
>JAIXYM010000020.1 GCA_027490255.1 Oxalobacteraceae bacterium | reverse complement strand
CGCGATCCTGCTGCGGATTGACTACGAGAATAGGATTCTCATGAGAGGTAGTCGCGCATGAAACACCTCATGGTCATGGCAGCGGGTACGGGCGGGCATATTTTTCCTGGCCTTGCGATTGCTGACACCATGCGTGCGCGTGGCTGGCAGGTGTCGTGGTTGGGCACACAGCGCGGTATGGAGGCAGAGATCGTGCCGCGGCATGGTCTTGCATTTGATGCGATTGATTTTAGTGGCCTTCGTGGCAAGGGCTTGATGCACACGGTCACTGGTGTTTTCAAACTGGCGGCAGGTTTTATACGTTGCAGAGCGATTCTTCGTTCGCGTGCACCCGATGTGGTGCTCGGTATGGGAGGGTATGTGACGGTGCCGGGCGGTTTGATGGCTGCGTGGTTAGGCAAACCTTTGGCATTGATGAATGCCGATGCTGCGCTGCTGATGTCGAACAAGGCTTTGCTACCGTTTGCGAGAAAGATTTTATTTGGCTTTGATGCCGAAGCGACAGCGGCAGGCGGTAAGGCGCAAGTTACCGGTAATCCAGTACGCCGCGAAATCAGTCAGCTGCCTGTGCCGGTTGAGCGTTATCGCGCTCGATCCGGTCCGCTGAATGTGCTGATTATTGGCGGCAGTTTAGGCGCGAAGATTTTGAATGAAGTGGTGCCCGCAGCCATCGCGAAACTGCCTGCCGAGCAGCGACCCCGCATCGTGCATCAATCGGGTCGTGCTCACATTGCTGCATTAAAGGACAGCTATGCACAGGCGGGTGTCGATGCCGAGGTGGTGGACTTTATTGATGACATGGCCGCGCGCTATGCAGCGGCTGATCTGGTGATTTGCCGCGCCGGCGCAATCACTGTCACGGAATTATGTGCAGCTGGCGTGGCTAGTGTTCTTGTGCCGCTAGTGGTGTCGACGACTTCGCATCAGCGCAATAACGCGCAGTGGATGGAAAAAGGCCAGGCAGGCATTCACATGCCGCAGCCCGATTTGAAGCCAGACGCACTCGCCACCTTGTTGCAGACACTCACGCGTGAGCGTTGCCTGCAAATGGCAGAAGCGGCGTATGCGCAAGGACGGCGTGATGCGAATGAGGCGATTGCGCTTGTGTTGGAAGAGCTTGGAAGATCATGAAGCATAAAGTCAAACATATTCATTTCGTGGGCCAAGCAGCGTGGTCACGCTGCCCTTGTCCCTTGGCGGCGAAGCCGAAGCCGCCGGCAAATACGGTTGCGCGTGTGGAGTGGTTTGCATGAAGCACAAGGTTAAACATATTCACTTCGTAGGCATAGGTGGTTCCGGGATGAGCGGCATCGCTGAGGTGTTGCTCAATCTCGGCTATACCGTCTCCGGTTCTGACTTGAGCAGCAATGCGGCGAGTCGGCGTTTGGCCGAGTTGGGTGCTTGCATACGTATTGGTCATTCGCCTGAAAACGTGGAGGGTGCAGACGCGATCGTTACATCCACTGCGGTACAGCCGAGCAACCCTGAAGTGCTCGCCGCACGTGCACGCCACGTGCCGATTGTGCCGCGTGCTGTGATGCTCGCAGAGTTAATGCGACTCAAGCGCGGTATTGCGATCGCTGGTACGCATGGCAAAACTACAACCACCAGCTTGGTTGCCAGCATTTTGGCTGAAGGTGGTTTAGATCCCACCTTTGTGATCGGTGGTCGACTCAACAGCGTGGGCGCGAATGCAAAGCTTGGCGCGGGTGATTTCATCGTCGCCGAAGCCGATGAATCAGATGCGTCATTCCTAAATCTGTCGCCGGTGATCGAAGTGATCACCAATATCGATGCCGATCATATGGAGACCTACGATCACAGCTTTGCCAAACTGAAGCAGGCTTTTATCGAATTTACGCAACGGCTGCCGTTCTATGGCGTTGCTATCTTGTGTATTGATGATGCGAACGTGCGTGAAATCATGCCGTTCATTTCTAAGTTGGTGATGACTTACGGCTTCCATCCTGATGCGAATGTGCGTGCTATTGATGCGCGCGCTGTCAACGGCCATATGGAATTTACAGTGGTGCAAAAAGAATATCCACCGCTTTTGGTAAGGCTCAATCAGCCGGGCATGCACAATGTACAGAACGCTTGCGCAGCCATTGCGATTGCGCGTGAACTCGATGTCGCTGATGCGCACATACAAAAAGCACTGCAGGAATTCACCGGTGTCGGCCGACGCTTTACTAAATATGGCAAGTTGCCTTTACCTTCCGGCGGCAGTTTCTCATTGGTGGATGACTATGGCCATCACCCGGTAGAAACTGCGGCAACCATTGCTGCTGCGCGCGGCGCGTTTCCAGGTCAGCGACTGGTGCTGGCATTTCAGCCACATCGCTATACCCGCACACGTGATTTGTTTGAAGATTTTGTCAAAGTACTGTCCACCGTGGATGTGCTGGTACTCGCCGATGTTTATCCGGCGGGTGAGCAACCTATTCCGGCGGCAGATGGTCGCTCGCTGGCGCATGCGCTGCGTGTGGTCGGCAAGACTGAGCTGGTGTTTGTTGAAGATATCGCCGAGATGCCCGAGACGCTATTGAAGATGGCTAATGACGGCGACATCGTGATGACCATGGGCGCGGGTTCGATTGCGAATGTACCCGCACAGCTGCAACAATTGATGGCACAGGTGTCGGCATGACTGCATCACTGAACAAAGAATTCGGCAAGGTGGGTGTCTTGTTTGGCGGTCGTTCCGCCGAGCGAGAAATCTCGCTCATGTCAGGTGCGGGTGTGCTCAAGGCGCTGCAATCGCAAGGCATTGATGCGCATCCTTTCGATCCTGCGCATCGCTCGCTGGCTGAGCTCGCGGCAGAAAAATTTGATCGAGTCTTTATCGCGCTGCATGGCCGTTATGGTGAAGACGGCACGCTGCAGGGCGCGCTGGAGCAGCTCGGGATTCCTTATACCGGACCGGGCGTGCTGGCATCGGCGATTGCAATGGACAAGGCCATGACCAAGCGTGTCTGGTTGCACAACGGTTTGCCGACGCCCGACTTTGTGATGCTCGCAGCGGATAGCGATTGGGACGCAATTGCAAAACGTCTCGGCTTGCCTCTAATAGTCAAACCCGCTCACGAAGGCTCAACGCTGGGTCTCACTAAAGTGACTACGGTCGAGGCGCTGCCACAGGCATATGCGCAGGCAGCGAAATTCGATAAGGCTGTGATGGCAGAAGCGTTTATCAGTGGCATGGAGCTGACGTGCCCAGTGCTAGGTGCCGGTGAAAACGCCCGTGCGCTGCCCGTAGTGCGTATCGTCGCGCCGGATGCGAATTACGACTATCAGAATAAATATTTTTCTGATGAGACCAAGTATCTGTGCCCTAGCGAATTGCCGCCGGCGCAGGAAAAGCAAATTCAGCAGCTGGTGCTTGAGAGTTATCGCACGCTGGGATGTCGCGGCTGGGCGCGTGCTGATGTGATGGTGAATGCGAAGGATAACCAGCCCTATCTGCTGGAGATCAACACCTCGCCCGGCATGACTAGTCACTCGCTGGTACCCATGTCGGCTGCGACTGCTGGCATGTCGTATGAGGCATTGTGTGTAGAACTGTTGCGTATGGCGGCGCTGGATTTGCAGCCTTCGCCAGACTGGAAAGTTTAAAGAGACAAGGTAAGGACGCGACTCAACATGTGGAATGACATCAGGACATTGAACACGATTACCCGAGCCATGCTCGGTGTGCTCATGCTCTGCCTGCTGTATGGCGGTTACAAGTGGATGGCGCGTCAACCGATGTTTGATTTCCGTGTGGTGCAGGTACGTGCAGTGAAAGGTGTATCACTGCGTTATGTCGATGCGGTCACGGTACGCAGTGCAGCGTTGCCTCGCATACGCGGCAATTTCTTTACTGCCGATTTGCAGGCGATTCGTGCCGCATTTGAGACTGTGCCCTGGGTGCAGCGTGCATCCGTGCGACGCGAGTGGCCAAATAAACTGGTCGTGACAGTGGAAGAGTACAAGTTACTCGGTACCTGGGGAGAGGAAGAAGGAAGGCTGCTGTCTGCCGATGGTTTTGTGTTTACCGCCAATCTAGCTGAAGCAGAAGCAGAGATGGAAGGCAAATTGCCCGAGCTGGCCGGGCCGGATGACAGTGCGCATGAGGTCGCTGCGAGACTGGCAGATTTGCGTAACTGGCTAGCGCCGCTGCATCTGACGCCCCGATCGTTATCGCTGTCGCAGCGCTATGCATGGACGGCGCGACTTGACAATGGCATTACCTTGCATCTCGGCCGTGCCGCCGAGCGCGATGTGCTCAAAGCGCGCATTGATCGGTTTGTCAGCGTGTATCCGCAGCTGTCGGTGGCGATGGCAGGACAGATAGGCAGCGTCGATCTGCGCTATCCCAATGGCCTGGCTTTGCGCCGGCGAGGACAGAGTGTACCGGTGGCAGTGCCAGTCACCGATGCGGAGAGTGCGACATGATGGGTTCAGGTATTAGCGGTCAGCAGCAAGACGAAAGAGTAATGCGATATCAAGCCGAACAAGCAAGTGCATGAATACGAACGAGACAACACATAAAAAGCCGGAAAATCTATGACGAAAGACGCAAAAAACCTGATCGTAGGTCTCGACATCGGCACATCGAAAGTGGTGGCGGTCGTTGCCGAGGTGCTGCCGGATGGCCGCCATGAGGTCATCGGCCTTGGGCAGCATGAATCCAAGGGCCTTAAAAAAGGCGTAGTGGTCAATATCGAGTCCACCGTCGAGTCTATACAGCGCGCACTCGAAGAAGCTGAGCTGATGGCCGACTGTCAGATACGCAATGTCTGGATCGGTATCGCTGGCAGCCACATCCGCAGCTTCAATTCGCGCGGCATGGTTGCGATCAAAGACAAGGAAGTCACCGCCACCGATGTGGCACGGGTAATCGAAACCGCGCGCGCAGTGAATATCCCTACTGATCAACAATTGCTGCACACGATTCCGCAGGAATTCATTGTCGACAATCAGGAAGACGTGCGCGAGCCTATTGGCATGAGCGGCGTGCGGCTTGAGGTGAAGGTCCATATCGTCACCGGTGCAGTGTCGGCGGTGCAGAACGTGATCAAGTGTGTGCGTCGCTGTGGACTCGAAGTCACTGACTGGATTTTGCAAGGCCGTGCATCAGCCGATGCAGTGTTGACTGCCGATGAAAAAGAATTGGGTGTGGTGCTAGTCGATATCGGTGGCGGCACGACCGATGTGGCGATTTTTACTGAAGGCGCGATTCGTCACACCACGGTGCTGCCGATTGGTGGTGATCAGATCACCAACGACATTGCCATGGCTTTGCGTACACCAACGGCAGAGGCTGAAGAAATCAAGGTGCTTTACGGCGTCGCCAAGCAGGTGCTGGCAGATCCAGGCGAGACCTTTGATGTACCCGGTCTCGGCGATCGTGGTCCGCGCGCTTTGTCGCGTCAAGCACTGGCCGCCGTGATCGAGCCACGCGTCGAAGAATTGTTCTCGCTTGTGCATCAGGTAGTGCGTGAATCCGGTTTCGAGGAAGTGCTTTCGTCCGGCATCGTGATCACTGGTGGAAGTGCGCTCATGCCGGGCATGTGTGAGCTCGCGGAAGATATTTTCCTAAAAGCTGCGCGTGTGGGTGAGCCGGATTACCAAGGGCAGTTGGCCGATGTAGTGCGCAGCCCACGCTACGCAACCGTGCTGGGCTTGCTGATGGAAGCCAAGCGTCAGTATCTGCGCGGTCAGGTGGTTACGCGTCATGGTGGATCAGCGAAGGCACTGTGGGAAAGAATGAAGGAATGGTTTATGGGGAATTTTTGAGGTTGGGTGCGTGAAGCTTATGCGCTGTTAGTGAAGTAAAGACGCTGGATCCCGGCTTTCGCCGGGATGACGTTTCAAAAGCTGGTGGAATAAAACTAGTGCGATGTCTGAAGATGCTGTCGACTTCAAAATCGTCATCCCGGCGAAAGCCGGGATCCAGTGTCGTTCGTTGTGCGTCATCAGAATTTGAAAAAAAGTAAATGAGTTGTTATTAGCATCGAGAAGAAAACAGCTTTACCAAGCAGTAACCGCAGCAGAAAAACCAGTCATCAAGTGTTTGTTTAACCACGCAGTTGTTAGTTGCTAGCCGTCACGCCATGTGGCGGTTAACGACTAGAAACTGCACCACAAAGGGAGTCATCATGGAAATCGATATGCTGGAAACGACGAAAGGCACGATCATCAAAGTGGTTGGTGTCGGTGGTGCTGGCGGCAATGCCGTTCAGCACATGATCAACAAAGGTGTGGCGGGCGTTGAATTTATCGTCGCCAACACTGATGCGCAGGCATTGTCGCTCTCTAAAGCCCATAACGTCATTCAGATCGGCGAGTCCGGTCTGGGAGCTGGTATGCAGCCCGCCCTCGGTCGTCAGCTGGCCGAAGAAACTCGTAGCCGTATCGAAGATGCGCTGCGTGGTGCGCACATGGTCTTCATCGCAGCCGGCATGGGCGGCGGTACGGGTACCGGCGCAGCACCGGTGGTCGCCGAAGTGGCGAAAGAACTGGGTGCACTGACCGTAGCTGTGGTGTCCAAGCCCTTCACCTACGAAGGTCAGAAGTGCATGAAGATCGCCGATGAAGGTCTGGAAGAACTCAGCAAGCATGTTGATTCGCTCATCGTGATCCTCAACGAGAAACTCGAAGAGATCTACGAAGACGACAGCATGATGGAATGGCTCCAGCATGCGGACGACGTGCTCAATAACGCGGTTGCGGGGATTGCCGAGATCATTAATGTTCCGGGTCATATCAACGTCGACTTCAATGACGTCAAGACCATCATGGCCGAGCAGGGCAAGGCGATGATGGGTACGGCCGTTGCCTCGGGACTGGATCGCGCGCGTATCGCAGCAGAGCAGGCGATTGCATCGCCACTGCTCGATGGTATCGATCTCTCCGGTGCGCGTGGCGTGCTTGTGAACGTTACTGGCAGCAAGTCGCTCAAGGGTAAAGAGATTCGCGAAGTCATGGCCACCGTGCGTGCGTTCGCTGCAGAAGATGCATCGATTGCGCAGGGTATTGCTTATGACGACAGCATGGGCGATGAGATTCGCGTTACCGTCGTGGCAACTGGTTTGGGCAGACGCAAACCCGTGTTGGTATCCACGCCGGTGCAGGCCGCACGTACGGGTACGTATGGTGGTGCAGCGCCAGCCGATGCGTTCAGTACCAGCACACCGCCCGCCGAGCCGATACGTACACCGGCCGTATGGCGCCGCGAGTCCGCGTCTGAAACGGTGCGTGCTATGGAACGTAATGGCACCGAGACGTATGACATTCCGGCGTTTCTGCGCCGGCAGGCCGACTAAGTCTGCAGAAAATCGTCGCTCGGGGCATACTACGGGAGAATTGCGGCAGCGCCGCAATTCTTCTTTTTTGTTCCCTCTGATTTCTCAACCCACAGGACCATCCCATGACCATCAAAACCGGAGACCATCTCCCTGAAGGCAAACTCGCCGAGTTCATCGAAACAGAAACCGAAGGTTGCTCGCTCGGACCGAACACGTTCAATGTATCTGATCTCGTCAAGGGCAAGACCATTGCCATCTTCGGCCTGCCCGGCGCTTACACACCGACTTGCTCTGCGCAGCACGTGCCCGGCTATGTGCAGCATGCGAAAGAACTCGCAGCCAAGGGTGTGGATGAAATCTGGTGCATCTCGGTTAACGATGCATTCGTGATGGGCGCTTGGGGTCGTGAGCTCAAGGCCACCGGTGTTGTGCGCATGATGGCCGATGGCAATGCTGATTTCAGCAAGGCGATTGGCTTGTCGGCCGACTTCAGTGCCTACGGCATGGGCACACGCTCGCAGCGTTATTCGATGCTCATCAAGGATGGCGTCGTGTCACAACTGCATGTAGAAGCGCCCGGCAAGTTTGAAGTATCGAACGTCGAAACCATGCTCGCGCATATGTAAGCTGAAATACTGATCGCAACTTAGCTTCATCAAAAAATGATAAGACAGAGAACGCTGAGAGACACTGTCAAGACCACGGGTGTCGGCCTGCATTGCGGCACCCGCGTCGAACTCACGATGCGTCCGGCGCCAGTCAATTCAGGGATCGTGTTTCGTCGCGTCGACATCACACCACCCGTCAGCTTGCCAGCCAATGCGATGAGTATTGGGGACACGCGTATGGCATCTGTGCTTGAAAAAGACGGTGTGCGTGTATCGACGGTCGAGCATCTGATGTCAGCGTGCGCAGGTCTGGGGATCGATAATCTGATCGTGGATGTCACTGCGGAAGAAATTCCGATCATGGATGGCTCGGCGGCTTCGTTTGTATTTTTGTTGCAGCAGGCGGGTAGTACCGAGCAGGAAGCAGCAAAAAAATTCGTGCGTGTGCTAAAACCCGTCGAGGTACGCGAAGGCCAGGGTAAGCAGGAAAAATGGGCGCGGCTCGAGCCTCACCATGGTTTCCAGCTGAAATTTTTCATCGAGTTCAATCATCCTGCCATTGATGGTTCTGGCCAAACGGCAGAAGTCGATCTCAGTCTCGAGTCGTATATCGAAGAGATCGCGCGTGCGCGCACCTTTGGTTTCATGCAAGACGTGGAAACCCTGCGCGGCATGGGTCTGGCGCGTGGTGGTTCACTCGAAAATGCGATTGTCATGGATGAGTTCCGCATTCTGAATCCCGGTGGTCTGCGCTATCAGAATGAATTCGTGCGACACAAAATTCTGGATGCGATGGGTGACCTCTATTTGGTTGGTCATCCGCTACTGGCAAGCTATACCGCGCACAAATCTGGCCATGATCTGAACAACAAACTCTTGCGCGCCTTGCTCGCCGATGAGAGTGCTTATGAGATTGCCACGTTCAGTAATGCAGCATCCGCACCGGCCGCCTACTCAAGTCAGCTGGAACAAGCCTGGGCGGCGTAGCTGAGCGATCTAACTCATCGTAGCGAAACTCGTCTCGCATTACTCGCGCTGATTGCCGGTAGTGTGATCTGGGGTTTAAGTTGGTGGCCACTCAAATTTTTTGCTGCTCTGGGTCTCGACGGCCACTCAGTCTCACTCACCGCCTACAGCGTGGTGGCGATCGTGTCGCTGCCTTTCATTTGGCGCGAACGCACTCAATGTCGTCAGGAATGGCATTACCTGCTGATGATTGGTCTTTTTTTCGGTGCAGCCAACGTCGCACTCACTTATGCATTAATGGCAGGTTCGGTCGTGCGGGTCATGTTGTTATTTTTTCTGCTGCCGGTATGGGGCATTCTTGGCGG
>JAIXYM010000125.1 GCA_027490255.1 Oxalobacteraceae bacterium | reverse complement strand
GCGCCAGCGACTGTCTGGTCTGCTTCACGCGTGCATTGTAATCGCTTTGGTGGGCTGATCCTGGGGCAATGACGTCAGATAGCGAGCGCCTATTTGTCAGCAAAGCAAAGACACTGGATCCCGGCCTGCGCCGGGATGACGATTTTGAAGCCAATAGTCTTTCAAGCGTCATCCCGGCGCAGGCCGGGATCCAGCGTCTTTCGTTTCACATCCGCTGACGTTGCCAGCCAAAAATACGAAGCCGCTTAGCTGAACACCGGTTTGCGTTTCTCGAGAAACGCCGAGAAAGCCTCTTTCGCATCCGGCCCTTGCAACAGTCGCATGAAATGCTGCAGTTCTTCCTGCATTGCGGCATCGACGCCTGCGGTGAAGTCTTTTTTCATCAGCTGCTTGGTAATGCGCAAGGATTCCGTAGGTAGTGCGACCAGTTTCGCTGCCTGCGCTGCAACGAATGAAGGCAAGTCGTCTGCTGGAATGACCTTGCTGACTAAGCCCATCTGTGCCGCTTCATCTGCTTTGAAGGCCTCACCGAGCAATAATTTTTCAGCGGCACGCTGATAACCTGCCAATCGCGGAAAGAGGCAACTCGACGCAAACTCGGGACACAGCCCCAGTTGCGTGAAGGGCATCGCAAAACGCGCGTTCTCTGTGGCGTACACCAGATCGCAATGCATAAGTAGGGTCGTACCGATACCGATTGCCATACCGCTGACTGACGCAATGACGGGCTTTTCTGCGTCACGCAGTGCGTTCATGAACAGCGTGACATGCGAATCACCGGGTTGCGGCGGATATTTCAGAAATTCTTCGACATCGTTACCGGCGGTGAAGATGCCGCCCTCGCCTGTAATCACGATAGCGCGTACGGACTTATCGTTGGCGGCGCTTGTTAGTCCGTCAGACAGCGATTGGTACATCGCACGGGTGATGGCATTTTTTTTGTCGGGGCGATCAAAGGCGAGTGTGGCGATGCCATCGGCGATGTGGAATTTTATGGACATTGTTTTTTACGGTTTATTTTTGGAATATGGCGCTGCATGGATTGATATTCAATGATGCTTTGTAGTTTTCATTTTCAAATTCAGCTGGTGCACAACGAAAGACACTGGATCTCCCCTTGCAGGGCGCGCACTGGCTTGCAAGCCAGTGCCGTTGCGCGGGCAGACCGCCAGCGGTCTGAAACCCCCGCTTCACCTTTCGCCGGGATGACGGTGGGAGTTTTACTGTCGCCGCTATGACAATTGGCACTTAAGGCGCTTCGTATTATTTGTCAAAGTCAGCGGATGCGCAACGAAAGACGCTGGATCCCGGCCTGCGCCGGGATGACGGTAGTTGTTGAGGCGACTGTGGCAATGCTATCGGCGATGCGCGGGCAGACCGCATGCGATCCGCCTACGCAGCGGTCATCACATGCAGATGATGACGGTAGTTGTTGAGGCGACTGTATTAATTTCCACCGTCATCCCGGCGAAAGCCGGGATCCAGTGTCTTTGTTTTGCTCACAACAATCGTATAACAGCATGATCGACCAGACACCCAGACTACATACGCTCAAAAATCCCCGCCGCACCCATGCCAGCCCCGACGCACATCGTCACCATACCGTATTTCAATTGGCGGCGGCGCAGTCCGTGGATGAGCGTGGCTGCGCGTATCGCGCCAGTGGCACCCAGTGGATGGCCGAGCGCAATCGCGCCGCCCAGGGGATTGATCTTTGCTGGATCCAAGCCCAGATCCTGGCGCACGGCGAGCGCTTGCGCTGCAAACGCTTCATTGAGCTCGATCCAATCCATCTGATCCAGAGTGAGTCCGGCCAGTCGCAGCGCTGCGGGTATGGCTTCTTTGGGGCCGATACCCATGATCTCTGGTGGTACGCCTTTGACTGCAAAAGACACAAAACGCGCCAGCGGCTGCAGATTAAATTGCTTGAGTATTTTTTCACTCACCAAAATCAATGCACCCGCTCCATCAGAGGTTTGTGAACTATTGCCCGCAGTGACGGTGCCTTTGGCGGCGAAGACTGGTTTGAGTTTGGCTAGCGCTTCCAAACTGGTATCAGCGCGCGCGCCTTCGTCTTGCGACACGGTCTTGGTGATTGTTTTTATCTGATTGCTGTCCAAATCAGGAAATTTTTCCACGACTTCGACAGGCGTGATTTCATCGATACACTCACCACTTTGTTGTGCAGCGATGGCTCGACGATGGGATTCAAGTGCGAAGGCATCCTGATCGTCTCGACTAATCTTCCATTGCTGCGCGACCTTCTCTGCGGTCAGACCCATGCCATAGGCCATACCGATATTGTCGTCTTTGAAGATACCCATATTCATCGATGGATGATGACCGGGCATGGGAATCATGGACATAGATTCAACACCGCCGGCGATCATCACATCGGCTTCGCCGGTACGTATGCGGTCGGCGGCCATTGCGATGGCCGTAATGCCTGAGGCGCAGTAACGGTTGACGGTGACGCCAGCGACCGTTTTGGGCAAACCTGCCAGGAGCACGGCCATACGTGCGAGGTTCAAGCCCTGTTCGGCTTCGGGGAATGCGCATCCGATGATGGCGTCTTCAATGGTGGCCGGATCGAGATTGGGTACTTGCGCGAGCGCTGCACGTATCGTGTGCACGAGCAGATCGTCGGGACGCACATGTCGAAAGATGCCGCGTGGTGCTTTGCCGATGGGGGTGCGGGTGGCGGCGACGATGTAGGCTTCTTGCAGTTGTTTGCTCATGGTTGTGCACCCCTCGTATTTGATGACTTAGCATCGGGCTATGAATCGATACTGACTGCTTCTACTACGTCCGGGCAAATATACTCAGATCCGCGCCTAGGACCATCCAGTTCATGGTTTAAGATTTTTGTGTACAACGAAAGACGCTGGATCCCGGCCTACGCCGGGATGACGTTTGAGAGGCTGTTGGTCCCAAAATCGTCATCCAAGATTGCGCCGGGGTGGCATTTGAAGATCTATTGGCCTCAAAATCGTCATCACCTGCATGTGATGACTGCTGCGTGGGCGGTTCGCATGCGATCCGAATTCCCCACTCGCTCCCGGCGAAAGCCAGGATCCAGTGACGTTCGAATTTTTAATGAATCGATAAAATTTTCAGTTTTACTTACTTGCATGAAGCGCCATCTCAGTAAAAAATCAAGCCGATCAAACACAAAAAAATGCCTAATTCCTCACCGGCTTCCCCGTCTGCAGCATCCCCATAATCCGCTCCTGCGTTTTCGGATGCGCTAGCAAGGACATGAATGCTGCTCGCTCCTTGTCCAGTAACCACTGCTCACTGACAAGACTGCCCACCTCGATATCACCACCGCACACCACATCGGCAATCAAGGTCGCAATGTGCTCATCATGCGTGGAGATGAAACCGCCTTCGCGCATATTGACCAGCTGCGCGCGGATGGTGGCAATGCCGTAGCGGCCGGTAACGGGGATCAGCATGGGCAACGGTGGTCGATACGCTGCATCAGCCAATGCCAGCGCCTGCGTGATCGCGACATGCAATAGCTCATGCGCGTGCAGGACAATCACATCATCGTTTTGCAGATAACCCATGCGACGTGCTTCATGCGCTGATTTGGCGACTGCCGCGGTGGCTGCCTGCGTAAAACGATCTTTGAGAAACGGCAAGATGTCATTACCTTTCGCTTCCTGTGCCGCACGCAGCGCGATTTCTTTCAGGCCACCGCCAGACGGCAGCAAACCGACACCTACCTCCACCAACCCCGCGTACGACTCCAGTAAAGCCACACGTCGGCTTGCATGCAGCATGAGTTCGCAGCCGCCACCGAGTGCGAGACCACCCACAGCCGCCACCACCGGCACGCTCGCATATTTGATACGCATCATCGCGCGCTGAAAATTCGCAACGACCGGTTCGATGGCCTTCACACCACCCATCATGAATACCGGCAGCATCGCTTGCAAATCCGCACCTGCCGAGAATGCGCCACCTTCGGCAACATCGGTTTGCCAGATGACGAGTGCGCGATAATTTTTCTCAGCCTCGGACACAGCACGTTCGATACCGGCAATGACGTCCGGTCCCATCACATGCAGCTTGGTTTTGAAAGACAGAATCAATACATCGCCATTCATATGCCAAAGCCGAACCGAGGCATCTTCATGCACGGTCTTACCGGCTACCGCAGGGTTGAGGTGATCATCACCCACCACCGATGCGCGGAAAGACTGACGCGCATAGACAGGCAAATGCGAACGCGGTACGTAGGTCTGCTGCGACGCAGACCACGATCCTTCGGGTCGATGCACGCCCTCACGTCCGTCAAACACCCAGTCCGGTAAGGGTGCCGAAGACAGCGCATGCCCGGCATCAATATCTTCTTTCACCCAATGCGCGATCTGCTGCCAGCCCGCTGCCTGCCAAAGTTCAAATGGCCCCTGCTGCCAGCCAAATCCCCAGCGCAACGCAAAATCGACATCACGCGCATTATCGGCAATGGCATGCAAATGCACGGCGATGTAATGAAAGGCATCACGCAAGATCGCCCACAAAAATTTCGCTTGCGGATGCGTTGCATCGTGCAAGGCCTTTATGCGCTTGGCCGGATCTTTTTCTTTGAGCATGCGAACGATCAGATCGTCGGCCTTCGCACCAGAGGGCACATAGGTGTGGCTGACCGCATCCAGTCGCAAAATGTCTTTGCCTGATTTTTTATAAAAACCAGCGCCAGATTTCTGACCCAGATGACCTTCGCCAATCAGCCGCTGGAGCACGGCAGGGCTCTGGTACAGCGCATGAAAAGGATCATCGGGCAAGTTGCGCTGCATGGTGTCAATCACATGCCCCAGCGTATCGAGGCCAACCACATCGGCGGTGCGAAACGTGGCTGATTTGGCGCGTCCCAAACGCGTGCCGGTGAGGTCGTCAACCAAATCATAAGAAAGTCCGAATACTTCCGCTTCACGGATGATCGCCAGCATGCCGAAAATACCGACGCGGTTCGCAATGAAGTTCGGCGTGTCGATTGCTCGCACAACACCTTTACCGAGGGTCGTGGTGAGAAACGATTCAAGTTGATCCAGAATATCGGCGCTGGTATGCGAGGTCTTGATCAATTCAAGCAAATGCATGTATCGCGGCGGATTGAAAAAATGCACGCCGCAAAAACGTGCGCGCAAATTTTCATCAAGTACAGACGATAGGGCATTGATGGAAAGTCCTGATGTATTGGTCGCAAAAATCGCATGCGCCGGAATATGGGCCGCAATTTTCTGATAAAGCGCGTGTTTCCAATCCATGCGCTCGGCGATCGCCTCGATCAGCAAATCAACGTCTGCCAACCGATGCAGATCATCATCAAAATTGGCGACTTCGATCAATCCCGCCTGATCATTGTCAGCTAATGGCGCGGGATTGATTTTTTTCAGGCTATCGACGGCCCGCTGAGCAAGCGCATTACGTGGCTGATCGGGTCTGCCGGGCAAATCATAAAGAATGACGGGTACACGGGCGTTGATGCAGTGCGCAGCGATTTGCAGCCCCATGACACCAGCACCAAGGATTGCGACTTTTCTGATAGGTGCAGTGGACATAATGATCAATCAGAATAAATTAGCATCCATCGCCATCAGCGAACCGGCACCCGAACGCGCCTGTCGTATCAGCATCGCTGTTTCAGGCAGTAGTCGCGCGAAGTAAAACCGAGCGACGCCGAGCTTGGCCTGATAAAAATCATCACCGTCAGATGATTTTTCTAACGCAATCTTTGCCATGCGAGCAAAGAAATAAGCGAACACCAGATGCCCAATCACACGCAAATACGGCACGGCAGCTGCACCGACTTCATCGCGATTCTGAAATGCTTTCATGCCAATTTCCATCGTCAGTTTAGTGACCTTGTCACCGATATCTGCCAGCGGTGTGATGAATTCAGACATCGCTTCATCGGTACCGTTCTCATCGATGAAGGATTTAATCTTTTCGCCGAAGGCACGCAGCTTTTCGCCGTTATCCATCAGTACTTTACGGCCTAGCAGATCAAGCGACTGTATGGTGTTGGTACCTTCATAAATCATGTTGATGCGTGCGTCGCGTACATATTGCTCCATGCCCCATTCGGCGATATAGCCATGACCGCCAAAGACTTGCAATGCTTCGGAAGTCGCGATCCATGCGTTATCAGTGAGAAAGGCTTTGACGATGGGTGTAAGTAAGGCCACCTCATCAGCAGCTTGCTTACGCTCATCTTCATCGGGGTGATTCAATTCGCGATCAATCATCAACGCCACATACGAGGTGAATGCACGCCCGCCTTCGGCAAAAGCTCGCGCGGTGAGCAGCATGCGGCGTACATCCGGATGCACGATGATGGTATCGGCGGGCTGAGACTCAGATTTCGGGCCCGTCAGGCTACGCCCCTGTGTGCGCTCAAGCGCATAGGCACGCGCATTCTGATACGCGACTTCCGTCAGACCGAGTGACTGCATGCCCACGCCAAGACGAGCGGCATTCATCATCACAAACATGGCGTTGAGTCCGCGATGCGGCTCGCCGATCAGCCAACCGTTAGCGCCATCAAGATTAATCTGGCAGGTGGCGTTACCGTGAATGCCCATTTTGTGTTCGATCGCGCCACAAGTAATAGCATTACGTTCGCCCGGCTGACCCTGCGCATTCGGCACAAATTTTGGCACCACAAAAAGCGAAATTCCTTTGGTGCCGGGTGGCGCATCAGGTAATCGCGCCAGCACCAGATGCACAATATTGGCGGCCAAATCATGTTCGCCGGCCGAGATAAAAATCTTATTGCCTGTGAGGCGGTAGCTGCCGTCGGCGTCGGGCATCGCTTTGGTTCTCAGCAAACCCAAGTCCGTACCGCAATGCGCCTCAGTCAGACACATGGTGCCGGTCCATTCGCCTGAGACCAACTTCGGTAAGTAAAGCGCTTGCTGCTCTGGGGTGCCATGAGCATGCAGGCATTCATACGCGCCATGCGAGAGGCCGGGGTACATAGTCCAAGCCTGATTGGCCGAATTCAGCATTTCATAGAAGGCATTATTGAGGACCATCGGTAGGCCCTGTCCACCAAATTCAGGATCGCAGGACAGAGACGGCCAACCTGCATCCACATAACGACGGTAGGCGTCAGCGAATCCCTGGGGTGTGGTCACGGTATGCGTTTCGGCATTGAAGTGACAGCCTTCGCGGTCGCCGCTGTGGTTCAGCGGAAAAATGACCTCAGCGACAAATTTGCCACCCTCTTCCAGCACCTGATTGATGGTCGCGGCGTCAAGACCTGTATGCGCGGGTAAGGCCGAGAGCGCCGTATCAACCTCGAGTAATTCATGCAACACGAACTGCATATCACGCAAAGGTGCGCGGTAACTGGGCATGGGAATCTCCTGAGATGAAATACGCGGTGGCGATGAGGCTAGCTTTTTTTGGTGACGATTAGGATGTTTTTTTACAAAAATGACGATCGCCGATGCATCAAAATTTGTCGCACCGGGCCACGCTTACGGGACGCGGGTCGATGCAATCAGGCGGGCAAAGCCCACATGCGCGCGATCAACACAGCCCGGGCTGCGAATGAAGCGGGCGTCATGATGTAGCGCAAGCACAAGGCCATACATTTCAAAGACCAGCTGCTGTGTATCGGTGTCAGGCGCTAGATGATGCTCATCAACCGCTTGCTGCGCAGCACGTTGTAGCGCCAGTTGCCAGGTACGAACCATGGTGACCAAATGTTCGCGTATCGGCCCGGGACGATCATCGTATTCGACCGCGCCGCTGATGTAGATACAACCGGAAGCAATTTCGAGACTGACGCGGGCTATCCAGCGGCTGAACAAACTTTGCAGGCGCGGCAGCCCGCGCGGCTCGCGCAGGCTGGGATAAAAAACTTCTTGTTCGAATTGCTGGTGATAGAGCTTCAGCACATCAATCTGCAAATCTTCACGCGAACCAAAATGCGCAAAGACGCCGGATTTACTCATGCTCATGCGCTCGGCCAGCACGCCGATGGTCAAACCTTCGAGCCCCTCGCGGCTGGCTAGGTCGAGCGCCACGTCCAAAATGCTCGCGCGGGTTTGCTCGCCTTTACGCAGGGGTTTATGAAGCACTTCGGTCATGGGAGAACTCCGGACAGCACAATAGAACGACCGTCCTATTATGCACTGAAACGCAGGCTCAGAACCTGTTGCGAGCGGCCTGACGAGATAAGTTCTTAACCCCGAGAGCGATCAATCATGCGCCTGTCGCGCTTGGTCGGGCGACCGCGTATCGCCTCGCCCGGCTCACTGAAAACTTTGCGCTGCTCCGCGCGCTGCTCGCGTTGACGCACGCCGTCTTCGGTTTCTGCGTAGAGCGCCTGCGCCACCGGGGCGGGTCCACGCTGGTCGGACAAGGCAATCACCCGTACCTGCCATTCGGTGCTGCCGTTGTCGATATCGAGCAAATCACCGGAACGAATACTGCGCGCCGGTTTGCACCGATCCCCATTCAAGCGGACCCGGCCCCGCTCGACCGCGTCTGTTGCGAGCGAGCGTGTCTTGAAAAAGCGCGCCGCCCACAGCCATTTATCGATTCGGATAGATTCGTCCATGACGGCATTGTAGAGATTTTCGGGACGAGTAGCCCAGTGCTTATTTAGTGTATCGGCCTGCGGTGATAATTTTCAGTACTGCGCGATAAAGCAGGTAAGCCAATCGATTTCCGACGCGCCGCAGCCAGGAGAACTGCGCAACATCCTCAACTGTGATGGTCGTTCCCTCGGCCACACCGCGAGCGATGGTATCGCGCAGCACCATCGAGAAGTTAGCATCACGAACGATGATGTTGGCTTCATGATTGACGAATAACGATAGGCCATCAAAATTACTGGAGCCCAGCGTCGCCCACGCATCATCGACGACCGCCGCTTTGGCATGCAACTGAGTCGCGCGATATTCCACAAGGCGGATACCCGCGCAAATAAAACGTGGATAAAACGACTGTGCCACCGCGTCCTGCATCACAAACTGTCCCACACCGATCAAGAGGGTGATATCTACACCACGCGTTGCAGCGTGCAGCATCGCACGACGCAGTTTTCGTCCCGGCGCAAAATAGGGCGTCACCAGTACAGCGCTATGGTGCGCGCGCCCAAGCGCTTGCAACAATTGCCGCTCAATGGCCACACGATTGCGAAGATTATCTCGTACCACTAGCGCCGCCTCAGCTACCTGCCACTGCACACTGGGACGTGATGCATACCACTGGCGTAATTGGCGTAATTGGCCCAGTCGGCGGCGCAGCGTTTGGGAGGACTGCCGCTTCCATTGCGTGGCGACTTCCGCATGGACATCATCCACCAGCGGCCCGATGATACTGACTGCAAAATCCCAGCGCGGTGCTGGCAAGCGCATACCACTATCGTCGTCGGAAATCAGATCATCGTTGATGTTCAGGCCACCGAGAAAAGCGAGACGCTGATCAATCACGACTATTTTGCGATGGGTTCGCGCAATACCGCGCTGAAACCAGGGATTGAATGCGACGAAGTGAACACCCGACGGCTCAAATTTAGCCTGCAACAAGGCCACGTTTGACCTGCCGGTACCCAACCAATCTACCAGCACATACACCATCACACCGCGCGATGCCGCACGTATGAGCGCGTCTCTGACTTGATTGGCGGTGTCATCAATCGCAAAGATATACGTCTCGAGATAAATCTCGACACTCGCCGAATCGATCGCGTGAATCAGCGCCGGGAAAAATTCGGCGCCACGGTGTAACAGCGACAGGTGATTGCTGCGACTATAACTTTTGGCCGACATGCTGCTCTTCTCGGGATTCATGCAATGTTTTGCTCAGCGTCGGAGATGCTTGCAGGCTCAACTCGGCCACGATAGGCGCGTGATCGGAAAGTCGTGCCCAACTCGCACCATGCAGTACTTGTGCACTGTGGACATCAAATCCACGTACATAAACGCGGTCGAGTTGAAGGACAGGCATCGCCGCTGGAAAAGTACGCGCCGGTGTTTTTTTCGGCCCACGGCCTGACAATCTGCGCAAATACGTTCCAAAGCTACGTGAAGATAATTTCTGATCGAAGACCTCTGCCACATCAAGCCGATCGCGGAGTGTCTTGCTGAGCGCATTGGTCCAATCATTGAAATCACCCGCAATCAGCAGCGGTGCCTCGGCAGGTGCGGTCGAGGTCACGGCCTCGATCAAAGCTTCTGTCTGACGCATGCGGCTGCCAGCAAACAAACCCAGATGCACCACATAGCAATGGACGGGAATATCACCCAGATGCAGCACACAATGCAAAATACCGCGCGACTCGAACGCATGATCGGACACATCATGATTAAACGATGATTCAATCGGAAAACACGACAGCAGCGCATTACCGTGATGGCCATGATCGTAAACTGCGTTCATGCCGTAAGCGAAATGATGGGTATCACCTGCCAGAAATTCATGCTGCGCCTGTGCAGGCCATTTACCTGCGTGCCGCAATGCGAGCAAATCATGTCGTCCCTGTACTTCCTGAAGAAACAAGATGTCGGACGCCATGGCCGTGATGGCCTGCTTGATGCCATGGACGCGCGGTCGTGTACCGACGGTGCTCACGCCTTTGTGAATATTCCAGGTAGCGATGCGAAGTTTCATGCTGGAGACATCAGATGTTGAGAGGCTTAGCAGTGCTGAGGCAATTGCAGGATAGCCTCAGCATTGGACGGTGAAAAACATTGATCCGCCGCCTCGCGCCAAGAAAGCCAACGATACTGTAGATGCTCGCGCTCGGCTAACTGTACGGGGAGGTCAGGCGGCACCAACAAACCGAATACATGCTCGGTGTTATGCGTCACACCCTCGGCGTAGCGATGACGCCAGACCGGATAGATTTCATACACATTAGAAAGTTGCCAGTCCCGAAGGTTTTTCGCAGGCACATGGTCACTGCCAATCAGGATGCCAGTTTCCTCATGCACTTCTCGTATTGCGGTCGTCATCAGCGGTTCATCGAGCGCATCTTTGGAACCCGTGACGGATTGCCAGAAGCCGGGCTTATCGGCGCGCTCAAGCAGCAGCACCTGCAAGTCAGCAGTGTGAATGACGACGAGAACGGATTCGGGGATTTTGGGAGCAGGCATAAGACCACAAGCTGTTGAATGCTGAAATCATTATGCCCTGTTTACCTCGCTATTGCTGCGGCGAGGGACACATCGCAAAACTACAGCGCGACGGCTTCAGGTAGGTCGATGCGGTTACGGCGACATGCTATGGGATGGGTGGCGAGAATGCAGAAAACCACTGCAAGACAATGGCGTCGCAGCGCGTGCCGCGACGCCATATAAGACATCAGCCCTTTACTACAGGCTCCACAGCACGCAGACGGATATGCAGTTCTTTCAACTGCTTCTCATCCACCTCAGATGGCGCCTGAGTCAGCAAGCATTGCGCGCGCTGAGTTTTGGGGAAGGCAATCACATCGCGAATGGATTCGGCACCCGTCATCATGGTGACGATACGATCGAGGCCGAACGCCAGACCACCGTGCGGTGGCGCGCCATACTGAAGCGCATCAAGCAGGAAGCCGAATTTGAGTCGCGCTTCTTCTTCACCGATATTGAGCGCGGTGAAGACTTTGCTTTGCACATCAGCACGGTGAATACGGACTGATCCACCACCGAGCTCCCAACCATTCAAGACCATGTCATAGGCTTGCGCAATGGCCTTGCCGGGATCGGTGCTGATGAAATCTTCATGGCCTGCTTTGGGGGCAGTGAACGGATGATGGAGCGCATTCCAGCGGTTCGCGTCTTCATCGAATTCGAACATCGGGAAATCAACCACCCACAGCGGACGCCAAGCTTCTTCGAACAAGCCATTTTTGCGACCAAAATCGCTATGACCAATTTTGACGCGCAGCGCGCCAATCGCATCGTTGACGACTTTGGCTTTATCGGCGCCGAAGAAAATCAAATCACCATCCTGCGCACCAGTACGCTCGAGGATCTGAGCTAGTGCAGCGTCATGGATATTTTTGACGATCGGTGATTGCAAACCATCGCGGCCTTTGGCTTTTTCATTGACCTTGATGTAGGCAAGACCCTTCGCGCCATAAATCGCGACGAACTGGGTGTACGCGTCGATTTCGGAGCGCGGCATGCCGCCGTTTTCGTTTGCGCCGCCGGGCACGCGCAAACCGACGACACGACCGCCTTCCATATTGGCGGCGCCGGAAAAGACTTTGAAGTCCACATCCTTCATCACGTCAGTCAGCTCGGTAAATTCAAGCTGAACGCGCATGTCTGGTTTGTCGGAGCCGTATTTCGCCATCGCGGTGGCGAAATCCATCATCGGGAACGGATCGGGCAAATCGACGTTGAGTGTGTTCTTGAAGGTTTTGCGAATCATGCCTTCGAACAGATCACGAATTTCTTGTTCAGACATGAACGAGGTTTCGCAATCGATCTGGGTGAATTCAGGCTGACGATCAGCACGCAGGTCTTCGTCGCGGAAGCATTTGGTGATCTGATAATAACGGTCGAAGTTGGACACCATCAGCAATTGCTTGAACAACTGCGGCGACTGCGGCAGCGCAAAGAAATGACCCGCATTCACACGTGATGGCACGAGATAATCGCGTGCGCCTTCGGGTGTGGATTTGGTGAGCATCGGTGTTTCGATGTCGATGAAGCCATGCTCATCCAAAAACTTACG
>JAIXYM010000116.1 GCA_027490255.1 Oxalobacteraceae bacterium | reverse complement strand
TGCTGCGCACACACACCTGCAGCTTGCGGACTGCCCATTCATCGGACAATTCAACCGTCTTGATCCGCATGCTGCGCGCATGTCGGCTGGCGGCGGAGAATGGCACCACGCCGATACCCACATTGGATTCAATCATCCGGCAGGCTGCCTCAAAGTTACCAACCTGAATACGAATTTTGATCTGCTGATTCAGTTCATTGGCAGCCTGGGCCAGGAAAGTGTGAATCGCGCTGGCTTCCAGCATCCCAACAAAATCATGCGCCAGTGCCTCGCTGAATTCGATACGCCCACGCCCGGCCAGCTGATGCGACTCCGCAGTGACCAGCACCAAACGATCTTCGCGAAAAGGAATAGCTTCCAGCCCTTCGGTGCGAACGTTACCCGCCACGATGCCGATCTCGACCTTACCTTCCGACACAGCACGCACGATGTCATTGGAAAGCCGTTCCTTGAGATCGATATTCACATCCGGATGCGTGGCCAAAAATCGGGGGAGCAAGGCTGGCAAAAATTCTGCCATTGAGGTGGTATTAGCCAACATGCGCACATGACCGCGTGATCCACTCACATACTCGGCCAGATCACCGCGCAGATCAGTCAGCTGCTGCAATACCAGTCGCGCGTGATGCATGAAAGCCTGACCGGGTGGTGTTAGCGTGACACCCTGGCTGGTGCGGTAGAGCAGTTTCACGCCCAGTCCCTCTTCCAGATTTTTGATGCGTATGGAAGCTGCGGGCAATGACATATGCGAACGTTCTGCGCCGCGCGTGAGGCTGTTGGCCTCTGCGATGTTGACGAAAAGACGAATGTCGGGAAGATCGAAATGCGCGGCCATGGTGTTCTCTAGGTAAAAAGCGGAAATGTATTGAACTGTCCGGATAGCAGTGATTTGCTGTCGGCGTATCCGAGCCAGCCTTCGATCAGGCTGGCATAGACTTGTCGAAAATCGGTGGTGTACTTCATGTTGCCGTTCTCGTCGAGGTCGGTGAGCAGCGGCGCTTTGCCGTAATGACCACCCCGCACCGGTTTGCCAATCACATACATATGATTGGCTGTGCCGTGATCGGTACCGAGACTCGTGTTCTCGGCCACGCGACGGCCGAATTCTGAAAACACCAGCACCGTAACGTCATCTGCGCGACCGATACGATCCATATCCTTGATAAAACCTGCAATCGAATCCGAGACATAACTCAGCAAGCGCTGATGCTGATCAACCTGCTGCACATGGGTGTCGAAGGCGTTGTGCCGATATCCGACGTGATACAGCCGCGTTGGCAGATCGGCGGCGATCATTGCCGCTACCTTCGGTAAATCCAGCGAGATGATGCCGTAATCAACCGGCGTTTTGTAGCTATCCCAAGCGGCACGCACGCGTTGCGATGCTTGTTTCGCGCTCTGAGCGACTTCATCCAAGAAACGCTGCGATGGGTTACCTGACTGTGACTCGCTCACACTATCGAGTACCGAGCGGCTTTGATGCAAGCCTTTGCGCATGAAACGTTCGGGATCATCAAAGACGACCGGCACATGACGGGCTGCACGCACGGCGAGTGACTGACGCTCATCGATATTGACCAGAAAGTTCGGCGTAAGCTCGGGATCGATCGCATCTGCAACGCGTCCCAGCCAGCCATACGGCTCGCCACCATTTGGCACAGCCGTATGCCAGTACGCCATGGACGTGAAATGCGAATACGAAGGCTGGGCATAACCACAGCCATGCACGATGGCCATACGGCCATCCTTGTAGAGCTTCTCGAAACCCGACATGCTCGAATTGAAGCCATAGTGGTCATCAATCTTGCGCAGCTTGGCCTCGCGAATACCAATTTTAGGTCGCAGACGGTAATACGCATCATCGGCGTAAGGCACTAGGGTGTTCAGGCCGTCATTGGCGCCGGAAAGTTCAACCACCACCAGAATGCGTTTGGATAACGGCGTGGCGGCCTGAGCGATACCCGCCGGCAGCGCAGACACAAGACCCGCACTTGCCAGCGCCTTGAGCAAATCACGTCGCGTCATGCCCGAATGTGCGTGTTCCATTTTCATCCCAGTTGATAGGCGGGTAAAGACAAAATCACATGCAGCGCATTGCGCAAGGCATCTTCCATATAGGTATCTGCCAGCTTGAGATCGGCTGTACCGAGATCCGCTTCCAGCATTGCCACCATGCTGTCACGTGTGGCCGTGTTCACTTGCACCGATACAAAACGCAGCAGCAAATGATCCACCGCTTCACGCGCCGTCTTACAACCAGCCGCGCGCACCATCGCTGACAAATTCAGTTGCGCTGTAGTGCGCGGTATTGGTTTGACTTTCTCGATCGCCTTGCGCCAAGCGTGATAACTGGCCAATCGCGTATTGAAATCTTCATCGCGATCAACCTGCATGGACATGGAAGTCAAGTCTTTGCCGTCCGGCCTGGTCGCTGTGGTGACATCCGATCCCAGCGAGAGTTTTTCTGCCACACTCAAAATCTGATAGCGCTCGTTGGGTACCCGGTCATTAGCCACAAAATCAATTGGTGGGAAAACCGTGTCATACACAAAATTTCCCCGCAAGAGCAACAAGCCCGGCGTGATCCAGCTACGGCCTTGCGCCCAGCCCGCGACATTCGGCGGGAACAGCAATTTCTGTCCCATCGCATCGGTGAGATCGTTGAAATCAGGGATACCGGGAATTTCTTTCATTCCCATTTTTCGGTAGGTTGAAATAACCAGCTCGACCGGTGGCTTGATGCGCGTTGCGACCGAGGCATCGCTGTAAAAATCACGCGACAAAAATATCGTTTCCAGAAAAGGCGCAATCTCATAATTTGAGTCACGCAGCAGACGACCAAGCCGGACACGTAATGCCGGAGAGAGATCTTCTCGCACGAAATACTGATAAATTTTTCCGGCAACGAATTCCGAGGTCACAGGCTGCGACAAAATAATATCAATCACCTGAACACCGTCTAAGTTACCTGTGTGTCCCAACACCGTTTTTGAATCATTGTCATGCAGTGCGGGATTCATCACAAACTTCACGCCCTGATAATTCCAACCAGTAAAAGCGCGCGCTGCTTCGCGAATATCCAGTTCGGAGTAATTGCCGACGCCCATGGTGAACAGCTCCATGATCTCGCGTGAAAAGTTTTCATTGGGTGCGCCTTTGACGTTCACGCCCGCATCCAGATAGGCCAGCATGGCCGGGTCTTTGGCGACCGCAATCAGCAAGCTGCGGAAATTACCGGTCGCCTGAGCACGAAACAGCTCGTTTTGCAGATGCATTTTTCTGAAATCGCGGACCTTTTCTTCACTGGTCGCGAAATGGCCATGCCAGAAAAGCGTCATTTTTTCTTCGAGCGGTCGCTGCGTGAGCAGCATGCGATTTGCCCACCAATAGGCCACACGCTGCGTTTCCAACTTGCTGGCACGCAGCCAGTAAAGGAAACGGTCAGCCACTTGCTGCATGCGACGATTACCGGCGGGCTTGACCTTCACACCCAGGGCCTCGCCCTTGTCACGCGCCAAGTCCGTGGCAGCGGGACGCGACACCGCAAAGGGATCGAGACCGGCATCGAAACTGTCTGAGGGCTCAAAGGGGGGCAAGGACTGCTGGATGCTCTGGTAGCGCACCAGAGAACGCACTGCCTGCTCAGCTGTCATCGCAGCCAGACGGTTTACCTCTGAGGGCGTTGCGCCAAAGCCTGCGCGTTCCAACAAATGCGCTGCTCGTTCGCGATTCCAGCTCTCTTTGGGGAGTGGCTGAAGGTCATCCTGCCACACCGCGGGCGCTGCCTGTAACTGCACAGAGCACACTAAAACGACGAGCCAGATTAAACGGGGAACAACGCGAGCCATAGGCGGGTGATACATGATGCAGGAGGAAAACCAAACTGTCCGGGTAGGTCAGCGATTGCCTCAAAAGTTATCGGTACCCGAATTTTACGGCAGCGGAGCATTAATCGGTCAAAATATCGAATATCGCACTCTTGCGTGTTATATTTATAGCAAAATAATAATGAATGTATCGATCCGCGTAATCGAACCGGACGGCAGAGAGGCGACAAAGATCTCAACAACCGCGGCCAATCTGGGGCGCATGCTCATTCGGTAAAAAAAATGACAAATTCCTACGTTTTCTCATCGGGCCGCATCAGGCCCTTTCATCATTTGTGCGCCCTGAGCTTTGCAATGCTCATCACACAAAACGTGAATGCCGAGGACTCTGCTATCAAAGAGCCACCAACGCAAGCACGGCCAGCAGAAGCTCGGCCAGCAGAAGCCAGTATGGATGTCACAAAACGCATCGACCCAACTGATTTTAAAAACCGTTTTGACCTCCGTAGCGAATACATTGACTATGGCACCTCTTCCGCCTTTTCAATAACACCGCGGGGTGAATATGCATTCACCAACGCGCTTGCTTTGCGGGTCGAGTTACCTGTGGCGCGTTACGATACGGGCACTACTTCTGATCAAGGCATAGGGAATCTGGTGACACGCCTCGCCTGGCGCTCTATCCGCGGCGAAGGCTATGCGATGGTCATGGGATCCGAACTCAGCCTGAATACAGCCAGCGACGCGAATCTGGGTAACGGTAAAAATGTACTGGCACCCTTTGCCTTTTGGTCGATCGATATTCCAGCTGCAAAATCCGTATTCTTCCCTTACATACAACACGGTCGGTCCTACAGCGGCGAAACCAGCCGTGACGCCGTGCATTACACCAATCTGCGTACGTCTTTACTGACCCGCTGGCCATCAAAGGTTTATAGCTTTGTCGAAGTCAGTTACTGGTTCGATCACGAACGCTCGAATAGTTACAGCTCCAGCCTTAAAGCCGAGGTTGGCCGGTTTCTCACCCCTAAAACTGGCGTTTATATTCGACCAGGCACCGGTCTGTCGGGCACCGATAATTACTTTGGCGTGAAAACAACCATGGAAATCGGCATGCGCCACTTCTTCTAATCGCCACCCGCCGCCAAGACACTCAGGGCGGTGTCGCCGAGAGTGTGCAGGAGCGCCAAAAATGGCGCAAAATTGTTGCGGGAAATTTTTAACAAATTCATAAAACCTCATTCGGGAGCAAGCCCATGAAGTCAACCTTTCTCAAACGAAGCGCCCTTACCTCGCTTGCCATCGCCGCCACCGTGCTGGTGGGTCTGGCAGTCGCAGAGAATACTGACAAGGCCTTGCTCGAGCGTGCCCGTGGACTTTTCAAGGCCCTACCCGATACCGCCCATGTCGATGACTATCCACATTCCAGCGAACGCGTCGAGTTGGGCAAGAAGCTCTTTTTTGAAAGCCGTGTCTCAACAGACGGCCGCATGAGCTGCGCGGCCTGCCACAGTCCTAGCTACTACGGTGGCGACTCCCTTGCATTGTCAGTCGGTGTACATGGCTCCCTCTTGCCCCGCAATGCGCCCACGGTTTTCAACACCCCGCTGCTGATTGCGCAGCACTACGGTGGCAATCGCGTCAGTGTCGAAGAGCAGGCGATGAAAGCCCTGCTAAGTCCCCACGCTTACGGCAACAAGACCTATGGTGAAGCGGAAGAAAGGATGCGCTCATTGGGTTACAAGCCTCTTTTTGAAAAAGCCTTCCCGAACGAGAAAGAACCTGTCACCGCAGAAAACTGGGCCACTGCCATCGGCGCCTTTGAGCGCACCCTGCTCACGCCGGCGCCTTTCGACCGTTACCTCAAAGGCGATCAGAAAGCGATCAGCAAGGATGCCAAGATCGGCTTGGATAAATTCATGAGTTTCGGTTGCGCCGGTTGCCATAACGGCACCGTCGTCGGTGGTCAGAGCTTCCAGAAATTCGGTCTGACCGAAGACTACTGGCTTGCAACGGGCAGCAAGGAAATGGCCTTACTTAAAGGCCGCGACAAAGGCAAATTCCACGACACCCAGAAGCCGGAAGACACCTACATTTTCAAAGTGCCTCAGCTGCGCAATGTGGCCATGACACCGCCGTATTTTCATGATGGATCAGTGGCCAAGCTGGACGATGCAGTGCGCATCATGGCGCGCCTGCAGCTCGGTAAAACATTGAGCGATGACGATGTATCGCACATCGTCGCTTTCCTCAGTACACTCACTGGCGAGGTCCCCGCACATTTTGCAAGTGTTCCCATCCTACCTGTAGCACCTTACCGCAACTGAGGCGGGGAGTCCCGGGGAGTCCCGGGCATTCCCTCGCCCTAGCGAGCAGCCTTTCTGTGCAGCATCACGATCGCACAGTAGGGCTGCGTGTTCTAACGTGCGCATGGCGTGGTGGCGCGCTGTGGTGCCATGCGATGTAAAGCGGAGTGCGATGGGGAATGCCGCGACCTAAAAGAAGTTTGCTTTCGTTTTGCTAGGCTTGGCGACCGTCACCCTAGACTTGGCATAGCGCCGGTCACTGTCAGGCTACAGTAAGACTTCATTCAGACTTTGGTCAGACTATAGTCAGGCTCGCGCGCGAAGGCTGGCTCACGATTTAGTTTGAGACTTTGATTTTCAAAGCATTCCTGGTCAGCGATCTCCAGAGTACGGATGTCATTTGTTTTCATGAATGAGCCGCCTATCCTCTCATTATGGCGTTAGTGCCAAAGTTTTCTGGAAGAAGAATATGGCTTACGTGCAATGGGGCATTGTTATCTCAGTACACATCAAGATCACAAAACATAACTGTCAGCTTCGGTTTCAAAAGTAAAGTGTCAACATTCAAGGGATTTAAATAAATACTGGATATTTAGTTTTTTAAATTTAACTATTGGTTTTTATGTGCTAAGGTGTCGTCAGATCTTTTTTCGGGGCACCTCATGAAGGGTATCGTCTTCCGCGAATTTATCGCCATGGTCGAGACACAGTTCTCATTAGAGACAGCCGACCAAATCATCTCCGCCTCCAACCTATCGTCGGATGGCGCTTACACCTCAGTCGGAACTTATCCACCTCAGGAAATGGTTGATCTGGTCACGCACTTGTCCGCGTCGACCAACATCAGCGTGCCCGATTTACTGCATCATTTCGGTAAACATCTCTTTAAGCGCTTCTCTGAGATACATCCCGAGTATGTAAAAACGCATGAAAGTGCTTTCGAATTACTGCGCCAACTGGATGGCCATATTCATGTCGAGGTTCGTAAGCTCTACATTGATGCCGAGCTGCCTGCTTTCGACTATGAAGAGCTGGGCGACGGTGAAATGGTCTTCATCTACCGCTCACGCCGTAAGCTGTCTGATTTCGCGCAAGGACTGATTCAGGGCTGCATCGATCACTTCGGCGACCCCATGCAAATCGAGCGTACCAATCTGCCCGATGACGATAGCGGTGCGCATACACGTTTCACACTGAAACGATTGAATGATGTCACTGCCTGATGGTCTGAACGCCCGACGTCTAGCACGCGAAATCAGTGCGCGAGAGCAGGCAGAAACTTTGCTTGAACAGAAAAGTCTTGAACTTTTTCGTCAGGCCGAAGAAAGACAGCGCGCACTGGATGCCTTGCGCGAGAGTGAAGAGCGTTACCGTCTCATTGTTGAACTGTCTCCCGATGCCATCCTGATCGAACTTAACGAAGAGATCGTCTTTACGAATCCGTCGGCGCGTCTCATGTTCCGGGAAACGCAATATCTTTCATTGCTGGGCAGAAGCATGACCTCGCTGATCCGCCGTGCTCAGACCGAGACCGATGCGCTGCGCATGATGATTAATCCCGAATCGGAAACCGAAGAGGTGGCCATTCGTCTGGACGGATCAGCCTTTGATGTTTCTGTTTACCGCATAGCACTCACCCATCAGGGTCAGCCTGCAACACAAATAGTGATACGCGATATTTCCATTCGCAAAAAGCTGGAGTATCAGCTCTCTTTTCAGGCAACCCATGACGCACTGACCGGAACAAACAATCGCAGCGCCCTGTTGGAACGCTTGTCAGACGCGATTGCTTATGCACGTCGCAATTCGCTAACGGTGTGGGTCGCCTTCATTGATCTGGACCGTTTCAAGTTCATTAATGACCACTACGGCCATCGCATCGGCGATCAGGTATTAACCGGAATCAGCAACCGATTGCGCTCGGTGTTGCGAAGCAATGACGTCTTGGGACGTTTTGGCGGCGATGAGTTCATCGTTGTACTCCGCGGCGGACCCGAATTCGACATCAGTTCGGATACGCTGGAGCGTATCATGCAAGCAGTTGGTGAGCCGACGAAAATTGATGGACATTCCTTGATCGTTAACTGCAGCGTTGGCGTTGCGGTCTTTCCTCAAGATGGAGACTCGCCGCAGCAACTGCTGGAAATGGCCGATGCAGCCATGTACCGGGCAAAACAAAGCGGGCGTAATCGCAGCCAATTTTTCAATCAGGAGATACAAGACCAATTGCAAGAACGCGCACGCATCGAAAGCGAATTCAGTGGCGCGATTGAGCGCGGCGAGTTTTTGCTGAAGTACCAGCCGCAAATCGATCTACGATCGGGTGCTGTGGCTGGTGCTGAAGCGCTATTGCGCTGGCAACATCCGGAGCTCGGACTGCTGTCACCCGAGCGCTTTGTCTACATGGCGGAGGAATCGACGCATATCCACGAGATCGGCGCGTGGGTGCTCAATACAGCCACTGCGCAATGCGCCGACTGGCACAGGTCGGGGCTGGGACATTTACGGGTTGCGGTCAATCTGTCGGCGAGACAGCTCAATGGTCAGCCGCTCATACGATTGGTTGAACAAGCACTGGCGAGCTCGGGATTGCCAGCCCACTGCCTGGAACTGGAGCTGACCGAGAGCCTCATGATGTCCAACATGGAGTTAACCTTGGAAACCCTGCAGATTCTGGATGCAATGGGTGTTCAAATTGCCATCGATGATTTTGGTACAGGCTATTCAAACTTTGCCTATTTGCGCAAGCTACCCATCTCCTGCCTGAAGATTGATCGTCAGTTCATCAATGATCTGAGTGAGCCCAGCGCGCGCGACACTAGCATCATTACACAAGCCTTGATCTCACTTGCGCACAATCTTCATCTGCGCGTCACTGCCGAGGGCGTGGAAACAGAGCATCAGCTACACCTGTTACAACAGCAGGGCTGTGATGAAATTCAGGGATTCATATACGGCAATGCGCTATCACCTGATGATTTTAAACATGCGATGCAAATGCATGATCCTACGCGTTGGCAAAGTAAGATCGATTGACGCTGATATCAGGATGCCGCCGGTGGCATGCATACATCACTGCCATCCACAGGGACTTTTTCAGAAAAGAGTTTTTTGATGGGTACCCAAATGACGGAAGTGGCTAGCCTCACCACAGTTTCAACCACGTCGCCGGGACGAACTCCGACCTTAAAATTGCTGAAACCACCGCTGACTTCGATGGGTGTCGACAGACTCAGAAATTGTGCTGTCTTCGCCTGAGGTTGCAAGCGAATGTTCAATTTTTCATCCGCGAAATCAACCGAAGAATTTCCCGTCACCCGCATCTGGCTGGTATCAATCACCAACGTACGCTGAACCAGCTTGCCATTCTCCAGACCAAAGCGCCCCACAGCGCAATTGACCTTGGCTTCGTTGTTTGGATTGATGGTCGGAAGCAAAGCGGTCAGAACATTCACGGCCCACACATCAAACACCCCGGAGCGAAGATTTTTTGGCCACACGGCAAAGTCAATTTGCCCGCTGCCATGGCGCAGGATCTGCGACAAGCGCGGCGCACGCGAGCTCACATTAGCATGCAGCGTAAAGCGCCCGTCAATATCGGTATCCGGCTTGATGCGGCGACCCAGCACGCCATAATCAAAATTATCCACATCGATTTTCAGGCGAGCCATGACGTCTCGATCCGTAGGCTCATAGGCGAGTGACCAAACGGCGGAACCACCCGGCATTTCTACCTTGACCGGACCAATGTCAGCACGACCCTCATGCAGCCGCACCACGAGATCGCCATTGCCGAGTACATCCTTGCCGGACATGACACGTTCTACCCTGACTGCAAGTGATGCGTCGATTTTTTTCAGCGTGGCCGGACTGAGCAGACCCTGAATCTGATCGCTCTTTTCTACTGCGCTCTTGCGTAACGCTTCCTGGTCTAACGCACGATCGGCAAGCGCTGAACTTGGTGCCTGCGTCTCAGTCGCCGACCAACCGTTCAATCGGAAATCGTCCAACTGAATCAGCGGCGAATTCAGTGCAATATCCAACTTAGGCCGCCCCTTCGAGGTCACGAGACTACCTCGCCCATTCAGCGTGCTGTTACCTACTTTGAGTTGCATATCCTCGACCTCATAGCCGCGTGTCGACATCCGAAAGCGACCTGCCGCTGACCAAGGACCCCACGGCGGTAACGAAACATGCAAGAGTTTGTCGAGCTGATTAAATCGCTCACCCTGCACTTTCATACCCAGCTCGACATCGCGTGCTTCAATATCGCGATCCATCGTGCCGCTCAGATTCAGGCGCGTGCCGACTGCCGACATCGATAATTCAAACGGCACCCGACGTGATGCATCGATCAAGTCTTTGACTGGCGCGCTGTAAAAGGCCAGCTCCAGCGGTATGCCATCCAGAGCTGCACCGATCTCGAGCCGCAAGCGCTCCCCAGGCATCGCCGTCAGAGTGCCCTGCTTGATCATGACATTGGCTTTGGTACCGCTACCTGCATCGCGCATTACCAGTCTGCCACCGCTGATCTCGCCGACCAGTTTCGCATTCGCCAAAAGACTCGATAGTTGTGCAGAGTGACTATCCAGATACAAGTTGAATCGATCAAAGCCCGATTCAAGATCGCGGGCCAACTTTAGCTGACGCAGTACCTTGCCGACATCGACATCATTCGCACCCAGCCACAGCTGCACACGCGGCTCTTCGCGTAAATCAAGCATCAGCGCGCCATCAAAACGCGCACCAGCGATTTCTGCAAAAAACGGTGAGCTCTGCATATAACCATTACGCAAATGCACATCAAAACCCAGCTCACCCATCGCCAAGCGCGTGCCCTGTATGCCCTGCGCCCGCAAACGAAGATCGGCATCATCAAACACCAATCGCTGCGGCAAGAGCGGGATGTTGAGCGTCGTGGATGACTTTGGTGACGGATTCGATTTTGCTGTCGCACTGCCTGACACGATGGATTCCAGCTCAGCGACATGAATGCTGGTGGCTTCGACCCGACCCGATATGAACGGCCTGCCTTCATTGCGACTGCGCGACAGTTCTGCATAGACACTGCTCTGCCCAATCTGAAACACCATGTTGGTCAGCTTCCAATGGTCATCCGCCATACTCAGCTGGCCCGCCAGCGCAACCGGTGCGCGCGCCTCAGGCGAGAAGCCCAGCCAAGCCGCGACATCACCCGCTTGGGATGCACCCAGACTGAATTGCAGCTGCGCAGTACCGTTGCTGGCATCGAGCACGCCCGCAACTCGCGCTGATACGCGTCCTGATTGCACGATGAACTCAATCGGGGAACTGCCTGATTTGACGATGCTGATTAGGTCATTGCCGGTGAGCTTTGCCTCAAGCGGTTTACCCAACAACTGCCCTTTGAAACTACCCCTGAGCGCACTTTCAGCAGCAAGCTCCACCAGCATCTTGTCGACAGAAAAACTGACGGGCTTGCCACCGTTAACATTACCGTAGCTTAGGCGACTGTTATTGAGCTCAAATTGCGCGGCCAATTTTTTCATCAGCACCTGCCCGTTACTTCCCTCGGAAGACAAACTGATTTTCAGTCGCCCAAGCCGCCCCTCGATTCCCGGTAGCCCGGTGAGCAGCTGTGCAAGGCTACCTACACCGGCGTTTTCGGCGCCAAGACTAATGCGAAACGTCGGTACAGCGCGCGAGGCGTCGACATTGAGCTCGCCCTTCAGCGGTACGGACGCGATACTTGCCTGAACGGGCATGCCCAAGCGACCCGCATCGAGCTTGAGCCGAAGCGAAGCATTGCGTATATCACCGGGCAAGCTGAGCCATTTGTCGACCTTAAGGCTGAGATCGGCGTCGTATTGATTCAGCTGCTGGAGATCGAGGCGCGCTTTGGCGAGGCTCAGATAGAGTGCGCGAAAATCGGTCGGCGGCTCTTCTTCTGCGTCCTGACCAAGAAAAGGCCGCAGATCAAGTACCGGCAGCGTCAGTGCGCCGGACAAGCGCGCGCGCTCCTGGCGTGTATCAACAGATAAATCGCCTGTCATGACCGACTTGCCCAGCGCTGCCGAGAGCTCACGGATATGTACCTGACCCGGACTGACTTGCAGTGCGCCCGCGATACCGGCACTGCCAGCATTGGGCAAATCCACACCAATGATCCGTCCGAACGTGCCCAGATCGGGCGTGCCCAGTCCGAAGCGCAGCTGCGTATCTGCCTGAGACAATGAACCATTCACCGTCATCAGACCACCAGCAAACTCAAGCTGCAAAGAGAGCGGCCAGGCCGACTTGCCCCGAGCCAGATCACTCAGGCGCCCACCGTCGATCTTGATTGCATACGGCATGGTCTTGTCGACATTACCCTCGGCGGTCGCTCGCAAAGGTCCATCAACAGGGATGCTGGCGTCAAATTTATCTAATGCAAAAACGACGGGCTTGTCGTTGACACCCCGAAATTCTACGTCGAGGTCGCGCAGCTCGATTCTTCTAATATCGATACCCGCGATTTCCTCCGGCAGGACAGCCCGATCAGAGGACTTGGACGGGGGATTGTCGGACGCCTCAGCAAAATTCGGGAAAGTCCAGTTATTGCTACCGTCAGCCCGTTGCTTCAGATGGATTCTCACGCCGCTGGCGAACAAGGTATCGGCTTTGAATTGCTTACGAGCCAACGGCCAGAGATCAAGGCGAACCTGCAATTCACCGACACGAACAAAGTCAGACGAACCAAAATCTGCAGGCTGGGCGATACGAACGTCACGGACACGAAGTGACGGTGTCAGGCTGATGTGCAGATCCAATGCGCCATCGAGATGGACTGGGCGACCCAACTGTTCCGACAGCATGGTTTGCAGCGGCTTGCGATAAAGACTGCTGTCGACCGCGATACCCACCAGCGCCACATAGGCTATAAAGCTGGCCAGCAGCAAAAGAAGTGCGAGCGAAGCCAGCAACAGTTTGCCCAGAGGGCCGGGGGCGGAAGGTAATCTGACTTTGATCATCAAGGCAGAGAAAGGGCATGCCTTATAAACAGACGGTACAGGCGAGAGGATAACCGACTGCAAGGCCAGGCATAGAAAATGGTAGAACTAATTTATGACGTATGATCAAGCTTCGATCCGATTATGACGCCCCGAATAAGTCACCCGTAGCCATGCCAAGAATTGACACTTCCTCGGATATGTACCAAAACCGGGACCGCAGCCTGACCACGTACAAAAAAGACCTGGATCATGCCGTGGCCTACAGGGATTTGCCGCGCCCGGATGAAAAGCAGCGCGTGCGAGAGGTACAGAAGGACGTAGCGGCACTCAAGAATCAGGACGTCATCAAGGGGTCACAGCGGGGTGATCTACCGAACGCTGAACTCTTCAAAACTGAGCTAGCAAAAAGCGAATTGTTAAAAACTGAACAAAACAAGTTGATTGAACAGGAACAAGCAGCATCACTCAATCCACCCTTGTACGAACCACGCAGAGCGCCAACTGATCGGCCTGTGGATGCGAGTTCGTTCATCACCGGCGGCACGGTCGACGTTCGTGCATGAAATCAACGCTCACCTGTAATCGACTCGATCTAAGTACGACGAACTTGAGGGCGTGTGACCATCTGATCACACGCGTTTGCAAGCTGTAATGTCTGCTTGAAGCGCTTGCTGCTACTTTTTGATGCTCACCAGCTCAACCTCAAAGGTCAGCACAGCACCACCGGGAATCAAGCCAGGATAGCCGCGGTCACCATAGGCAGTCGCGGAAGGACAAGTCAGTTTTGCTTTGCCACCTACACGAATCTTCTGCATACCCTGAGTCCAGCAAAGCACGACGCGCGTTAATGGAAACGCAGCAGGCTCCCCTCGCTTGTAGCTGCTATCAAATTCCTTCCCATCGGCCAGCGTACCGCGGTAATGCGCGACCACGGTGTCGTTGACGGTCGGTATCGCGCCGGTACCTTCTTTCAGATGTTCAATGACGACACCGGATGGCAGTGTTTCAGTTTTCGGTGATTCAGCAACAGCGATATTGGCAATGCCAGCAGTTGCGATGAGCGCGCAGAGCAAACGGAGGTATTTCATGAAGATCCTAAGAAATGAATAAGGGTAAAGTCACAGCGCATTGCGTTAAGTTACGTTTCGTTGTCTTGCATTGTCTTGCGTTACGTAGAAGCTTCTTATTCGTCCTCACCATCCTTGAAGAAGGTCGAGAACAAATACAGCCCGCCAATCAACAGCGCTGTAACAAGAGAAACAATGATGGGAATTGAATAATCGCTTTCCAGCATGGTCTGATCAGTTTGCAGAGATAAACAGTTATTTTACTAGTGCCGACGGAGGATGATCTGACGACGGCTGGGCATGGATTAAGTTACCGCCCAAGCCTACATTATCCACTTTTGCGTGAATCTTGCGCTAACAGGAAGGCGCTGGTTAAATGACACCGCAAACTTTGGCGGCTGCAAACGGTTCCAAGCGCTTGATTTTCCGGGTCCCTGCGTCGCACGGCTGCGCTGGCTCGCCATAGGACCGGGATTTATTGAGCGCCTCGCAAAGGAAAATACTTCATGAAATACTCGCACGTTGCCATATTGGCACTGCAATTAGCACTCTGGATCTCGAGTCCAGTCGCGCTTGCTACTTCGCGATTTGATACTGAGGTTCTAAAAGCCAATCTGGATGCCACGGTCGATCACGTGCGCGTTGTCAGAATAAGCAGTCAGATCGGACCTGACCCATTTCCCATGGAGCGGCGGCTCAGCTTCAACGGCAAAAGGCTGACTGAACGGCAAACCAAACTACTGCGACTCGCGGTTGAGCAGTTCTACAAAGAAGAAAAGGCTTGGAGTCAGCGCCACAATAAAGGTCAGTTCAAAATACTTGAAGGTATCTATCAGGTCCATGAAGGTGATGACTGGGATTTTCCGGCCATCCGTTTTTCTTATTCGTCAGATCCTAAACAAATCTTCACCGCTTGCGTTTGCGTGTTTACCGATGACTCTCCCAAGCGCACTGACCGCGTATTAATCGGACCTTACGCCACAGATATCAATTATGGGTATTTCGAGTTTCTCAACTTCGGTCCGCTGACTTCGCCTTCACTATCGTGCAAATTGTTTGGCGATGATCCGCTACTCAGAGTATGCGCAGCGCCTCGAGGCAAACTGATTCGCATAGAAACACTGTACCGGGGCGGTGGTGAGGCGCTCGCGCCGCCGAACATCATCAAGCTGGTCGAGGAACTGCTTGGTGGCTCTTGATGAGCTACCTTGCTATCGATATGAAGAGGCTGATATGCCAGCACTCCTCACATAAGCGCAATTATTTCTGATCAATTTGCTTGCTTGGAGTAAAGTCTCTCAAGAGCGCACAGTTGAGAGCGCAATTCGTTGTTAATAATTTATAAATATTGCGTTCAGTTCGCTTTTCCATGACTCGATCAAGTCTGTCCCTTTGGTGGCTTATGATTTTTTTCTGTGCTCCGCTAGGAGCACAGAATAAACTGCCACCCTGCCCCAAGCTTGATTACACAAAAAATACGCATCAGGAGCGATACGCCCATTGGCATAACTGCTTTGGCCGCTACCGCGCCGATCTCAACGACAAAAACAAGGGCGATCTTTACGAGGGCGAGTTTCAGGATGGCGCCTTCAACGGTCAGGCTACGTACACTTCAGCGCGCGGCGAGAAATACATCGGTGGATTTAAAGACGGCAAATACCATGGCCGGGGTACTTACATCTTTGTCGATGGTGACAAATACGTTGGCGAATATCGTGATGGCAATTTGAACGGCCAAGGCACCTATACCTTTGCCAATGGCAGCAAATACACCGGCGAGCACAAGGATGGCACGTTTAACGGTCACGGGACCTATTACCACAACACCGCCGGAGAAAACAAAGGTGATGTGTATGTGGGTGAATTCAGATCGGGGGCATACCAGGGTCAGGGCACCTACACCTTCGTCAACGGCAACAAGTTTGTCGGTGAATTTCAGGCAAATCTGCCTAATGGCATGGGCACCTTCTATTTTATTAGTGGTGACCGCT
Organism: Oxalobacteraceae bacterium; assembly: GCA_027490255.1. Taxonomy (GTDB): domain Bacteria; phylum Pseudomonadota; class Gammaproteobacteria; order Burkholderiales; family Burkholderiaceae_D; genus Pernthalerella. Next base: position 1,759 of record JAIXYM010000116.1, on the reverse strand, counting down.
ACGCAGGTGAATTCAAAGGCTGGGCGCGACATGGAAAAGGAATTCTTGTTTATGCTGACGGCAGCAAGCAAGAAGGCTGGTGGGAGAAAGATAAGTTCGTTCGTGCGGAACGTCTGAATATACCGGTGCCGACTAATCCCTCCACTGATGCCGAGCGCCGTCAACTCGAGGCGGAGCGCCAAAAATTAGCACAAGAACGCCAGAGACTGGAACAGGAACGCAGCCGCAGAGAGCAAGCAAAGCAAACGTCACGACTGACGATGAATGTGCAGTTTACCGAGCCGGATGCTACGGGTGTATTCACTATCAGCATCAACACGGGTGCTGACACCAGCTCGCTAATGATCAATGATGAAGAACAAGGCGGTCGCGCTGATGGTCGCTATGAAATCCGCAAAGTCGCCCGGGTGGGACAAGCAACGAATTATCAAATTAATGCCATCGACGTCAATGGCAACAAAGACAGTAAGACGATTACTGTATCGCGCAAACTGTCGGACTCCGCGCCGAATTACATCCGGCTTAATCCTGCCAACGTCAAGGTTCAGCCGAGCAGAGACATCGTGGCGATTATCGTTGGCATACAACACTACAAGCGTATACCCAAAGCTGAGTACGCAAGTGATGATGCGCAGGATTTTTATGACTATGCGATCAGGGCACTTGGTGTAAAACCAGAAAATATCAAGTTGCTGATCGATGATGGCGCTGATGAAGTTGATATTCTTGCGGCCTTCAGAAACTGGTTACCGGCGAAAATCAAAAAAAACAAGACAGATTTGGTTGTTTTTTATAGTGGTCATGGCCTGCCCAGCGAAGATGGTAAGTCGCTGTATTTTTTACCGTATAACGCCCACCGTGAATTAATCGAGGAAACTGCAATTAACCAAAGCAAAATTGTCAGCGCAATTCAGTTGGCACAGCCAAAATCGGTAACGATGTTCATTGATGCCTGCTACAGCGGACAAGCTCGATCTGGTGAAACACTGCTGGCCAGTGCCAAACCTGTCACATTAAAATCTGCGGTAAGTACCTATCCTGATGGCTTTACCGTCATCACCGCATCTCAGCCAGACCAGATCTCCTGGTCAAGCCCGAATCTTAAACATGGCATTTTCAGCTTCTACGTGATGAAGGGACTAGAAGGTGATGCTGATGAAAACAAAGACGGCAAAATTACGACGGGAGAATTACAAAGCTATCTGGCCGATATGGTGCCACGGCAGGCAATGAGCATGAGCAAGAAACAGGTGCCTCAACTGGTGGGTGATACTGAGCGAGTGCTAGTCGGAAGATAAGCTTTCGGAGCGAATTTTTCGCCTTCGATTTTTAATAATAATAATGGCTGCGCCAAGTACATAAAAATAATGAGACATCGACAACGGTATGGGATCGCAGCTTCTATCTGCTTGACTTCTGCGGCAGCAAGCGCAGCAGTTAATGATATCTACCCCACGGACTTTATTGCGTTGCCAAGCGGCTCAGTCAACGTAACGATTTACAGCACGCATCAAAAAGTAAGGGGGCCTTATACCGATGGCGTGCGTACTGTGGCTGGCGAGGCGAGCATCAATCAATTCGCGCTACGCGCCTCGCGGGTATTCGCTGTCGGTAGTAATCAACAATATGCATGGGCACCTGTCACGGTGCTGACCTACGCCGATGTCAACACCAATACTGCCCTAGACACGAGACTTGCTAGAGATATCAGTGGTATGGGCGACCTTCGGTTAGGAAATGCTTTCTGGTTTCACATAGA
>JAIXYM010000058.1 GCA_027490255.1 Oxalobacteraceae bacterium | reverse complement strand
TGGTTTGTCCAAAGCTGCGGCCGAGGCGGGTGTCGCCTTCTGCGGCGATGCCATCGGTGGCATGTTCGGTATTTATTTCACTGAGAAGTTACCCGGCAACTTTGCGGAAATGATGTCGTGTAACAAAGACCGTTTCAATCAGTTCTTCCACGCGATGCTAGATGCAGGTGTGTACTTGGCGCCGTCAGCATTCGAGGCCGGCTTTGTCTCAGCAATGCATGATGATGCGGTGATTGGAGAGACCGTGAATGCGGCACGCGGTGCTTTTAAAGCAGTGCATTGAGTGGAAGACCCTGACTTGCGTTGAACGCCAGTCAGTTCGAGCCTGAAGTTACTCGGTGAAGGGTTTGGGCCAGTAGTGTTGAATGAAAGACGCTGGATCCCGGCTTTCGCCGGGATGACGATTTTGGGGCTAACCGTTCCTCCAAGGTCATCCCGGCGCAGGCCGGGATCCAGTGTCTTACGTTTTACACAAGCAGCTTGCGCCTGCACCCACCGGAGCAATTAAATCAGCGCAACCAGCCCCGCCGACGGAAGTACAAGAAGGGCGTCACGGCACTTGCGATCATCAGCAGAATCGCAAACGGATAACCGAAACTCCAGTCCAACTCCGGCAAGATACGGAAGTTCATCCCGTAGATACTGGCAATCAGTGTAGGCGGCAGGAAGGCAACCGACGCTACCGAGAATATCTTGATGATCTTGTTCTGGTTGATGTTAATGAAACCGACCGTTGCATCCATCAAGAAATTGATTTTGTCGAACAAGAAAGCGGTGTGACCATCGAGTGATTCGATGTCACGCAAAATCTGGCGCGCATCATCAAATTGATCGGGACTCAGTAAGCGTCCGCGCATCATGAAACTCACCGCGCGTCGGGTATCCATCATGTTGCGACGGATACGACCATTCAAATCTTCCTCTCGCGCCATGGCATTGAGCGATGCGGCTGCGTCCTGGTCACTGATATCTTTCTGCAGGACGCTGCGACTAACCTCTTCAAGATTCTGATAGATACCTTCGAGCGCATCGGCCGAGTATTCGACATCCGTGGAATACAAGTCGAGCAGTACATCCTTGAAATCACCAATCGAACCGGGGCGTGAGCGAGCACGCATGCGCACCAGACGGAACACTGGCAGGTCATCGTTATGCAAGGAGAACAGCATGTTTCGGGCAAGGATGAAGGCAACCGTCACAACCCGTGACTCGCCCTCATCTTCTTCGAGCAGAAAATCGGAGCGCAAATGCAGATCACCATTGTCGGCTTCGTAATAACGTGCTGAAGCCTCGATATCCTTGACCTCATCTTCATCCGGCAGCATCACACCAAAAATACTGCTGACCCAGTCACGCTCTTCATCACTGGGATCCGTCAGGTCGACCCAGACAGGCGTGACATTGACCAGATCCTCGCGCGACTCGATAGGAATCTGACTTAGACGACCGTTTTGCAGGACGAATACATTGATCATAAGTTCTCCCGGCCGCAGTCAATGCAGCATGCGCCACGCGGATCGCGCAACATATAAAACATCAGGGAACGCGGCCTGAAGGCCATGCGCACCAGCTTACCCATATCTGGCAAGCGGGCACTGGAGAAAAACGCGCTAGCTTGCGAAAAGCCCGTCGAACGACGGATGGGAATGTGATTTGGGACTACCCAAGGTAGGTCTCCGATTACAAAAACAGCGCAAGTGTACTGAGATCGGTCGCCTCAGGCAAGCGTTCTGGACAGCGAATGAACGCCTCGCAGTCAGGGCAAATCGGCCGTACGCATGCGCAATAGGATCAAGCTTGATCGGCGGGCCAGATAGCCAGAATCGAGATGGCGTCCGAAGTAGCGGGGATTGGGCAGCATCACGGCCAGCCGCGCTGCTTCTTGCGGACCCAGCGCAGAGGCAGGCTTGCCGAAGTAACGCATGGACGCCGCCTCGGCACCGAAGACACCGGTACCCCATTCGACGACATTCAGATAAATCTCGAAGATACGGCGCTTGTCCATCATCATTTCAAGCATGAAAGTGATGATCATTTCCTGCCCTTTACGCAGGTAGCTGCGCTGGCCTGACAAGAAAAGATTTTTGGCCAACTGCTGTGTGATGGTCGACCCGCCGGAGACGACCTTGCCCTTTTTCGCATTTTTTTCATAGGCGCGTTGCAGCGCATCCCAATCGACGCCCTCGTGCTCGGCGAAATTGGCATCTTCCGAAGCGATGATGGCGCGCTTGAGATTATTAGAAATACGGTTATAGGGCACCCACCGATGCTGCAGTCGGGCGGCAGGATTTTTCTCGCGGATCTTACTCAACTGCTCGCGCATGAATGAGGTGGACTCGGGATTGTGATTAACCCACCAACAAATATGCAGGAAATACCAAGCCTGCAGCAGCAGCACCAGCAACAAGGGAATGCCAATAATCCAGAACAGCAGACCACGCCCGGACCCCCGCGCTTTTCCTGATCCGCGAGAGCTCATAGTTGGCCTCGCAGCCATGTATACACCGGCGCTGTGTCGGGCCGCACGCCGCGCCAGACGAAGAAGGATTCAGCCGCCTGCTCGATCAACATACCCAAACCATCGCGAACGACAGCACCGTGATGGGCCGCATGCTGCATGAAGATCGTTGGCTGCGCGGCATACATCATGTCGTAGGCCAGCGTCTGGGAACCAAATACGCAATCGGGCAACGGTGGCAATGCGGAATCCAGACTGGCTGATGTGGCATTGATGATGACATCAAAACGCTGGTCGAGCTGATCAAACGCTGCGGGCGACACAGGTACGCCGCTGTGAGAAAACTGCTGTGCGAGCTCCATCGCTCTGGGTTGCGTGCGGTTAGCTATCACCAGACCTGCAATATTTTCTTCAATCAGGGGCAAGATCACACCGCGTGCCGCACCGCCGGCGCCGAGTAATAACACTGACCGGTTCCTGAGCGGCACACCCGCATTGCGCGTGATGTCACGCACCAGCCCAATGCCATCGGTGTTGTCACCTTTAATGCCGTCAGCGGAAAAACTCAGTGTATTGACCGCACCCGCTGCCTGCGCACGCGGCGTGAGTTCGTTCGCTAGAGCGAAGGCTTCCAGCTTGAAAGGTACGGTGACATTGGCACCGCGACCGCCGTGCACGATGAACTCATGAACGCTATCGACAAAATGGTCAAGAGGAGCGAGCAAACGCTCATAGCGCATCGCCTGCAGTGTCTGCTGCGCAAACAATGCGTGCACTTGCGGTGATTTGCTGTGCTCAATCGGATTGCCGATCACTGCATAACGGTCAGGCACGGATTCGGATGTCAAGGCAAAACTCCGGTCGAACGCGACTCGAGTACCTGATCGCGAGTGAAATGAAAACGGGTGACGATTTCCCACACATGTGCGTTGCCATCCCGGCGCAAGGCTTGGGGAAACGATCCGAACGGTGCAGCCCGTCGAACGATCAGCAACGCCGCCTGATCCAGCGTGGCATTGCCTGAACTGCGTTCGATCCGCGGCCCACCTTCTTTTTCGTAAATCGAGCCATCCTGAAAAACTGGGATATACACGACAAGCTCGCCATACATTTTTTTACCATCACGCTCGGGGAAATGCCGCGTGCCGGTCTGCTCTATACGCTGTTGCAAGGCAGTGTAATACATCGCGTACTCAACACGCCGTGTGCTAGGCGTCAGCTGGGTCTTGACGGGGCGCTTGTTATAGTCGGCAATTTCACGGGCAATTTCGGCTTCGCGACGTGCAAGCACGCGGGCGCTGGCTTCGGATTCAGGTGCGACGCCTGGTTCTGTTGCCTTGGTCTGCTCCGGTCGCGGCAACACATGCTCGGCCTTGCTTGCGGTGAGTTGCGCCAGCATTCGGGCTTGTTGCTGCTCAAGTTCGGCGACACGTTGCCGTTGCATTTCCAGCAGCGTACCGTCGCTGGTACGGCCAGAATCCGGCAAAGGCGATGTCGCTCGACCGCGCTCGGCGTTGCCGCCGCCATTCAAGTTTGCCTGAGACAGCGCATCGGCCTTCAGGGGAGCGCGCTGCTCGGCAGCGTTCACGAGAATAATCTCCAAACCACGATCGACGGGCTTGAACTGCAGATCATCCGGACTGACAAAACGTATCGACAACAGCGCGGCATGAAGCAGCAATGAACTCGCGACAGCAATGAACAGCAATTGACGGTCTGCCAGCGCCACGCGAATTACTCCGGATTGGGCGGTGCAGTGATGTGCGGCTCTGCCGTTTCGATGGCCGCACTGTCACCGGATATCTCGCTGAGTTCGGGCATCTCGTTCTGAACACCCGGCTCAGATTCCTCATCCATATCGTCACTGATGACATCGCTGACGACACTGACCTCCAGCACACGTGCCTGCACTGTCAGATCCAACTCATCCCAGCTGATCAGCTCGAGTCTGACCTGTGTACCACGCGGGTGCTTCACGCCTGGCATAGGAATCACTAGAGGTACTTCGACCAACCTGAGCACTTCATCTTTTAAAACGACGGCATCGACCTGACGCACCGATTCCTGTGCCAACCATCTGAGGCACCAGTAGCGCTCCATGATGTTCTGGAAATCGGCATACGCCCCGTAGGCGCTGTCGAAGGCCGAGACAATCGCAAACAAATCGGCATCTCTGGGCTTGAAAGGCGCAACCAGCGGCGCGGTGACGCCGTGTCTGACACAGGCCAGTATCTGCCACTGATTAACCAGATCCGTGTAGCGCCGCAGAGGCGACGTGCTCCACGCGTACTGATCGACGCCGAGTCCCTGATGGGGCGCAGCGTGGGTGAGCATACGCACCTGCATGCGCGCTGCCCAGCCAGTACCTGTGCCCTGGGTACGGTATATGCCGGGCACACCCTGCTCATGCATGAGCTTGCCCCAGCTGCTGTTGGCGAAAATCATCAGCTCGGCCACGATTTTATCGAGAGGCGCACCACGCTTTCTGCGGGTGATGGTGACGATGTCGTTGGCGACATAGAAATTGAAATCTACGCGATTGTTTTGCTCAGGTCGCAGACCGAAACTCTCGCGCTTTTCCATACGGCCGCGCTCGAGTACCTGCGCCCATTGCCAGAGCAGTCCGATTTCTTCTTTGTGGGGATAATCACCACTACCATCGGCCAGCGCCTGCTCACTCACATGTTCATCCAACTCGTTGTGACGCAGATTGGCGCGAATAGGCACGCGCTCAACCACAGTCTCTGTTGACTGTACCGACCAGTCACTCATATCAAGCGTCGCGTACAAGGAGACTGCAGGCCGTGCATCGCCCTCGGCGAGAGTGAACTGCTGCACCAGTTCATCAGGCAGCATGGTGATTTTGTCGCCCGGCATATACACGGTACTCATGCGTTCGCGTGCAATCGCATCAATGGCATCATCTCGCGTGATACCTAACGCAGGTGCGGCAATATGAATGCCGACACGGATTTTTCCTTCACCGATCATCTGCACAGAAAAGGCATCATCAATTTCGGTGGTCGTGATGTCATCAATGGAAAAGGCGCTCACCTCCGCAACAGATAACGCTGATACCTGCGGCAGATCGATAGGGGGAAAATCCGTACCGCGCGGGAAATGTTCGATCAGAAACTTCGCATCATGAACTGCCTTCACTGAAGGCATGGCACCAACGGACAGCATCAGGCGCGACGGTGTCGTTTGCAGCTCGGCGCAAGCGGCATCGAGCGCCTTGTACTCCATTGAATTTTTATCAGGCTTGAAGAGCAACTGACGTAACAGAGGCGCCATGGATTGCGGCAAACGACCTGCCTTGAGTTCATCGACCATGGCCGCTTGTAACAGCGCCTGCTGTTTTTTTCTTTCGAGACCCGCGAGTGCGGCCTGCAAGATTGCTGCGGGCGCCGCTTTGTAACGACCTTTGCCCTTTTTATGAAAATAGATCGGTGATGCTGCCATCTTCAGGAAGAGCCCTGCAGCCTCTTCGGGTTTAGGCGTATGACCAAAATACTCGGTTCCGAGCTGGTCGACGGCAAATTCTTCTTCGCCGGCCACTTCCCACAAAAACGAAATATCAATGTCGCCGGCGAGCTCATTTGCGCGCGACATCATTTCGGCAGGTGAGGGCGTGTCGAACTGCAGCAGCACATCCCGTGCTCGCACCTTAGTGCGCTTGCCCGACGGTGTCTCTACCTGAAACGCTTCGCCCTGCTGCGAAATCACAGCACCGACTTTGAAATCCCCGGATTCTTCAAAAAATAAATTCATCAACCACGCCACTTCAAGGAATTCTTGTTAGTTCGAAAGAGAGCACATCGCAGGATGGTGCTGTTGTAT
>JAIXYM010000114.1 GCA_027490255.1 Oxalobacteraceae bacterium | reverse complement strand
TACCCAAATAACAATCATGCAATTCAACAATCATGCTAAGCATCAATCATGCTTTTCAGCAGCGTGAAAATTTAGCGACAACAATCGAAATTGAGTGAACAAAGTGCAAAGCATCTTTGACACCAACCAAAGTCAATGCTTGCAATGCTCATCGAATGCAAGACAATCCGTAACGCTGCAATTCATCGTGATGCATGAGGTCTGAAGCATCATTCAAGAACATGCAGCGAAACCGTGAATTGACGATGATGCATACCTACCTCTTCAACTACGCATCACGTCAATCGCTTCCTTCAATGCCGCACTAATCATTCATACACAATGGACGCTGACGAGGATGTGATGAACGAGGACACTAATCCGCCTCAAAAATTGAAATTGAAGGCGTGCGATCTGATAAAAAATCCAGTGCGGGTCTGGAATGACGGATCAGTTTCTCGCTTTCATGAGCCGACGCGCGACATCATGAAATGGATTTATCAACTGATCGGCCCCGATAAGACACGCTTTCCGGTAGCCACACGTTGGAAGTTTCAGGACGAGGTGATAGAAGATCGGCATTGTCCAGTGCCTATCCCTGACAGATCGGGGCTAGTGTATGTCACGCCGGGCGGGCGATACTGGAACGTACTCAAACCGGATGGTACGTTGAGATTTCGGATTCCGGTGCCGCAAGTGACTCGTCGATCAGTACCTGCAGATGGCTATCTGGGCGAACCAAAACGCAGTCTGAACGAAGACAACTACATCATGTATTGCGATGGTAGCGATGGGGATCGCGATGATTTTCGGTTTTTCTTCAACATGCGAAATGGCCGACTAGTGCAGGTTCATCTGAACGGCCGCACGAGCCCTTATGACGATTGCTAGGCAAGCACTATTCGACGATAGTCTGCGGCTCGCCTTGCTGACGCTCACGAATTTCTCCCAAACGGAAGACTGTTTCACCTGATTGCCTGAGCATCGCTTCAGTTTCGTCCGCCTTGTCTTTAGCGACAATGACTGTCATGCCGATCCCGCAATTAAAGACACGATGCATTTCCGCATCCTCGACACCACCATGCTGCTGAAGCCATGTGAACAACGGTGGCATCTGCCAGGCATCGCGGTGCAGTACGGCGGTGAGCTCAGGTTGCAATACGCGCGGAATGTTTTCAACTAGGCCACCGCCGGTGATGTGGACCAGGCCATGGATATCAATTTTTTCCATTAGCGCCAGCAACGGCTTTACATAAATGCGCGTTGGTGCAATCAGCACATCCGATAGTGGCCGCCCATGAAAGTCCGCATTCAGATCGGGCTTGGCGACATCAAGAATTTTGCGCACCAGCGAGTAGCCGTTCGAATGCGCGCCTGAAGACGCCAAACCGAGCACGACATCGCCGGGGCTGATTTTTTTACCGTCAATGATCCGGGATTTTTCTACTGCGCCTACAGCAAAACCGGCGAGGTCATATTCACCATCGGGATACATACTCGGCATCTCTGCTGTCTCGCCGCCGATCAAGGCACAGCCAGCCTGTTCGCAACCCGCCGCAATGCCTTTGATAACGTCGGTCGCAGTAGCAACATCCAAACGGCCACAGGCAAAGTAATCTAAAAAGAACAGGGGCTCAGCACCCTGGACCAAAATATCATTAACACTCATGGCGACCAGATCGATACCGACCGTGTCGTGCCGGTTCAGATGAAAAGCCAGTTTCAGTTTGGTGCCCACACCGTCGGTTCCGGAGACCAGCACAGGTTCGCGGTATTTCTTACTGACTTCAAACAACGCACCAAAGCCACCGATACCGGCAAGTACACCGTCGCGCATCGTACGCTTGGCGAATGGTTTGATCGCTTCGATCAAGGCATCGCCGGCATCGATATCAACACCTGCATCACGATAAGAGAGGGAAACCGGGGGCTTTGTGGACATGATCACGGATGATGAATGAATGGGAAATCAGGCAGAGGAAACGGTAAAATGGCGCAGCCGCTACGGTGCCAGAGTGCCGGAGCGACCGACATTTTACCAAATCGCCCTCCCCGGCCCCGCGAGACATGCCCATTGTGACCACGCCCGAACAAAGACAGACCCTGCTATGGCTAGCCGTCGGCATTTTGCTGGCCGTTATGCTGGTCCTGCTCGGGCCTATTCTGACGCCCTTTGTCGCTGCGGGAATTATTGGATACATCCTCAACCCCGGGGTAGATGCGCTAACGACACGCGGAATGCCGCGCACCGTGGCGGCGCTGATCGCCATGGCTGCTGTCGGGCTGCTGATCGCTGCCATCGTCCTCATCGTCCTGCCCGTACTGGGTGAAGAACTACCCATCCTCAGACAAAGGCTGCCCATACTGTTAGACCGCATCGATGGCAGTGTGGGCGTCTGGCTGCGTCAAATGGGTATGGGTGGCCGGCTTGATTTGGCGGGCATCCAGGAAATCATCACTGAAAAACTGGCTGCAAGCGATGGCTTGAGCGGCGCCATGCTGAACTGGCTGCGGGTGGGCGGCACGGCCGTCATCGGATGGGCTGCAACGCTATTGCTGATACCGATCGTGCTGTTTTATGTATTACTAGACTGGCATACGCTGTTTGCGCGAATCAGTGAAACGGTGCCACGCCGCTGGATTGCACAGGTGACCTCGATAGCACAGGAAGTCGACAGCCTGCTCGCGCAATATCTCCGCGGTCAATTACTGGTCATGCTGCTGCTGGCGGCGTACTACTCGATTGGCCTTGCCGTAGCTGGTTTCGATGTCGCGCTTCCGGTCGGTCTGTTTACCGGGCTGCTGGTGTTCATTCCCTACATCGGCTTTGGTGTGGGCTTGCTTTTGGCTATCGTCGCAGCGGTGCTGCAGTTTGATACTGCCCATGGGCTTATCGCCGTGGCTATTGTGTATGGGCTGGGACAGTTCATCGAAAGTTTTTATCTGACACCACGACTGGTGGGCGAGCGCATCGGTCTGCATCCGCTTGCAGTGATTTTTGCGTTGCTCGCGTTTGGTCAGTTATTCGGCTTTGTGGGCGTACTACTGGCACTACCCGCCTCTGCGATTCTACTGGTGGTGTTTGGTCGTTTGCGCCGACATTATCTCAATAGCAGCTTCTACAATCAGTCATGAGGCAGTTACTGCTTGATTGGGGTGCCGCAGGACCGCCGACACTCGATAGCTTCGTCATTGGGCGTAACCAAGAACTCGCTGCAATACTCCGCCATATCGCGCGTAGAGAAACGACCACACTGGATCAGCGTTTCATTACCCTCTGGGGTGAGGCAGGCGCTGGCAAATCTCACTTGCTGTATGCACTGGCCGCAGGCGGACGATCGCTTTACCTGAGCGCCGACCAACCCGCAGAGAATTATGTATGGTCGCCAGAGATACTGCTGTATCTGCTTGACGATTGCGACCGTCTCGATGACGACCAGCAGATTACGGCATTTGCACTTTATAACCAGATACGCGAAGCCGGTGGCGTGCTGGTGGCCGCTGCCAGCAGACCACCGGCACAGCTAATGCTGCGCGAGGATTTGCGTACGCGGCTGGCTTGGGGTCTGGTCTATCAGGTCCAAGGTCTGTCTGACGAAGAAAAAATCGACGCACTATCGAAGTCAGCCGATGCCCGTGGGCTAGTACTCTCGCCGGGCGTGTTACCCTACCTCCTAACGCACTCTCGCAGAGACATGCAATCGCTGTCAGCGATCCTAGATGCGCTGGACCGCTACTCTCTGGAGACTCAGCGCCCCATTACGATGCCGCTGTTGCGAGAGCTGCTGCAGCTCGGCGACGCTCAACCGACCTCATGAACCTCACGCTTTTCGATCTCGACAATACGCTGCTTCCCTTGGATTCGGACTATGAATGGGGACAATTCCTGGTACGCGCCGGTGCGGTGGATCAGGCAACGTTCACCGCACGCAATGCGGTCTTCTACGAGCAGTACCAGCAAGGCACGCTCAACCCGGTCGAGTATCTCGAATTCGCGTTTGGCACGCTCGCGCGTTTTGCTCGCGACCAGCTCGATGCCTGGCATGTCCAGTTCATGAACGAGGTCATTGCGCCGGCGATTCGACCTGAAGCAGTGGCACTCATTGAAAAGCATCAGCAGGAGGGCGATCTGATCGCCATTGTTACAGCCACCAACCGGTTTGTGACTGGTCCGATTGCCAACGCCTTCGGCGTACCTCACCTGATTGCAGCCGAACCCGAACTCGATAGTAACGGACAAATCACTGGCCGGCATATCGGAACGCCACCCTTTGCAGAGGGCAAAGTCATCAACCTGCATCAGTGGCTCTCGACAATGAATCTGTCGCTGTCCAGTTTTGGCCGCAGCACGTTCTACAGCGATTCGCAGAACGATATTCCGCTGCTCTCGGCAGTAAGCCATCCTGTTGCCACCAATCCTAATGCCAAGCTGACGTCTCACGCACAAGCGCATGGCTGGCCGATACTGCACCTGTTTAATGATTAGAAAATTCATACGCCGCCTTCTCGGCAACGGTCCAAACACTGGCGAGGCTCATGCACCGCTGGTTTTCGGGCCTGATGAACACGGCATTGATCCCGACGATGTGTCATCCAATGCAGTACGTGTGACGGAGACCTTGCAGCGTGCGGGCTTCAAAGCCTTCATCGTCGGCGGTGCGGTGCGCGATATGGTGCTGGGGTTCAAACCCAAAGACTTTGATGTGGCAACCAATGCCACACCCGAACAGATCAAGCGCCTGTTCCGACGCGCGTTCATCATTGGTCGACGATTTCAGATCGTGCATGTCATGTTTGGTCAGGATCTGATTGAAGTCACCACCTTCCGCGGCAGTTCATCTGATGGCGCCCCTAAAGACGAGCATGGCCGGGTGTTACGTGACAATACCTTCGGCGAGCAACACGAAGATGCCGAGCGGCGTGATTTCACGATCAATGCGATGTATTACGATCCGGAGCAGCAGTTGGTGCTCGATTATCACGGCGGCATGAAGGATATTCGCAGCCGCTCGCTACGCATGATCGGTGACCCTGAAGCGCGTTACCGTGAAGATCCGGTACGTCTTTTGCGCGTGGTGCGCTTTGCTGCGAAACTCGATTTCAAGATTGCGCCGACCACCCGCGCGCCAATCTCCGTGATGGCACCGCTGATCAACAATGTGCCCGTAGCGCGAGTCTTTGATGAAATGCTCAAGTTGCTGATGAGCGGTCATGCGATGGCTTGTCTGCAGCAACTCCGACAAGAGGGATTGCATCACGGGCTGTTGCCCTTGCTGGACGTGGTTCTCGAGCAGCCCATGGGCGAAAAATTTGTCACACTGGCGCTGGCCAATACGGATGAACGTATACGGCAAGGCAAACCAGTCTCACCCGGTTTTCTATTTGCCTCTCTGTTGTGGCATCAGGTCCTGGAAAAATGGGAAGCTTATCGCGCAGCGGGTGAATACCCGATTCCAGCGCTGCATCTCGCCGCCGATGATGTGCTCGATAGCCAGACCGAAAAACTCGCATTGCAGCGACGGATTGCTACCGACATGCGAGATATCTGGGCGATGCAACCCCGATTTGAACGCCGCGCGGGTAAATCACCTTACAAATTGCTGGAGCACACGCGCCTGCGTGCGGGCTATGACTTTCTTCTGCTGCGCTGTGCGTCAGGTGAGGTCGATGGTGAACTAGGCGACTGGTGGACGGAATTCATGCAGGCCGATGGCGTTGACCGTGAGTCGCTGCTTAACCGCAAGCCACCCGAGGCCGATGCCGCCACACCCAAGCGGAGACGGCGCCGTGGTGGACGCGGCCGCAGCAAGAGCGCTGAGGATGCGCAGTGACCGTCAGGGTCTCGGCCTATGTAGGCATCGGCGCCAATCTTGGCGATCCGGCGCAAACCGTACGCAGCGCCATCGCAGCATTGCAAGAACTGGCAGATACCCGCTTGTCGGCCAGCTCATCCCTATTCGCCAGCGCGCCCATTGATGCCGGTGGCTCCGATTTCGTCAACGCAGTGGCTCGCATTGACACAGGCCTTGCGGCCGAGACCTTGTTATCGGAATTACAGAAAATCGAGCAAGCCTTTGGGCGCGAGCGACCATTTCGGAACGCGCCCCGCACTCTGGACCTGGATTTATTGCTCTATGGGCAGGCCCAAATACAGAGTAGCAGTCTGGAAGTACCCCATCCTCGAATGACAGGTCGCGCATTTGTGCTCAAGCCTCTGCTTGAACTGGATGCGGCGATCTATATTCCTGGCAAGGGTCAGGCGCAAGATTTTCTGTCCGACGTTCAGGATCAACGCATACAAGTCATCGACCACGCCACTGCCACTGCGCTGCCTTCCCACTGAAGGCCTCTCGCGGTCAGATCACACCCATCTCACACAGCAGGCATTCCGTTATCGCAATCGCGTATCATCTCTGACATGAGCCTGGAAAAATATCGTTATATCGTTGTGGAAGGTCCGATCGGCGTCGGCAAGACCAGCCTCGCCCGGAAAATCGCTGCCGAGACCAATGCGCAGCCGGTGCTGGAACAACCACAGGAAAACCCTTTTCTTGAACGATTCTATCGAGACGCTACCCGCTACGCGTTACCGACCCAGATGTTCTTCCTGTTTCAGCGGATGAACCAACTACGCGACCTGACACAAACCGATCTGTTCTCTGCGCCCGTTGTATCGGATTTTCTGATCGATAAAGATCCTCTATTTGCAGCACTCACGCTGGCCGACGATGAGCTCAATCTTTACCGGCAGTTGTTCGACCACTTCAGTCAGTCCGCGCCCAGACCGGATCTGGTGATTTACCTCCAGGCGGCGCCGGCAACGTTGGCGGAACGCATCCGCAGGCGCGGCATTCCCAGCGAAGCTGGCATCTCGGAAAACTACCTTCAGCGTCTCTGCGAAAGCTACAGCCGCTTTTTCTACAATTATGAAACATCACCACTGCTCATGGTCAATGCAGAACGTTTGAACCCGGTCGAAAGTAGCGACGATTTCGAGCTGCTGCTGGAACGTATCGCTGGTATGCGCGGCAAGCGAGAATTCTTTAACCGCGGAGAATGACAATGTCCGTTTATCCGACATCACATAACGGCAGCAGCCGGAAAAAAATCACTATTACGACACTCGCAGAGATGCGCGCCCGCGCAGAAAAAATTGCGATACTCACCTGTTATGACGCCAGTTTTGCCGCGACCATGGACCAGTCTGGCGTAGATGCATTGCTGGTGGGGGACTCGCTAGGTATGGTGATACAGGGGCACGATACGACCTTGCCGGTCACGCTGGCGGACATCTGCTATCACACGGCGTGCGTTGCACGAGGCAATCGCGCTCCCCTACTGATTGCCGATATGCCGTTTGGGTTCTATGCGATGCCTGAGCCGGCTCTGGACAATGCAGCACTTCTGATGCGCGCCGGGGCCGAGATGGTCAAACTGGAAGGCGGCAGCTGGCTCGCCCCCACCGTCAAAATGTTGGTCGAACGTGGGATACCTGTGTGCGCGCACTTAGGTCTGACACCGCAATCGGTTCATCAACTTGGGGGCTTCAAGGTACAGGGAAAAACTGACGTGGCTGCCGAGCAGCTGTTAGCCGACGCAATCGCGCTGCAAGATGCCGGCGCCTCCCTGTTGGTGCTGGAAGCCATACCGACCGCGCTTGCGGATCGTGTGACGAAATCTTTGCTGATACCCACAATAGGCATCGGAGCAGGTCCTGGATGCTCGGGCCAGGTACTGGTAATGCATGACATGCTGGGCATCTTCCCTGGACATCGACCCAAATTTGTCAAAAACTTCATGGAAGATCAACCAGACATTGCCGCCGCCATCAGCGCGTATGTTCGGGCGGTGAAAGATGAGAGTTTTCCTGGCACGGAGCATTGCTTCTAGCTTTTTTTGAAAATCTTCTGCGCAGACTGACTTTGATCCGGCTATGCTCGACATACCTCACGCAGAACTGTGCTTCCAGCACTCAACTCAGGCAATCAACGTACGCCCGCTCATGTGTCTGTAGCGCTACTCTGATAGCGAGCCAAACTTGATTCCAGCTGCGGCGCGAGCGAATTCAAATTACTCACTGCCAGACCCAAGTCGCGCACAAGGCCGTCTTCGAGACTGTAGACCCAGCTATGCACCGTCACCTCTTGTCCGCGATCCCATGCGTCTTGCAAGATCGTCGTCTGGCACACATTGACAACTTGTTCGATGACATTCAATTCACAGAGACGATCACTGCGATCTTGCGGCGTCATCTCTGCCGGTAGAAAAGCTGTGTGCTTGTTATGCACATCCTGCACGTGGCGAAGCCAGTTGTCCGCCAAACCCACTCTGCGACGCTCAAGAGCGGTCCTGACGCCAGAGCACCCATAATGACCACACACGATGATGTGTTTGACCCGCAAAACATCAATCGCAAACTGCACAACAGACAAGCTATTCAGATCTGAGTGAACCACCACGTTGGCGACATTACGGTGGACGAATAACTCGCCGGGCTCGAGCCCCACAATCGTGTTTGCAGGAACGCGGCTATCCGAACAACCAATCCATAAAAATTCCGGCGACTGCTGAGACAGCAGCTTGCTAAAAAAATCAGGATCCCGCGCAGTCATGGAATCAGCCCATTGCCGATTGTTTGAGAACAGTTGTTGTAGTACTGAATTTTTATTATTTTTATTCATTGAGTAGAGTGAAAAATGAGCAAGGTACTGACTGAACTCCGGTTTACGAAGGCCCAGGGGTGTCGGAATCAAACCGGCAATGTGGATAGCTAAATCATTGAAAATCCTTGACCAAACCCAACACAGCCTCGTACAGCAACGCTGGCATTGTATAGAGGGTACCTCCTATTGAGTATGACCTAAGAGCAGGTTGATTCTACAGCAGCGTCTGGCTTGGGAAATATCATGACTCGATCAGCCATACCAATGCCTCACCACGGGTTAAATTTCATATCGACAATTACCCGTATCTCAAACAATTTCTGTCAAAAAAATTCAAATAATATTAGCAATCATCTAAAAGTTCGCTAATTCATTTTTACTTCAAAAGTGTTTTTTTTAAACTGAATCACGTCACAACAACTGAGCTAAAACAAGTTGTATTGACGTTTGATCAGCTCTACATCAATACCAAAAATGCATTTTCAATATAGCCAAAGCAAGAAAAAAATACATGTTACCTAAAAAACAGTGTTTCCTGTTGGTCAGCAAAGATACGTAAGGCGGTGAATAAATTTTTCATAAGATTATTAAACCATTAAAGATCGTGATGCTGAAAGAGTACCAATTAAGTATTGGCAATCAGATGCATCATCCATTAATTGATTCCATCGAAGGAGTATCAACATGATGACTTTAGAGCGTGAAAATATGTCCGTTATTCAAAAAACCGGCAATGCCTCCACACCAAAGAGGCAGTATCACCAAATAGATCTCGAGTACCACAGCGCGAGCAATGCTTTATGGACTTACATGAAACCCTTGGGCGTACCCTGCTTCAACCTGGGCATGGTGGAAGAGTTACATCAAACATTCGCTGAAGTGCAATTGAACAAGGGGCAGTATTTTCATGACGACGCCTGGTCTCCGGTCGACTATTTTATTATTGCGTCGCGCCATCCTTGCACCTTTAATCTTGGTGGCGACCTTGCCTTGTTTATCAGGCTGATCAAGGCCAGAGACCGACATGCGTTAATGAGCTATGCAAAACTCTGTGTTGATGGGATATACACTAGACTTTGTAACTACAACGCCTCTGCGATGACAATATCGCTCGTACAAGGTGATGCCTTAGGTGGTGGATTTGAATTTGCACTGTCCAGCAACATCATCGTTGCCGAACGGGGAGTCAGGATGGGTTTCCCGGAAATCATGTTCAATCTATTTCCAGGGATGGGCGCGTATAGCCTTCTAAGCCGGCGGATTGGCATGCGCGCAGCGGAAAAAATGATGATCAGCGGGAATACTTATCTCGCCGAAGACTTGGAAAAATTAGGCGTCATTGATATGGTCGTACCTCCGGGCGAAGGCACCAAAGCCGTTTTCGAAATGATTCAAAAACAAAGTAAAAGACTCAACGGGCTACGCGCTATCTACGAATGCCGTCGGCATACCAACCCAGTCTCGTACAAAGAACTTCTCGATATCACCTCAATCTGGGTTGACTCAGCACTTAAGCTGACAGACAAAGATTTACATATGATGAATCGTCTTGTTCACTCGCAACGCCGGCAACAGGACCAGCGGTCCCAAGCGGTAGCGAGCAGTTTTTATCTCGAGGCAGCATGATATAAAAGTCTATCCATATTGCAGTGAATTAAGGAAGCGCTGATTAAATAAAGCCGAAAACTTTTTTAGCCAAGTTAAGGGCAACAAGTCCTTAACTTGGCTGAACTCTCGGTCGCACACCCACACTGAATCGACACAAGAATCGGATTTATTCAGGATCTTCTAAACAATACCAAAATCACTGATTTAGCCTATTTTTCGCTCGTGAATATTTGATAAAAAAGATAAAAATTCATTTTTACACTATTCATTAAATCTGCAATGGTTTCAGGCGAATCGATTGACTGTAACAAATTCCGCAATTTCGTCATATGCTCCATGTCCGCCGACGCATGCGATTGTAGAAAAACAAAACCATCCGAAAGCTTTCGACCAAAAGTATTCGAAATAGCATCGGCGGCCTTGCCAGCGTAGACAGAGGAGATGATCTCTAATACATAAATCATGCCGAGAACACTGCAAGGATTACTCATTAATGCCGAATAATAATTGAACGCAATCATTGCCTGAATTGACCCACGCGGCATTTTTTCAATCACTTGCTCTGGCGCACAGCCAAAACTGGCAATATCTTGAAGTACAATTTTTTCATGACCTTTTTCTTCATGAATGTGGTCGTAAAGATAAAGTCTGACTGCATCATCTCTTTGCGCACAGCGCCCGGCAGCGGCGGCCATGATCGGACAGAAATGCAAAACAATTGGATAGATATCGGTCATAAAGCTGACATAGTGCTTTTCCGAAACATCCCCAGAAAGTAGTTTCCGTATCGTCGGTGTACTTTCGATCTCACGGCAATTTATATCGGTCAACTCAATAAGTTGATTAGCAAATGACATACATTTCTCCCAAAATATAGAACTCGTAGTTAGTCACGCTCAGTAATAACGTGTCGTCTTAGCTGTCGATATTTTTCGAGCTCCTCGCAAAGATGACTGAATACTGTTTTCATTTCCTGTGATATCTCAGATGAATACTCCCCCATTTCAAATGTATTTAATTTTTCAACGCGCTTGCACATCATTTTCAGAGAAACTGCGCCTATGCTTAGAGCCGACCCTTTTAATGTGTGAAGAATTTCTTTTATTTCATCAATTTTTACTTCGCTTAAAGCGATCTCGAGAGAGAACAGTAATTTTCTGTTTTCAGAAATAAATTCCAAGATCAAGTCATCAAGGAATTTCGGATCCTTGCTGACATTTTCTAAATCGGACAGATTCTGCAGATCTATTACTGCTTCCATTGGCCGCAGCAATTTCAATCTATTTTTCGGTTTTGGTAAAAGAGCGCGATTTTCCGGCGGGCCGGACACCTTGAAGTCAGTCACAAGCTGCTGCAGAGTTTGCAGGAACGAATTGACCTGGATCGGCTTTGGAAGAAATTCATCAGCGCCCGCCTCAATACTTTCATCACGAGCTTCTGTGGTCACATTGGCAGAAAACATAATGATGGGAGCTCGCGCCATGTTGCCGCGCATGAGTCTGTACATGCGGGCGACGTCCATGCCCGTTAAACCGGGCATATTCATGTCTAGGATGATGGCATCGAATTCTTTTTTCTCTATTTTGTCGAGTGCATCTTCACCATCTTTCGCCAAAGTACAGTGATGCCCAGCGCGCTCGAGTATTTTTTGAATGACCTTGCGATTTGTCGGATTATCTTCTGCAACCAGAACTCTGTAAGTGCAGTCGTCGAATTTCACATCGAGATTAGTCGTTGGCAATGAGAGATCAGATTCTGCAACGAACGGCATGAACTTTTTTGAATTATCACGCGATGAAACAATAAAATGTGCGTGCAAAATATTATTCAAATGATCTGTATCGAAAGGCAAATGAAGAACGACTGAGAACCCAACCTCTTCAGCTAGTTCTTCCACTAGCCTTGCTTGTGAACCAGACTCGGAGATCAGCGCCAATGTCACAGGCATGTCGTTAGTAACTTCGCGGATAGAAAGCACTCGTTGTCGAAGAATGGTTTTGTACCTTTCCATAGCCAATTCTGGCCATGACGACTCTTGAATGAGGATCAATCGAATTGGCTTTCCAATTAATATGGATTGTCCAATGATGTCTTTCGCCTCATCAAAATCTGAGGCTAGAACGGGTGGGTTGTTGATGTAATTAGCCAAATGGCTCAGCAACTCATCCGTATTTTTTTCGGTACCGATGATGATGCTTCTGACTTGGATTGTTGCGAGCGAGTTTTTCTCCAAGTCTTCAACATTGGCCAGACTGAAATCAAGCTCGAACCAGAAGTCACTTCCTTGACCTTGAACACTTTGGAAGCCGATCTCCCCTCCCATGAGTTCGACCAGCTGCTTACTGATGGTAGTCCCCAGACCGGTTCCGCCGTATCGTCTTGCGATCGTTTCTTCGGCTTGTGTAAAGCTATCGAATATCCTACTCTGCGCTTCGAGTGGAATGCCTATCCCCGTATCTTTTACAGAGAAGCGCAAACGGACTGAGTCTGGAGTCCTGAACAAAAGCCTCACACACAAGCTTATTCGGCCTTGCTCGGTGAACTTAACTGAGTTTCCAAGCAAATTCACTAAAATTTGCCGAAGGTGATGCGGGTCGCCCTTGACAAGAAAAGGCACATCGCAAGCGGTGCTATTCATCAGCTCGATCGCCAGCGGATCAATTCGATAGCGAAAAATGTCGAGAATGCTTTGTACAAGTTGGTATAGATCGAATGTCGTATAGTTGATCGACATTTTTCCTGCTTCTATTTTCGAAAAATCTAGCACGTCCTCAATCTGGGACAACATGACCTGGGAGGTCGTGGTCATGCAATCAAGCATTTCTTTTTGCTCTCGGTCGATCTTCGTGCTTTTCATTAAATCAACCATGCCAATAATGGCATTCAGCGGTGTTCTTAATTCATGACTGACAGCGCAAATGAACTGACGTTTAGCGTTATTGGCGACTTCCGCGTGCTCTAACACCTTGTAAAGTCTGCCGACCAGCGTACTAAAGTAAGTAGATATCAATAGAGTGCCAACCCACAAACCAGCTGAAAGGCCTGGCTCGCTGATCCAGTAAGGTACGGAGACTATGACCCAACCAAATCCTACGAGCGAAAGCGCCAAGGCAACGAACAGATATTTTTTGCCAAACCTAAAACCGTAACCGATGACGATCCACTGGTACAAAAAATATAATGGCGCTGCATGAATCCCGCCGATCAGGAACACATAAGACAGAGCACCGACATCCAGCACAATGGAAGCAATACGTCGTGCAGGCACATCACCACGCCCAAATACAATGCAGGCACTGATGCTGAGTGCAACACCCAAAAAAATTGCGGTGACGGTGAGTACATCGGCGTGAAATTCACCACTTGAATACGGACTTGGTTCGCCGATGTAGGCAAAATAGGAGAGTAAGGCCACGCCAACAACTATTCTGACCACCGATTGCTCAAGTTCGCTACCGCGAGGTCCTTCTACATAGCGATACAAAGGCTGTGGCATGGGTTTTGTTTCGGCTAGTGATGGTTGGCTAATTTGCAGAGAGCTCAGTGATTTTTGGCAGCAAATCAATTGACTAGAACTGCGGAATAACAAAATTTTACGTCGGCGATTAGCTGGCGTATGGTCTTAACGAAAATTCACAAGTTGTTATGAAATCAGTGCAAATCGAAGGCCAAAAAAAAAGCCACTGACTTTTTGTCAGTGGCCTCTATCATGAATTTGAATTTTAGATTTTTATACCATCGTATTGAATTTACTCAACGACTACTCAAAAAAATCTTTCACTTTATCCATCCATGATTTACTTTGCGGGCTGTGCTTTGCGCCCCCCGCATCCGTGAGCGTTTCGAATTCGCGCAGCAGATCTTTTTGTTTTTCAGTCAACTTCACCGGCGTTTCAATCAATACATGACAGAACAAGTCGCCGGGGAATCCTGATCGAACGCCTTTGATGCCTTTGCCACGCAAGCGGAAGGTCTTGCCGGTTTGCGTACCCTCGGGCACGGTGAATGAGACTTTGCCGGAAAGTGTAGGTACCTCGATCTCGCCACCGATCGCCGCTCTGGCAAACGAGATCGGCATTTCACAGTGCAAATCATCACCATCGCGCTGGAAAACAGCATGTGGCTTGATATGAATTTCAACGTACAGATCACCGGGTGGTCCGCCGTTCATGCCGGGCTCGCCATTGCCGGTCGAGCGGATGCGCATACTGTCGTCAATACCGGAAGGTATTTTGACTTCGAGTGTCTTGTTACGCTTGATGCGACCCGAGCCACTACAGGTATTACAGGGATCAGGAATCACCTTGCCTGTGCCGTGGCACTTGGGACAGGTTTGCTGAATGCTGAAAAATCCTTGCTGCATGCGTACCTGACCATGCCCACCGCAAGTACCGCACGTTGTCGGAGACGTACCGGGCTTGGCACCTGATCCATTACAGGTATCGCAACCATCCCAGGACGGTACACGGATCGTGGTATCAAAACCGTTGGCAGCTTGCTCAAGGCTGATATCGAGGTTGTAACGCAAATCTGCGCCACGATAGACCTGCGCGCCGCCGCGTGAGCGACCCGCGCCACCACCAAAGATGTCGCCGAAGATGTCACCGAAGGCATCCGAGAAACCGCCAGCACCAGCGAATCCTGCGCCACCTCCGCCGCCACCCATATTGGGATCGACACCGGCGTGACCAAAGCGGTCATAGGCTTCACGCTTCTGAGAATCAGAAAGCATTTCATAAGCCTCTTTGGCTTCCTTGAATTTATCCTCGGCGCCTTTGCTGTCCGGATTGCGGTCCGGATGATATTTCATCGCCAGCTTGCGATACGCTTTCTTGATTTCGTCATCAGAAGCATTTTTCGCTACACCGAGTATTTCGTAAAAATCGCGTTTGGCCATCGTCGGTTGTCCTGATTACTACGGCAGTTCTGACCTGTCTCGGCAGAACCTCACAAGCAAAAAACCGGGCAGGCGGCTTTTAAGCCACGCCAGCCCGGCAAAACCCGCGCAAGTTACCCTGCGCGGCACAGAGGGTTATTTATCTTTGACTTCCTTGAAGTCCGCATCAACCACATCGTCTTCCGCTGGCTTGCCACTGGCACCGGCACCCGCGCTTGCGCTAGCTTGCGCGCCTTCAGGGGCTGCGGACGCCTGCTGTGCCTGCATGTCGGCGTACATTTTTTCACCCAAGGTTTGTGCTACGGTCGAGAGCGCTGCCGATTTCGCATCAATGTCGGCCTTGTCGCTGCCTTTGAGTGCAGCTTCCAGATCCTTGATCGCGGCTTCGATTTTTTCTTTCTCGGCAGCCTCGAGTTTGTCACCATGCTCGGTGAGCGCCTTGCGGGTGGAATGCACCAGGGAATCACCCTGGTTGTGCGCCTCCGCCAGCTCTTTCAGACGCTGATCTTCCGCCGCATTGGCTTCGGCATCATGAACCATGCGCTGAATTTCTTCTTCGGTCAGACCCGAATTGGCTTTAATCGTGATCTTGTTTTCTTTGCCTGACGCTTTGTCTTTCGCGCCCACATGCAAAATACCGT
Source organism: Oxalobacteraceae bacterium (assembly GCA_027490255.1). Taxonomy (GTDB): domain Bacteria; phylum Pseudomonadota; class Gammaproteobacteria; order Burkholderiales; family Burkholderiaceae_D; genus Pernthalerella. The sequence continues at coordinate 26,003 of JAIXYM010000114.1, read as the reverse complement.
TGGCATCGATATCGAAGGTAACTTCGATTTGCGGCGTGCCACGTGAAGAAGGTGGAATACCTTCAAGATTGAATTCGCCCAGACCTTTATTACCGACAGCCATTTCCCGCTCGCCCTGGAACACCTTAATTGTGACTGCAGGCTGGTTATCTTCAGCAGTAGAAAACACCTGACTAAACTTGGTCGGGATGGTCGTATTTTTCTTGATCATCTTGGTCATCACGCCGCCAAGAGTTTCAATACCCAATGACAGCGGCGTCACATCCAGCAGCAGCAAGTCCTTGCGATCACCCGAAAGAACCGAGCCCTGAATCGCTGCACCGACAGCAACGGCCTCATCGGGGTTGACGTCCTTGCGCGGCTCTTTGCCGAAAAATTCTTTTACTTTCTCCTGCACCTTTGGCATACGCGTCATGCCGCCCACGAGAATGATGTCATCGATTTCGGACACCTTCACACCCGCATCTGCAATTGCGATGCGGCAGGGTTCAATCGTGTTTGCGATCAGTTCTTCGACCAGCGATTCCAGTTTGGCGCGGGTGATTTTCAGATTCAGGTGCATAGGCGCACCGTTGGCCATCGCAATATAAGGCTCGTTGATTTCAGTCTGCTGGGCCGACGACAATTCGATCTTCGCGCGCTCAGCCGAGGCTTTGATACGCTGCAGCGCTATAGGGTCCTTGGCCAAATCCAGACCATTGATCTTCTTGAATTCTTCAATAATGTGATCGATAAGACGCTGATCGAAGTCTTCGCCACCAAGGAAGGTATCGCCGTTGGTAGAGAGCACTTCAAACTGCATTTCACCATCGACATCGGCGATTTCAATGATGGAGACATCGAAAGTACCGCCGCCCAAATCATAGACAGCAATCTTGCGGTCACCCTTGCCGCTCTTGTCCAAACCAAACGCCAGCGCTGCGGCGGTCGGCTCGTTGATGATGCGCTTGACATCGAGACCCGCGATACGGCCGGCATCTTTGGTGGCCTGACGTTGCGCATCGTTGAAATAAGCAGGCACCGTAATGACAGCCTCGGTGACTTCTTCACCGAGATAGTCTTCGGCAGTCTTTTTCATCTTGCGCAGTACTTCGGCAGAAATCTGCGGCGGCGCGAGTTTTTTGTCGCGCACGGCAATCCAGGCGTCACCGTTATCAGCCTTCATGATTTCGTAGGGCATGAGTCCGATGTCTTTCTGGACTTCTTTCTCGTCGAATTTTCGGCCAATCAGGCGTTTGACAGCAAACAGTGTGTTTCTGGGATTGGTGACCGCCTGACGTTTCGCCGGTGCGCCCACCAGAATTTCACCGTCTTCCTGATACGCGATGATCGACGGCGTAGTACGTGCGCCTTCCGAATTCTCGATGACCTTGGGCTGGCCGCCTTCCATAATGGCGACGCAGGAATTGGTGGTTCCGAGGTCAATGCCAATGATCTTGCTCATGATGTGATGTCCCTTCAAAAACTGATTAGATAACTGAATGACGATGAAATGCGGTGCTTTGTCGCAATTTCAAGTCCGGTTACTGTGAAACGGTGACCAGCGCGGGGCGCAGCAGCCGGTCGGAAATCATGTAGCCCTTCTGCAATACGCTGACGACGGTGTTCGCCTCCTGCTCTGCGGCGACCATCGAAATGGCCTGATGTTTCATGGGGTCGAGCTTTTCGCCTGCCTGCGGGTTGACCTCGACCAGACGGTTGCGCTCGAACGCACTGGAAAGCTGCTTGAGCGTCATCTCCACACCCTCTTTGAGCGATTCAATCGAAGGCGTTTCAATTTTCAGCGCCATCTCCAGACTGTCTCTCACCGGGAGCAAGGCCTCGGCAAAACTTTCCACCGCAAATTTGTGGGCCTTGGAAATATCTTCCTGCGCGCGGCGGCGGATGTTTTCCGCATCGGCCTTGGCGCGCAGAAAGGCATCCTGCGCCTCAGCCAGTTTGGTCTCGAGCTCGGCGAGCTGGCGAGCCAGAACCGGGGTTTCTCCAGCCGCTGGCGTTGATACGTTCTCATCCGCAACAGGCTCTTGCAACGACTCCACCGGCGGTTCCGATGAACCCGGGTTCGTCTGGTCGTTGGAAGGGTTTTCGCCTTGATTCATAAAATCTCCTGCTATTTCAATAACTTAGATGCACTTTCCCGCTGGATTCAGCGAAACGCACACCTGATCTGAATAACAACTCTTTGGTTATGGGGATAGCGCGCAGATTTTCAAGACGGCAGCAAAGGCGCCGGCAAAAAAAAGCGGGGGCCTTGAGGCCCCCGGACGTGTCGACAGAAATCTTAGTTTTCAGCGCCCAATGTGAGCGCCCACTGCCTTCCTATCTCTGCATCTGCCTTGCGAGCTTCCTGCTCGGAAGGCAAACTCGCGGTTGGCCATCCACCCAGATGCTGTTCGACCACGGCAGCCATTGCTTCTATCCATTGCGGATTCTCGTTAAGGCAGGGGATGTAGTGAAAAGCGCTACCGCCGGCTGCCAGAAAATCCTCCTTGGCTTCCATGGATATTTCTTCCAGGGTTTCAAGGCAATCGCTGGTGAAACCGGGACACATGACATCGACGCGCCCCACGCCCTCCTCAGCCAACTTTTCGAGCGTGGGCGCGGTGTAGGGCTGCAACCACTCGGCCTTGCCGAAACGGGACTGGAAGGTGACGAGATAGTCATCCTTGGTCAGCCCAAGTTTGCCAGCCACCAGACGCGCAGTTTTATAGCACTCGCAGTGGTAGGGATCACCCAGTAACAGGGTTCGCTTGGGTACGCCGTGGAAACTCATCACCAGTTTGTCGGGGCGGCCATGCTGCTCCCAGTGCGCGCGCACGCTTGCGGCAAGTGCCTCGACGTATCCCTCATGATCGTGATAATGCTTGATCAGCCTGATCTCTGGGGCATTGCGCACGCGCGTGTAATGCGTAAAGACGGTATCGAAAATCGACGCCGTGGTGGTGCCCGAGTACTGCGGATAAGCGGGCAAGACCAGCAGGCGGTCGCAGCCTTCGGCCTTGAGTTGGTCAAGTATGGCGGGCAAGCCCGGGTTACCGTAACGCATCGCATACACCACACGCACATCGTGCCCGCGCGCGGTCATGGATTGCTGCAGCAAAGCCGCCTGGCGCTCGGTGTGGATCTTGAGGGGCGAGCCTTCGTCGGTCCAGATCGATGCGTATTTTTCTGCCGACTGGCGCGAACGAAATGGCAGGATGATGCCGTTGAGGATGATCCACCAGATCAAGCGGGGGATTTCAACAACGCGCGGATCTGACAAAAACTCTTTCAGATAGACGCGTACCGCCGCCGGGGTGGGTGCGTCGGGGGTGCCGAGATTGGCCAGCACCACGGCGGTCTTGCTGACCGTGCCGTGACGATAGGAGGGTTCTGGGTTGAAGCCCATTCGGGTCATGCCTTTCTGATTCTTGATGATTCTTATTGATTCTTGCTGGTGCTAAAGGGTGGAAACCGTGTCAGGATGCCAGCAGCTCGCGGGCATGTTTGCGCGTGGTGGCGGTGATTTCCAGGCCGCCGAGCATACGCGCGATTTCTTCGACGCGATGGCTGGCGGACAGTCTTTCGATCCGCGAGACGGTGCGACCATCAGACATCGTACCCTTACTGACTTGAAAATGCTGGGAGGCCTGGCTGGCGACCTGCGGCAGGTGGGTCACGCACAGTACCTGCCGGTCCTGACCCAGACGCTTGAGCAGCCTGCCGACAACCTCGGCGACACCACCGCCAATCCCGCTGTCGACCTCATCAAAAATCAGGGTGGGCGTGGCGGTAGCGCTAGAGGCAATAACGGAAATAGCGAGCGCAATACGCGCCAGCTCACCGCCGGAGGCCACTTTGGCCAGCGGGCGCGGGGTGGTGCCGGCATGCCCGGCGACCAAAAACTCCACTTGCTCCAGTCCATGAGCAGCGGGTTCGCAGGCTTGCAAGGCGATATCAAAACGACCACCCGACATCGACAGATCCTGCATGGCCGCAGTCACGGCACCCGCCAGCGATTTCGCCGCTTTCGTACGCGCTTTGGTCAGCTTGGTCGCGAGGGCGTGATACGCATCGGCCAGTTTTTGCTCCTGCGCGCGCATGGCGTCGATATCGCTTGCATCCGATAGTTGCGCTAAGCGCTCCGACAAACGCACATGGGTATCAGGCAGATCCTCGGCAGCCACCTGAAATTTACGCGCCGCACCGTGAATGGCTTCAAGCCGTGCCTCGACCGTGCGCAAGCGCTCGGGATCCAGCTCGATGCGGCCCAGATAATCATTTAACGCATAGACCGCTTCCTGTAACTGTATGCGCGCCGGCTCCAGTGCGTCGAGTACAGGACGCAGCTTGTCATCGATATCGACCAACTTGCCGAGCTTTTGCTCGATCGCGCTCACCTGCGAGAGCACGGGTGAAGAATCGCTCTCAGAAAGCACAGTCAGTGCCTGCTGAGCGCCATCGATCAGGCTGGCGGCATGCGAGAGGCGACTCTGCTCGCTGCTGATATCCGTCCACTCACCGGGACGCACAGCGAGCTTTTCCAGCTCACCCACCTGCCACTCCAGACGCTCGCGTTCCAGCAGCACCTGTTTTGCATCACGTTCGAATTCCTCACGCTGACGCACCACGGCGCGCCAGCTGCGATAAGCGGCAGCCACCGCGCGCGCCTCATCCTGCAAGCCTGCATGCGCATCCAGCAGCAGACGTTGGGCATCGGCTTTGAGGAGTGACTGGTGCGCATGCTGACCATGAATATCGACCAGCAACTCCCCGAGTTCGCGCAACTGAGTCACGGTCGCGGTGATGCCATTGATAAACGCCTTCGAGCGACCACCATTGTCAATAACGCGCCGCATGAGAAGCGCGCCTTCCTCGCCGTTCAGAGCATTCTGGTCCAGCCATTCACCCAGTGCTGCGTCAAAAGGACCAACAAACTCAGCCGTGATGTCCGCGCGCGCCGCACCTTCGCGCACGACGCTGGCATCCGCGCGACCACCAAGCGCTAACGTAAGCGCATCAATCAGAATGGATTTACCTGCCCCCGTTTCGCCGGTAAACACGGAAAAGCCAGCCGAAAGATCGATTTCTATTGCATCGACAATGACGAAATCATGAATGGCCAGGGTGCGCAGCATGTTGAAAATGAATTTGCGTCAGAAAGGTGGGGGAATCAGGCGGGCCGCTCGATTAAGAGCGGCTGCACTGGCGCATCATTTTAGCTGACCGAGCACCGAAGGATATTCATTCCAGTGCAGTTTCTCACGCAGCGTATCGAAATAATTCCATCCTTCGGGGTGCAAGAAGGTCACGGTGTGCGCCGATCGGCGGATCAGTACCCGATCATGCTGAGAAAGACTGGTCAGTGATTGCATATCGAAATTGACGCTGCTCTCACCCGCACTGACCAGTTCAATACTGATTTCGTGATTATCAGAAAGAACAATCGGCCGGTTCGACAGCGCGTGCGGCGCGATTGGCACCAGTACCACGCCGCCCAGTTCGGGCTGCAGCATCGGCCCGCCGGCTGCCAGCGCATAGGCGGTTGAACCCGTCGGCGTGGACACAATCAGTCCATCGGAGCGCTGGTTGTACATGAAATGGCCGTCCACTTCGACACGCAGCTCAACCATGCCCGCACCGGCGCCGCGCGAGACGACCACGTCATTAAACGCCAGACCATGAAAAATCTGCTGACCATCGCGCACCACAACACCTTCGAGCAGCGTACGCCGCTCGGACGTCAGCTTGCCGTCCAGAATTTCGGCCAGCACCGACAGCATGTGTTCCGATGCAATATCGGTCATGAAACCCAGACGGCCCTGATTCACACCAATCAATGGCACGCTATAAGGCGCCAGCTGACGCGCAATACCCAGCATCGTGCCGTCGCCGCCGACCACAATGGCGAGGTCGGCGCGTTTGCCAATCTGCTCTGGCGTAACAGACAAAGTCTCGGGACGCTGGATGTCGCGCGCGGTTTCATCTTCAAAAACAACGCGGTGTCCGCGATCTTCCAGAAAACCGGCAAGCTCAAGCACCGAGCCCTTGCCGCTGGACTCGCCATGTTTGCCGATGATCGCAATCGTGTGAAAACGACCGGTTGAAGTGGGGCTGGAATTCGACATGCACGGGATTAGACCATAATTGGCGGTCTGAATGAATCACCGGAAACCGCCATGAATGCCCCCGCACACGAACCCATACGGGCTTTGTTGTTTGATCTCGATGACACATTGTGGCCAATTACCCCGGTCATTGAGCGCGCCGAGACGCTGCTGTTCGACTGGCTTAGCGAGCAAGTTCCGCTGGTCACGGAGCAATACACAATCGCTGCCATGCGCGCACGCCGCAGCGAACTCATGGCTGCAAATCCCCGGTTCCGGGTCGATCTCTGGGCACTGCGTCATGCGGCGCTGCATGAAGCCTTTGTGGCCTGCGGGGCAGATACGACGCGTATTGACGAGGCGATGGACGTATTCACGACGGCGCGTAATCAGGTCACGCTGTTTGATGATGTACTCGAGTGCCTGCCCCGGTTGGCAGAGCGGATTACCCTGGGTTCGCTCACCAATGGTGCAGCTGACTTGCGCCAGATCGGCCTGGATCACCACTTCAGCGTATCGCTCGCCGCACATGAAATTGGTCGCGCCAAGCCAGATCCTGCTGTGTTTCATGCGGCCTGCGAGGCGCTCGCACTCCCTACCTCGCAAGTTGCTTACGTGGGCGACGACTTGCGACTCGACGTGGAGGGCGCGCAAAAGGCAGGACTGACAGGAATCTGGTTGAATCGACATGAGACAGACAAATCAGAGCAACAGGCACACATCGAACCCGATGCCACGCTCACATCGCTACATGAACTCGAACAGTGGCTGCATCTGCGCAGCACTAATCGTTAAGATTGCTAGCGAACGACGCTCACTATGGCTAGAATAGATCACATGCAACTCGATATTCGCGCACAAACACTGCTAAAAGCACTGGTTGAACGCTACATAGCTGATGGTCAACCTGTTGGATCACGCTCGCTGGCAAAAATTTCCGGCCTGGACCTCTCGCCAGCGACGATACGCAACATTATGTCTGACCTCGAAGAGCTGGGACTGGTAGCCAGTCCCCACACCTCAGCAGGTCGAGTGCCTACGCCGCGAGGCTACCGACTGTTTGTGGACAGTCTGCTCACCGTACAAAGTATTGACGAAAGCTCGTTGGAATCGCGGTTTCAATCCGGCGCATCGTCACAAAAAATCATCGCGAGTGCAGCACAGGTATTGTCATCGCTCTCCCAATTTGCCGGCGTGGTGCTGACCCCCCGACGGGAAATGCATTTCCAGCAGATCGAATTCCTCAGACTCTCTGAAAAACGTATTTTGCTCGTCATCGTTGCGCCAGATGGCGATGTGCAAAACCGCTTGATGCTGACCGACATCGATTACACACCGGCGCAGCTGGTGCAGGCCGCCAATTACATCAATCAGCACTATGCAGGACTCTCTTTTGATGATGTACGCATACGACTAAAAGAAGAACTGAAACAGCTGCAAACCGACATGACCCGCCTGATGCAGGCAGCCGTTGAAGTGGGAAGCGATGCCATGACCAGTGGCGGCGAAGATATCGTCATCTCGGGCGAGCGGAATCTGCTGTCGATTGAAGATTTGTCATCGAACATGAGTTCGCTGCGCAAACTCTTCGACATCTTCGAGCAAAAAACCACGCTTACTGCCTTGCTCGATATGTCCAGCAAGGCCACCGGCGTGCAGATTTTCATTGGTGGCGAATCACAACTGATGCCACTGGAATCCATGAGTGTGGTGACTGCGCCCTATGAGGCGAATGGCAAGATCGTCGGAACGCTCGGCGTCATTGGTCCCACCCGCATGGCCTACGAACGTGTGATTCCTATTGTCGACATCACAGCAAGGCTTTTGTCGAACGCCTTGTCACATCCCTAAACAAGGACGCGCCCCGGGTCAGGTACGGTGCGGACAATTGTCCTTCACGCAATTACCGTACAAAGCGAGCGCGTGCTCAGTGAGCTTGAAGCCCCGCTCCTCGGCGATGCGGTGCTGACGTTTTTCAATTTCGTCATCAAAAAACTCTTCCACTAGCCCGCAATCGAGGCAAACCAGGTGATCATGATGCGAGCCCTCATTGAGCTCGAAAACGGCCTTGCCGGACTCAAAATGGTTACGACTAAGCAGTCCGGCCTGCTCAAATTGGGTCAGCACCCGGTAAACGGTTGCCAGACCGACATCTAGATTTTCAGCCAGCAGGAGCTTATAGACATCTTCGGCGGACAGATGTCGCACCGCACTGCTCTGGAAGATCTCAAGGATTTTCAGTCGAGGCAGCGTGGCCTTCAATCCACTGGACTTCAGGTCGGCGGGGTTAGTCGGCATGATTTCACTAAAGGTAACGGGAACTGCTTTATCATATAGCGTTTTGGCCAGTGCGCTCAATTCACCTACTGAACACCATGATTCTCTCGTTCGCGCGTCCAATGAAAAATGTACTGCTAATCGCGCTCGTCGCTGTGAGTCTGAACGGCTGCTCAACCGCGAGCAAACTGTTTTCCAGCAAGCCATCGTCGACCGAAGCCCCGGTCGATAGCAGCGGCATCGTGCAGACGGTGCAAAAATCAAAGCTGTTTGGCGTGGTACCAGTCTACCGACCCGATATTCAGCAGGGTAACTTCATCTCGAAGGAGATGGTGGCACAACTGAAAGTGGGCATGACCCCCGAGCAAGTACGCTTTGTGCTCGGCACCCCGCTACTCACCGACTTGTTCCATGAAACCCGCTGGGATTATCCCTTCCGCATCCGTAAAGGTGATGGCGAAATTACCAGCAGCCGGGTCGTCATATTTTTCAAAGAAGGCCGAGTCTCTCATTTTGAAGGCGGTGATCTGCCCGAAGAAAATGACTACCTGCTTCGTATCGCCGCACCACAAAACAAATAACAAGCTCTCCGTCTAATGAATGCTATGAAAATCGCCGTGGCTGGCGCATCCGGCCGCATGGGCCGAATGCTGATCGAGGCCATCGCAGCTGATCCTGATGCAAAACTTACCGGTGCGCTCGACGTATCCGGCGCCCCCAGCATCGGTACCGACGCGGCATCATTTCTCGGCCAACCTTCGGGTGTCCTGATCGAAGCCGACCTTGCGCGCGGTCTGGCTGACGCCGATTACTTAATCGACTTCACCCGTCCAGAAGGTACGCTGCGTCACTTGGCTTACTGCGCCGAGCACGGCATCAAGATGATCATTGGCACCACAGGGTTTGATGATGCGGGCAAGGCGGCCATTGCCGATGCCGCAAAAAAAACAGCCATTGTCTTCGCGCCCAACATGAGTGTCGGCGTGAATGTCACCATGAAACTACTGGAGCTGGCAGCAAAAAGTTTTTCTCACGGCTATGACATCGAAATCATCGAAGCCCATCACCGGCACAAAGTCGATGCGCCATCCGGCACCGCACTGAAAATGGGCGAAGTCATCGCTGACGCACTCGGCCGCGATCTGAACAAGGTCGGTGTGTTTGCACGCGAAGGTGTCACCGGTGAACGCGATCCCTCATCGATCGGTTTTGCCACCATTCGCGGTGGCGACATCGTGGGCGACCACACCGTGCTGTTTGCCGGCATTGGTGAGCGCATCGAAATCACCCATAAGTCCTCCAGTCGCGTGACCTACGCCCACGGCAGCCTGCGCGCCGCGCATTTCCTGCAAAGTAAAACCACGGGCCTGTACGACATGCATGACGTACTCGGTCTGCGCTAACAGCGCAGCCGCCCGTACTGTAGTCGCCCATGATGACCAAAACCTCAGGTATCGCTGCTGCCGTCGCAATAGCGCTGCATGGCCTGATGCTGTTGCTCCTGGTGTTCGGCATCGTTCAGATTCAGCACAAGGATCCTGAGGAGCCGCCCGTCGTCGTGGAGCTCATATCACCACCCAAACCGATCGAGCCGCCACCTAAGCCCGAGCCACCTAAGCCCGAGCCTCCGAAGCCAGAACCGCCCAAGCCGCCGCCGCCAAAACCAGAGCCTCCGAAGCCCGAGCCTCCGAAGCCAGAGCCCCCAAAGCCTGAGCCTCCAAAACCCGAGCCCCCGAAACCTGCGCCGCCAAAGCCAGAACCCCCTCGGCCCGAGCCGACGCCGCCGCGTCCGGCCGCACCTGCGCCAACGCCTCCGGCACCCGCGCCTGCACCGAGCCCTGCGCCAGCACCGACGCCCACGCCCTCGCCCGCTCCCGCGACTGCACCAGCGCCGGAACCCGCGCCGCGTCCTGCGCCTCCTGCACCCGCGCCTCCTGCACCTGCACCTGCACCTGCACCTGCGCCCGCGCCGGCACCGCCCTCAAGAACCGGCGTCAGCATCCCAGCCAGTTACGGCGCGACCAATGTCAAGCCGGTTTACCCGTCCATGTCCAAACGACTGAATGAACAAGGCACCGTAGTTTTGCGTGTTCAAGTCAAAGCCGACGGCACGGCCGGGCACGTCGAAGTAAAATCGTCAAGTGATTACCCGCGTCTGGACCAGGCAGCGATTGATGCCGTAAAAACCTGGCGCTTCAATCCAGCGACCGTCGACGGCAAACCCATTGAAGAGTGGTACCAGGTACCCATTACCCTTAAACTGCAAAATTGATTTCCGCAGGCTTTCCGAGAACCGATCCGAATGAACGAAACAATGAACCCGAATTTGGGCTTTGCGCATTACTGGGCGCAAGGCGATGCGATCACCCACACCGTCGCTTATCTGTTGCTGCTGATGTCGATCGCCAGCTGGTACTACATTCTGTCCAAAGCCTGGGCCTCCTGGCGCATACGCCGTAGCGCGAATGCAGTCGAGCACTTCTGGGATGCGCCGAGCATGGAAGATGCGATCACGGCGCTCAGCCATGCCGACACCGAGCAGGTCTATGCGCCGCTAGCCTCGCACGCTGTGGAGGCAGTGAGCGTGAAGGCCAATAGCGCCTCGCTCAATGCAAGCGTTGACCCCGGCGAACTCGTCACACGCACACTGCGACAGCAAATCAACCGCGTATCCTCACGTCTGGAAAGCGGGCTGACATTGCTGGCCTCGGTCGGCTCTACCGCACCTTTCATTGGCTTATTCGGCACCGTCTGGGGCATTTATCACGCGCTGGCGGCCGTCTCGGCTTCCGGCACGATTCAAATCGACAAAGTTGCCGGTCCCGTGGGCGAGGCGCTGATCATGACCGCGATCGGTCTGGTGGTAGCGATTCCCGCCGTGCTGGCCTACAACGCCTTTACCCGAGTTAATCGCATCACCTTATCTGAACTCGATGCCTTCGCGCACGATCTGCACGCGCATCTGACGACCGGTTCAAGGATAAGCACGCGGCGTAAAAAACCCGAATCCAATCAATAAAAGGCGCAACTCATCATGGCATTCGGCGGATTCAACGAAAGCAATCATCAGGCACCGATGGCAGAGATCAACGTCACACCTATGGTGGACGTCATGCTGGTTCTGCTGGTGATCTTCATCATCACGGCACCACTTTTTACGCACGCGGTCAAACTTGACTTGCCCAACGCGCCCTCGCAAGCAGCACCAGAAAAACCGGAAACCATCACGCTGGCGATCAATGCCGAGGGCAAGCTTTTCTGGAACAACGCTCTCGTGACCCCGGATGAACTAGCCATCCGCTTCAGCACCGCCTCACAAAAAAAGCCGCAACCCGAATTGCATCTGAGAGCTGACAAATCCACCCGTTATGAAATCATCGCGCAGGTGATGGCGTCGGCTCAGGGTAGCGGCATGACCAAGATAGGTTTCGTGACCGAACCGAAGAAATAAGATTCACGCTTAAACCCTCGCTCGGACCTCATCGCGGCTTCAAATCGACGTCTCGAGCCGCAAACACTACCCGGCCTCTAAATCGTCATCCGAAGCTGCAACCACCATCTGGCCTCTAAATCGTCATCCCAGCGAAAGCTGGGATCCATCGTTGTGAACCACAAGCTTTTTCAAACGCCTTAGGTCTGCGTGCGTGGATCCCCGCTTGCGCTCTGATCGCCCGTTAATACTTAACCTGCCTAACCGCCGCCGTTTCCCCTGCCCCCAGCCGGTATAATGGCCGGCTCTGCCTACACTCACACCTAAGTCGTCATGCAAGACAAATACAGCCCTAACGAAGTCGAACAATCGGCACAGGAACACTGGCGCAAAATAGACGCTTACAAGGTCACAGAGCATGCGCGCGACGCGCAGGGCAAGGAAAAAAAGAAGTTCTATGCCTGCTCGATGCTACCCTACCCGTCAGGCAAACTGCACATGGGCCATGTGCGCAATTACACAATCAACGACGTCATGGCACGTCAGTTGCGCATGAAGGGCTACAACGTTCTGATGCCCATGGGCTGGGACGCCTTCGGTATGCCGGCCGAAAATGCGGCAATGGCGAACAACGTGCCGCCCGCGCAATGGACGTACTCGAACATCGACCACATGAAGACCCAAATGCAATCCATGGGTCTGGCAATCGATTGGTCGCGCGAAATGGCTGCATGCAGCCCGGATTACTACCGATGGAACCAGTGGATGTTCCTAAAGATGCTGGAAAAAGGCATCATCTATAAAAAAACCGGCACCGTGAACTGGGATCCCATCGATCAGACTGTGCTCGCCAACGAACAAGTCATCGACGGTCGTGGCTGGCGCTCCGGTGCTGTGATCGAAAAGCGCGAAATTCCAATGTATTACGCGCGCATCACCGATTACGCTGAAGAGCTGCTCGATCACGTTGAACACAAACTCCCCGGCTGGCCTGAGCGCGTACGCATCATGCAAGCCAACTGGATAGGCAAATCCACGGGCGTACGGTTCGCCTTCCCGCATCAGATCAGTGATGCCAGTGGCCAGCTGATCAATGACGGCAAGATGTGGGTCTTCACCACCCGCCCCGATACCATCATGGGCGTGACATTTTGTGCAGTCGCTCCCGAACATCCGCTGGCAACGCACGCAGCACAATCCAATCCTGCTCTGGCTGCCTTCATCGCCGAATGCAAACAAGGCAGCGTGATCGAGGCCGACATGGCCACGATGGAAAAGAAAGGTATGCCCACCGGCCTCACCGTCACCCATCCGTTGACGGGTAAGGCAGTGGATGTCTGGGTCGGCAACTACGTACTCATCACCTATGGCGATGGCGCGGTGATGGGCGTGCCAGCCCACGACGAACGCGACTTTGCATTCGCGAAAAAATACCAGCTGCCGATTGAAGCCGTCATCGCTGTCGAAGGACAAAGCTACAGCACCGACGCCTGGCAAGAGTGGTACGCGGACAAAACCCAGGGTCGCTGCATCAACTCCGGCAAATATGATGGCCTCGATTATCAGTCAGCGGTAGATGCAGTCGCCGCCGACCTCGCCGCCAAAGAACTGGGCGAGAAAAAAATCACCTACCGCCTGCGCGACTGGGGTATTTCACGCCAGCGTTACTGGGGCACACCCATCCCCATCATTCACTGCCCCGATTGCGGTGATGTACCTGTGCCAGAAAAAGATTTGCCTGTTGTACTGCCCGAAGATTGCGTGCCTGATGGCTCCGGCAATCCGCTCAATAAGCATGAACAATTCCTAAAGGTCGATTGCCCTAGCTGCGGCAAGGCTGCGCGGCGCGAGACCGACACGATGGATACCTTTGTCGATTCGTCCTGGTACTACATGCGTTACTGCTCACCCGGCAGCGACAAGGCCATGGTCGACGACCGCAATGATTACTGGATGCCGATGGATCAGTACATCGGTGGCATCGAGCACGCCGTACTACATCTGCTGTACGCACGCTTCTGGACCAAGGTCATGCGCGATTTCGGTTTGGTGAAATTCGATGAGCCCTTCGTAAACTTGCTCACGCAAGGCATGGTGCTCAATGAAACCTACTATCGCGAAGACGCGTCAGGCAAAAAAATCTGGTTCAACCCCGAAGAAGTGGCGCTGAATCTAGATGAAAAAGGTCGTCCGGTGTCGGCCACACTCAAGAGCGATGGGCAGCCGGTACAAATTGGCGGGACAGAAAAAATGTCCAAGTCCAAAAACAACGGCATTGATCCGCAAGCCATCATCGATGAACACGGCGCTGATACCGCACGTCTGTTCACCATGTTTGCATCGCCCCCCGAACAAACGCTGGAATGGTCAGGTTCGGGGGTCGAAGGCGCACACAGATTTCTGCGTCGGGTCTGGACGTACGCCCATGCCAAATCACAGCACCTCGATCTGTCTGGCAAACCCGGCAACGTCACACCTGCAATCCAGACCCTGCGACGTGAAATTCACAAGGTATTGCAGCAGGCTGACAATGATTACCGCCGCGTGCAGTACAACACGGTGGTGTCGGCCTGCATGAAAATGATGAATCTGCTGGAAAGTGCCCAGCTCGATGAGAGTACCGACGCAAAGAAAGCCATCGGTGAATGTTTGGGTATCTTCCTGCGCGTGCTCTATCCAGTCGCACCACACATCACCCATGCGCTATGGCAGCATCTGGGCTATGCCGACGTCATGGGTGATATTCTCGACGCACCCTGGCCGGAAGTAGACAACGCAGCACTGGAACAAGCCGAGATCGAGTTGATGGTTCAGGTCAATGGCAAGCTTCGTGGCAGCATCACAGTGGCGCGCGATGCTGACAAAGCAACGATCGAGGTCGCCGCGCTCGCCAACGAGCAAGTGCAAAAACATGTAACCGGCACACCAAAGAAAATTATCATTGTGCCGGGCAAACTGGTGAACATTGTCGCCTGAGGAGAATGGCATGACCCCGACTCGTCGTCTGCTGGTGTCCGCTATGTCAGTTCTGATACTGACATGCCTATCGGGTTGCGGCTTTCAATTGCGCGGTACAACACCCAATTCGCAGCTCTCATTCGAATCCGTCTACATTGAGACTGCGAGCGGCACACCACTCGAGCGCCAACTTCGCGGTGCCATTCTTTCGCAGGGAAATACGGTTTTGGCAACTGATCCAAAAACGGCCGCTGTCACACTGCGCATCCTATCCGAGGCACAAGAGAAGAAAATCCTTACGCTGAATGCACAGGGTCAGGTGCGTGAATTCAGTCTGCTCTACCGTATTCGGTTCGAAGTCGCAGACAAAGAAAACAAAAAGCTCCTCGAGCCCAATGAACTGGCATTGCAGGCATTCCTCAGTTACAGCGAATCGCAGGCACTCGCAAAAGAAACAGAAGAACGCATGACTTATGACGACTTGCGTCGCGACGCAGTCAGTCAGATCATGCGACAGCTTTCCCGAATCAAGCCCGAGAAATAACGCCTGTAATGCAGCTGCGCGCCGACGCGCTTGATGCGCATCTCTCAAAATCACTCGCGTCGCTGTATGTGATCAGCAGCGACGAACATCTGCTAGCGCTTGAAGCCGCAGACCGTATTCGCGCCAGCGCACGTGCCGCCGGCTTTTCCGAGCGCGAAGTGCTGAGCGTGGACCGCTATTTCAAATGGGGTGAATTGCAATCGGTGAATCAGTCGATGTCGCTCTTTGGTGACCGCAAACTGATCGAGCTACGCATCCCCGGTGGCAAACCCGGCAAAGAAGGTGGACAAGCGCTGCAGGAGTATGCGGCCGCCTGCGCGCAAACCGGACAGGCGCAAGACACGGTGACGCTGATCAGCCTGCCCCGTCTGGATAAGGCCACGCAGAAAAGCGCGTGGGTGACTGCACTACAGCAGGCGGCTGTGTTTATTGATATTCCCCTAGTCGAACGCGCGCACCTGGCCGGCTGGATAGGGCAGCGTCTGGCGGCGCAGGGACAAAGTGCCGACCGGCCAGCGCTTGACTTCATGGTCGAGCGCGTCGAGGGTAATCTGCTTGCGGCGCATCAGGAAATCCGCAAGCTCGCGCTGTTGTATCCTGAGGGCCGGCTGTCGATTGAACAGATACGCGATGCGGTGCTCAATGTCGCCCGTTACGATGTCTTCAAGCTGTCCGAAGCGATGCTGGCTGGTGATGTCGCGCGTGTGGTGCGCATGCTTGATGGCCTCAAAGGCGAAGGCGAAGCGCTACCGCTGATCCTGTGGGCAGTGGCTGAAGAAATTCGTACCCTGCTGCGGTTCAAGTTGGCCACCGCAGACGGCCAGCCTCTGTCCATGCTGCTCAAGGAGTATCGGATCTGGGGACCGCGTGAAAGGCTCATGGGACCAGCACTCGCGCGCGTGAAATTATCGACACTGCAGCAGGCCTTGTCGCAATCGTCGCAAGTCGATCGCATGATCAAGGGCTTGCGCGCAAAGACATTTGCGGGTGATCCTTGGGACGCGCTACTGCAACTTGCATTGCGTGTGACAAAAACTGAATAACTGAATAACGGCCTTTCATGGCCGAGTAACGGGAAACAAGCATGGATATTCAACATTACATGACCGACATTGGCCGCGCCGCACGCAAAGCATCAAGCGCCATGGCCAAAGCGGATACCGCCGCCAAAAATCGTGCGCTGACGCTGATTGCTGCCGGCATACGGCGTGATGCGGCACTGCTCACTGCCGCCAATCAAAAAGATCTCGATGCAGCGCGCGCGGCCGGGCTTGCACCCGCGATGATTGATCGGCTTTCGTTATCGGAAAAAGCCATCGACACGATGGCCGAAGGTCTGGAGCAAATCGCTGCCCTGCCCGACCCTATCGGCGAAATCACCAACATGAAATATCGCCCAACTGGTATTCAGGTCGGCCAGATGCGCGTGCCGCTCGGCGTGATTGGCATCATCTACGAAGCACGTCCGAACGTGACCGTCGATGCAGCCGGTCTCTGTATCAAGAGCGGTAACGCCACCATACTGCGCGGTGGCTCGGAAGCGATTCACTGCAATCAGGCACTCGCCAAACTCGTCCGCGAAGGACTGGCCGGCGCCGGCTTGCCCGCCGAGGCCGTACAAATCATCGAAACCACCGATCGCGCTGCAGTGGGAGCGCTGATCACCATGCCGGAGTTTGTCGATGTCATCGTGCCGCGCGGCGGCAAAGGTCTGATCGAACGACTGATGAAAGAGTCCAAAGTCCCGATGATCAAACACCTCGACGGCATTTGCCACGTCTACATCGATGACAAAGCCGATATCGCCAAAGCCCTGCCCGTGGCCTTCAATGCCAAATGCCATCGCTACGGCACCTGCAACACCATGGAAACCTTGCTGATCGCGCGCGCGATTGCGCCAGCGGTTCTGCCCGACCTGGCCAAGCTCTATGAAGAAAAACAGGTCGAGCTGCGCTGCGATCCGGAAGCCATGGCGCTACTGGCTGGCTATCCCCATCTCAAGGCCGCTGTCGAAGAAGATTGGCACACTGAATATCTTGATGCCATCCTGTCCATCAAAATCGTGGCCAATGTCGATGAAGCGATTGATCACATCAACACGTACTCATCCCAACACACGGATTCGATCATCACTGAAGACTACAGCCGCGCCATGCGTTTCTTGCGTGAAGTGGATTCGGCATCCGTGATGGTGAACGCCTCCACACGCTTTGCCGATGGCTTTGAATACGGGCTAGGTGCAGAAATCGGTATCTCAAACGACAAACTCCACGCACGCGGCCCCGTCGGTCTGGAAGGCCTCACCTCGCTGAAGTATCTGGTGCTCGGTCACGGCGAAGTAAGGGTGTAAGTCATGTTATGGATCAAGGCTCTTCATATCGTCTTCATTTCCTCTTGGTTTGCGGGCCTGTTTTACCTGCCGCGCATTTTCGTGAATCTCGCGATGGAAACGGACGCCGCTGCAAATCAGCGGCTGATGCTGATGGCGCAAAAGCTGTATCGCTTCATGACCATCCTGATGATTCCCGCGCTCGTGCTGGGGCTGATTCTTTGGCTTTACTATGGCATCGGTAAAGATAGTGTGTGGATGCATCTCAAAGTCGCTCTGGTATTCGTATTGATTGGCTACCACCACTTCTGTAGACGCCTGCTGCGCCAATTCGAGCGCGGCGAAAATACTCGCTCCCACATCTGGTATCGCTGGTTTAATGAACTGCCGGTGCTGGGTATGTTCGCTGTCGTGATTCTGGTTGTGGTCAAGCCATTTAACTGAGCGCTTCGCCTAAGGTAGTGCTGATTTATTCGCTTTACAAATTTTCGTCTTCACTCAAATCAATGGTTTATCCAGCGATTAACTAGAAAACACGAATAAATCATCACTGCCCCAAGTTGTTACCCAAAATCGTTTTCATCAAAAAATTAAAAAGAAAGAGACTCAAATGAGCAAGACTGTTGAATATTTCATGGCTCCCGCCTCACCCTGGGCTTACCTTGGGCATCAGCGCTTTGTCGCTATCGCCAAAAAACATCACGCAAACATTGAACTCAAACCCGCTGATATCGCCAAAATCTTCGGCGCTACCGGCGGCATCCCAGTGGCACAGCGCCCCATACAGCGGCAGGAATATCGTCTCGCAGAACTCACTCGCTGGAGCAAGCATTTGCAGATACCACTGAATCTGCATCCGAAATTTTTTCCTGTGTCAGGTGAGCTGTCATCGAAACTGATCATCGCTGCACAGCAGAAATCTGACGCTGATACGGCTTTGGCCCTGGCTTTTGCTATAGGTCGCTCCGTCTGGGCGGAAGATAAAAATATCGCTGATGGCGATACCCTCGCTGGCATAGCCGACAGCATCGGACTCAAAGGGGCCGATTTGCTGGCGCATGCTGCCAGTGAAGCCGTTGCTGCCGACTATGCGCGTCATACCGACGACGCACTCGCCGCGCATATTTTTGGTGTGCCGTGGTATCGCGTCGATGGCGAAGGCTACTGGGGTCAGGATCGGTTGGATTTTGTGGAACGTGCGCTGATGGCTTGAAGTTGGTCTGGTAACAGTTTTATAGTGCCCATACCAGTTTTAGTTCGAGTCCGGTTTGAAGCGCTGCACTAAGCTAATGGCTATCAGTTAGGAAAAGACACTGGATCCCGGCCTGCGCCGGGATGACGATTTTTAGGCCAACAGTTTTTAAAACGTCATCCCGGCGCAGGCCGGGATCCAGCGTCTTTCGTAGATCATCGGCTGACATTAACACCGCAAGATAAGAAACCACGTAAGCGAACCAAACCGGACGACCATGGATCGCCCGGCTTAACGGATAAAAGGTATCCCATGAATCACTCCTATTTCTGCCCCTGCCCCCGCGGACTCGAAGCCGCACTTGCTGCCGAACTCGGCGAAATCGCCATCCAGAGTCGCACGCTGAAAGTACACAATCAAGTCCCCGGTGGTGTGCACTGCTCCGGACAATTATCTGACGCGATGCGCATCAATCTGTACTCCCGCATCGCCTCGCGGGTATTGCTGCGTATCGGACACACCGGCTACACCAACGAAAATGACATCTACGATCTGGCACTGGCATCGACATGGGAAAACTGGTTCGGCATCAATCACACGATTCGTGTGGATGTCACCGCCATCAAATCGCCACTAAAAAGTCTGGAATTCATCACCCTGAAAATCAAAGACGCGATCTGTGACCGTTTCCGTGATCGCGAAGGCGAGCGCCCCTCAGTAGATACCCGCACACCTGACATGCGGATTTCCGGTTTTCTGGATGCCCGCACCGTCACGCTCTATCTCGACACCTCTGGCGAGCCCTTGTTTAAACGCGGCTGGCGTCTGGAAACAGGCGACGCGCCCTTACGCGAAAATCTGGCCGCCGGTTTACTGCGGGTGGCTGGCTGGACGCCGGGCACCCCGCTCTTGGATCCGATGTGCGGCTCGGGCACTTTGTTGATCGAAGCGGCACAAATGCTGGCCGGCATACCACCGGGTATCAACCGTTCATTTGCCTTCGAAAAATTTCATAACTTTGAAGCCGCAGAGTGGCAAGCAATACGCAAAGCGCTGCCTGCGCCAAACGTGCCGACCACACCCACCATCTTCGGCAGCGATATTTCCGGCGACATGTTGGTCATGGCACGCAACAACCTAGAACGCGCCGGTATTCCTTTCGAGATTCCGCTCAAACAGATCGAAGCACAAGAAGTCAAACCACCGACAGACACACCGGGCCTGCTGATCGCCAACCCACCCTATGGCGAACGAATCGACGTACGCGGCGACAGCACCCAGGAACCGGATGCCATGGCAATCGCGTTTTTCAGTGCTTTTGGTAGCGTGTTGAAAAATCGCTTCGCCGGCTGGACCGTTTGCCTCTTTACTGCTGATCTGACATTGCCCCGCATGCTGCGTTTGAAAGAATCAAAAAAAACGCCGTTTTTCAACGGCGCTATTGAGTGCAGATTATTCAGGTTTGAGATGGTGGCAGGGTCGAACAGAAAAAATCCATCAGCCCCCTGAACACGATCCTTCAATCTTCAATCAATCTTGTCATATTTTCCCGGCACCGTGAGGTTCCAACCTTCCGCATTAATTCGGAGTGCTGAAGTCTGCATATCACGATCACGCGAAAAATACAGGTCCATACTCAAAGTCAGCCTAGCATCAGGGTCAATAGACACAAACCGGCCATCCTTTGTTTTGATCTCTTTAATACGATCCGGCTTCATTTCATAAAAAATCTGAACATCCACCCCGCCATCGACACGCTTTTTAAAGCGGTATCGGATCTGAACATCTCCTTTGGGAATGATTTCCGCACCATCATCAAGCTTAAAAGGCGACGGCAATCCAGGCAGCATACCCAGCCCGACTTTGCCCATGAAACCAAACACATGTTGCGAGGCAAAGTGCGAGATGTAGCGCGATCGGGTAAACACTTCTTCCTGATCGACAGAATCCGCTTTAACTAAAGACTGCGCTTGCTCGGATTCCGGATCGCCTTTATTCAAAAAAACCTCCAAATCCCAAATGGAGCCGAAACTTTCAATGTTTCCGTCATCGGTCTCGTACTCAAGCTCAACTTTTTTACTAGACATGTCCCTAATAAAATAAGACTCGAAGTTCAGCTCCATTTTTTGTTTTTCTTCATTGGTCGCAAGGTCATATACGTCGCCTCGATCTGCGTTTGCCCCAAAATTATCTTTCAAATATCCCTTGATCTCATTGACGTGGCCCAGATAGGGCTCTTTAGTTAAATCAATCTCCACGTTAACGATGGTGTTTTGACTACGCAGTCTTATCTCAGAAGACAACAGCTCTAGTTTCTTTAGGTCACAAGGTATATTTCTTTCCTTGAGCATTTTCATTAAGGTTCCATCAAAAAGAAGGTTCTGCATGTGGGGGCTGACTTTTTGAAATTTTTCATCTTTTTGCAACTTTAAAATTAGTTTGGTTGCCTCATTACACAAAGCATTTGTAAACTCGACCGGCAATTTTCCACGAGGAGTTTTTGAAACATCTTTTGTCGGAGAAGATCGTCCTGCCGAAGCAGGTGAATTTTTAGGACTAGTCTTTCTGGGCGAAATCTCGTCGATAGCTTTCGAAACGTTCAGCGCTACCTTTGAAAAATGAGTGCTGACTCTTTTCCGGAATTGATTAGCTTTCTGGCCTCGCGGTGATTCGAATTGATCCTTTTCTCTAGGCGTCACTGCCGGCGATGACGAAGGCGTAGTCGTTGTTGAGACACTGGGCGATCCAGAGCGCTTTGACTGGCCTGGCTCCCTCTGAAGAAGTTTCGTACGCCGTGGACTGTCAACTGCTTTTTCTGATCTCGCGCTTGTTTTTTCCTGGCTAGGACCACCATCCGAACTTGTCTCAGCAAACCTCGTTTGCTTCTTTCTTGGGGTGATGACGGGCGCCGTGTGCGCCATCGGACCCGTCTGAGTGGTGGTAGTTGTCTGTGTTGTGGTGATTGTCTGCGTCTGCGTCTGGGTCTTCGCAGAATCCGCGCTTCGGTCAGATTGACTCGATTTCCAAGCCGATTGGTCCTGGGTTTTTTTCGGGCTGGCCGGGCTGTTTATGTCTCGGAGTTCCAGCTTGGGAATGGCTGTTTTTTGTTTGGCCTTTGCCGCATTGGCGTCTTCCTCCAGCTTCTTCCATTCCTGATCAAAAGATTTTTGGTTGAAGGAGGCGCGCTTTGGTTGTTTTGATAGGGGAGTACTCATGATGACAGGCCTTTCGGTGGTTTATTGACGGTATCGACCCAAGTTCGTAACCAAAAGCAAAAACGCGTTCCGAACAACCCTGCCTTTTATCCTCCGTAACCGGGCAATGCTTGTGCGATATGGGCGGCCTTCCGTTATCCTGTTGCCTTTCTAAGACAATCACCCTCAGGAGTCCCCATGCCTTCCCCCACATTTCCAACGCTTGCCGATCCGGATTTGTTTCGCAGCCAGGCCTGGCTTGACGGTCAGTGGGTTGACGCGCCGAGTCGTTTCCCTGTCACGAACCCGGCCGATGGCAGCCTGATCGTCGACGTGCCTAACCTGAGTCCGGCGGATGCTGAGCAAGCCATTGCAGCTGCCCACGCAGCATTTCCAGCGTGGGCACGCAAGACTGGCAAAGAGCGGGCGCAGGTCATGCGCAAGTGGTTTGATCTGATCCTCGCAAATGCAGACGATCTGGCAGCACTGATGACGGCCGAACAGGGCAAGCCGCTGGCCGAAGCCAAAGGGGAAGTGATGTACGGCGCCAGCTTTATTGAGTGGTTTGCCGAGGAAGCCAAGCGGGTCAATGGCGATGTGCTCGCTTCACCAGCGGCAGACCGTCGGCTGATCACGCTCAAGCAACCGATTGGTGTCTGCGCGGCCATCACGCCGTGGAATTTTCCAATTGCGATGATTACCCGCAAAATCGCGCCGGCGCTGGCCGCTGGCTGCACGATTGTGATTAAACCGGCAGAGCAGACGCCGCTGTCTGCACTGGCACTGGCCGAACTCGCCAACCGTGCCGGCATCCCAGCCGGTGTCATCAACGTGCTCACTGCTGACAGTGAAAACTCGATTGCAATCGGCAAGGTACTTTGCGACAGCCCCAAGGTGCGGCATCTATCATTCACCGGTTCAACGCCGGTGGGGCGCATTCTGATGGCGCAGAGCGCACCCACCATCAAAAAGCTGGCATTAGAGCTGGGCGGTCATGCGCCCTTCATTGTGTTTGAAGATGCTGATATCGACGCCGCAATCGAAGGTGCGATGATTTCAAAGTATCGCAATGCCGGTCAGACCTGCGTCTGCACCAATCGTTTTTATGTGCACGATACCGTCCATGATGTATTCGTTAAAAAACTTGCTGAGGCGGTTGGCAAGATCAAGGTAGGTAATGGATTTGAAGCCGGTGTACAGCAAGGCCCGATGATCGACGCCCAAGCGGTAGAAAAAGCCAGCGAGCATGTGGCGGATGCACTGGCCAAGGGCGCGAAACTGGAATCGGGCGGACATGCCCATGCCTTAGGCGGCCTGTTCTATCAGCCCACCGTTCTCTCGAATGCCAACAAAGACATGAAGATCATGCACGAGGAAACTTTCGGTCCCGTCGCTGCTGTGATGCGCTTTACTTCTGAACAGGAAGTCATCGCTGCAGCCAATGACACTGACTTCGGTTTGGCGAGCTATTTTTATTCGCGTGATATCGGTCGTGTGTGGCGCGTGGCCGAACAACTCGAATACGGCATGGTTGGTATCAATACCGGATTGATCTCCAACGAAGTTGGCCCGTTTGGCGGTGTCAAGCAGTCAGGCCTCGGGCGCGAAGGCTCGAAATATGGCATCGATGAATATCTCGAACTGAAATATCTGTGCATGGGCGGTATCTGATGCTGAGCAGTTCTGGTCAGATGCTTTGAATTCCGCTCCCAAAGAAAACTCAGGTGATCCGGCCTCGTCCGGAGCACTGGCGCTGCTGCTGGCAGCGCTGGCAATGCTCGGGCCGTTCTCGGTCGATAGCTATTTGCCAGCCTTCCCAGCGATTCAGAACAATCTGGGGGCCAGCGCGCTGGAGGTGCAGCAGACGCTAACGGTGTACATGCTGTCCTTCTCGGTCATGATTCTTTGGCACGGCGCCCTGTCAGATGCGTTTGGTCGTCGCAGCATTATTCTGATTTCGCTGGCGGTCTATGCGGTGGCTTCGCTCGGTTGTGCATCAGCTCACAGTGTTGAATACCTGTGGGCATTTCGGATGTTGCAGGGCATATCAGCGGGTGCGGGCGTGGTGATCGGCCGCGCCATCATTCGTGATTTATATGCGGGTGCTTCGGCCGAACGCATGCTTTCGCTAGTGACTATGATTTTTTCTATCTCGCCCGCGATTGCACCTATAGTCGGTGGCTTGGTGGTAACGCTACGCGACTGGCGCAGTATTTTTCTGCTGCTGTTCATTTTTGCATTGCTAATGCTGTTCTATGGGTATCGCAGACTCCCGGAGACATTGCCATCTTCGGCTCGACAGGCATTCAACCCTGCATCGCTGTGGCATAACTATCGACAGATTTTTGTGTCACCGCTGTTCCAGCTGCGCGCCGGTGCGATTGCCTGCAATTTCTCTGGGCTGTTTTTATATGTGGCTTCCGCACCGGTGCTGATAACCCAACACTTGCAACTGGGCGCCAATGAATTCAGCTGGTTGTTCGTACCCTCAGTGGCGGGAATTTTTCTCGGTGCGCTGGCGGCCAATCGTATGGCCGGCGTTGCACCACCGGGACGCCAAGTCATTATCGGTTTTGTGCTGCTGCTTGCGGCGTGCATTGCCAATGTGGGCTATCACCTGTTTTTTCCGCCGGCATTACCTTGGACTGTTGCGCCACTGTTCCTGTATACAATGGGCATGTCGATGGTCGCGCCCGGATTGACATTACTGGTGCTGGATCTTTTCCCGCATATTCGGGGCACCGTTGCATCCTGCCAGTCCTTTACCATGACCATGTTGTCAGCCTTCGTTGCAGGCATCATCTCGCCCCTGGTGAGCTCCAGCGTATTGTTACTGGCTGTAGGACAATTGGCTTTTGTATTGACCGGATTCGTTCTCTGGCGCCTTGCTCGCAGCAAGCGTTTTACACCGACATAAAAATAAGGATTTTTGGTGAATAAATTTGTCTACGCAATAGCGGCTACGCTTTTAACGATAACGACGATATCGGCGCAAGCTGAAAACTGGGTTGAGATCACCTCTTCGCCCGATGGCGGCGTCAAGCAGTATCTGGACGTCGACAGTATCGAGCGCCACCTCGGCACGGTGGTCTTGTGGCGAGTGTTTGACTACCAGCCGCCGTATATGCGTCGGGTCAATGGCAAAGCTTATCGATCACAACGTGTGCAGACAGAGTTCGAATGCGATAGTCGGGCAATGCGACAGAAATACTTCGCCTGGCATGACGAACCCATGGGTAAGGGTCCGATTCATCAAGAGGATAGCGCGGTAGAATGGGAAATTGACTCATTTGACGAATTCACGCTGCCCTTGTGGAAGATGGCTTGCGAATGAATTTCTGCTTGCGCTCGAAGCGCTGGAGTTAAATCAGTTCAAGCGCTCACCGCGACAGAAAAAAGCGATCGACCGCCCGGTTCAGCGCTTGCGCAAACTGCTCACGAAATTGTTCGGTGTTGATCAGGGCTTCGTCCTCTGCATCAGCGATATTGCCCACTTCAACCAACACCGCAGGCATGCGAACATGCCGCAATACATGTAACTGCTGATGCCAAATACCCAGTTCACGAATCACGGGTCGGCAAGAGCGGCAATCATCTTCAGGAAAAAAATGGTAATTGGACGGTTTCCTGCCAAGGCCAACTAACTCCTGACCCAGCAACTTCGCAAAACGCAAGCTGTGCTGGTAGTGTGGATTTTTGGGGTCCTGATCGACAAACACGTTGAAACCAATATCGTTCCTCGCTTTGAATTCTGGAAGCAAGGTATGCCCACCGCGACCGCCACAGAGAGATGAATCGGTTGTGATGAAGCGCGCCGCTGTGGAATCATGGTGAATCGAAATGAACAAGCCGGCTTTACTCGAGTTTGCCAAGGTCGTTCGTGCTTGCAGAGAGGTTTTCAGCGTATACCGACTCTGGGGTACACCATCTCCGCCCGTCTTGAGTTTCAAAATCCTAGGCGCTTGGCCCGCTTCCCGCGTCGTGATGACGCGG
>JAIXYM010000130.1 GCA_027490255.1 Oxalobacteraceae bacterium | reverse complement strand
AGAATCTTTCAGGGGGGCATTTGCGCATGTCAGCAACGCGATCCGTGGAGCTGATAGTGCCGCTGCGCTAAGAAATGTAAATAATGGCAGTCGCAACCAATCAAACTATTTAGGACGTTATGGCGATCTAGATACTGATGATGAATCGGACGCAGAGGATCTTATTGTGGACGATAGATTCGGTAAAGAAAGTTTGACGGGCAATGAAGATAAAGTGCCGCATGACTTTTCTCAGAATATTTCGTCTCCAGTCAGCCAAGAATCAGTAGAGCTACCGAAAGTTCTTTCGCAGACGACGAATACGCTACCAAGCCCAGCAACTCCGGAAATTCGATCGGCGGAAAATGTATCGTCATTGGTCGATCTAGAGATATCGCCTGCAGAGAAGTTATTCGACGAATTTTCTGAGGGATACCAAGCATCGGAGGGGTTTGCGAGCATATCGGCTACTGAGCCTGCCCTTCTCGATCCTAACGCTCTGGCAGTCGCGAGGCGCTATCAAGAAGTTCATCCAGAACATGCTGCCATTTCATATTCTGATGATGTACAAAAAAAACGCAAGGCGGCGACAGCGCTGCTGAATGCCGACGCAGCGAATATGGCGAGAGACGTAGAAAAAAATCGGCTGGCGCAGGAGTCGAAGGACAAGGCAGCAGAGCGTGCCCGCTTAGCGGCGCTACCAGCGGGGCAGGCGGACTTCGAAGATTTTTTCAGTGCTTACAAAAAGATGGAAAAACCATATCAATTCGCCGAAAAAAGTAGATTTCTTTCTGTGGATTGCATCCAATATGCACAGCAGCGCTTGTTGCAGTCACTGTCGGATGATGAGAGCACAGCTATTCAGGCTTTGCTCAAAACAGCTGGCGTGAGTGTGCAGGAGTCGGCGAAGGTCACGCTGGAAAGTGGCGTCAGCACCTTGCCGGGCCAGGCTGTTTCTCCACCACCACCGCCACCGCCTTCAACACCCCGATGGATGTCTACCCTCAGCGGCATTCTGAAAAGCGTTTCAGAGAGTCGTGATGAGATGCCGAATGCCTTTGCGACAATGCTTATGCCTATTCATGGAATGGAAGAGCGTAATTTGGCCTGGCAAGGTTTATATTTACTGTCTTCACCGTTAGAAAAAAATCTTTCATCTGCGGTTGCATCGGACAATGAAGTTGCATTGAGTTACCAGCAAAATTCTGCATCAGCGAATGAAGACAGTCTCAAGCGTCTTGAACTGGCTGGGCAATTAATAAAAATTTTACAGACACTGAATATCGACAAAGTAATCAAGGATTTTTATGTCATTCGCCCTAGCTATGAACAAATCGATGCCATCAAGGGCCTGAAGGAATATGTGCCTAATTTGAGCAAGGAATTGGAAAGCCGGATCAAAGTACTGTCGCCAGCTAAAAAAACAATAGCAGGGCTCATATCAAAAATACCAACCATTGATAGCTTGAACCCCGGAGCAATTACCTCTGCAAGTACGGATTTCGATGCATTTGTTAAGGAATTTTCGTCATTGAGCGAGCAGCAGAATATCCAATACCAATTTGTTGGCGACCGGGCGAAGTATTCGAGACCGAATTGCGCTGCAATTGCTCAAATAGTCATTGCTTCCTACAAAGGTCTTGATCCCAAGGACATGATAAAAGAAGATCGGGATAGATTATCCGCGGCTGAATTCATGATTAGCGAATTCAATAAAAAAAGTCCGAGTACATAGAGACTGCGTCGCCTAACGAGTAACGGCCATGTGCTCGCAGCTTGATGCTCCGGTCGCTGAGGAATAGCGATGTCGATTGTAGGTCAGATTTGCACCAGACCGTTTCAAACCTTGACCAGTGTTTCCAGCTTGATGGCGTCTGCACAAAACAGCCGAATACCCTCGGCCAGCTTTTCAGTCGCCATCGCATCATCATTCAGGGCGAAGCGAAAACCTTTCTCATCAAAACTCAGCCGCTTGATATCCGATTGGGTCGCTTTGTCAGGGGAGAGCCGACGTTCCACCGGCGCATCAGTGTCGGCCAGTTGCTGCAACAATTCCGGACTGATTGTCAGTAAATCACAACCGGCCAGCGCCAGGATCTGCCCGGTATTACGAAAGCTCGCACCCATGATTTCGGTCGCATAGCCGAATTTTTTGTAATACGCATAAATGTTGGCCACCGATTGCACACCGGGGTCATTGTCACCGGTGTAATTCTCTCCCGTCGATTTTTTATACCAGTCATAAATTCGACCGACAAACGGCGAAATCAGTTTGGCGCCCGCATCAGCAGCAGCCACCGCCTGTGGCAGTGAAAACAGCAGCGTCATGTTGCAGTGAATGCCTTCTTTTTCCAGTACTTGTGCTGCGCGTATACCTTCCCAGGTCGATGCGATCTTAATCAGCACGCGCTCGCGCGATATGCCGGCTGCTTCGTACAGTGCGATCAGTTGGCGGCCTTTGGCAATCGTGGCTTCGGTATCGAACGACAGGCGTGCATCGGTTTCAGTGGACACGCGTCCCGGTATCAGCGCCAGAATTTTCAATCCGAACGCGATCAGCAGGTGATCCACTATCTCGTCGGTGGATCTGCCCTTGTGCTTTTGAAGGGTCTCGGCCAGTAGCGGCTGATAAGCAGGTTTTTGTACTGCCTTGAGTATCAGTGAGGGATTGGTGGTCGCATCACGTGGGGTGAAGGCCTCGATGGATTGAAAATCACCGGTATCGGCAACGACGGTGGTGTATTGCTTTAACTGCTCGAGCTGGTTCATGGCGGTCAGTGTGTATTGATGCAAAAAATAGGAAGAGATTGGGTTGAAGTTCGCGGGCAGATTATGACTTGAGTGCGTTCTGGACGCGCTTGATCAGATTTGCGGTCGAGCTGTCATGGCTTGTAATGGGTGCGGCGTCATTGAGTTCATCAAGAATTCGGTGGGCTAGGGTCTTGCCCAACTCGACACCCCATTGGTCAAAGCTGTTGATATTCCAAAGTACGCCTTGCACAAAGGTTTTATGTTCGTATAGCGCAATTAGCGCGCCCAATGCAGCTGGATCCAGTGCCGGCAACACCAGCATATTGCTTGGGCGGTTGCCTGCAAAAACTCGATGTGGTGGCAGCGTGGCATCGCTACCATTACTGCTACTGCTGCCGCTGCCGCACATCAGCGCTTCTGCCTGTGCCACTGCATTTGCCAGCAGCGCCTTGTGTTGATCTTTATAGGGATGCGCAGGTTTCAGCGCGATGATGAAATCGACGGGGATCAAATCCGTACCTTGATGCAGCAACTGAAAATAAGCATGCTGCCCATTAGTACCCACGCTGCCCCATGTCACCGGTGCCGTTGGCATAGAAATAGGTTTGCCATCGCGGGTGACCTGCTTGCCGTTACTTTCCATTTCCAGTTGCTGCAGGTAGGCAGGAAAGAGGTGCAGGTCTTCATGATAGGGTGCGATCAGTTGCGAGGTGGTACCAAAAAACTGGCGATACCAAAAACCTGTGAGTGCCAATACGACCGGCATATTGGAGCCTAGCGGCGCGGTGCGGAAATGTTCATCCATGCGATGTGCACCGGCCAGAAATTCTCTAAAGGCCTCGATCCCGATCGCAATCAGCAGCGGCAGACCGATCGCCGACCAGATGGAGTAGCGTCCGCCGACCCAGTCCCAGAAGGGGAACATGTTGACCGGATCAATACCAAACTCACGTACGGCATCTGTATTCGTAGATACGGCAACGAAATGCTTAGCCAGATCAGCGGGTTGTGCGTGTTGCAGCAGCCAGGTGCGCGCGGCCTCGGCGTTGCGCATGGTCTCCATGGTGGTGAATGTTTTGGAGGCGACGATGAACAGCGTGGTCTGCGGATTCAATACCGACAGCAGTGCATCGGTGGCATGTCCATCGACATTGGACAGAAAATGCAAGCGCAGCTCGGGGTGCGCATAGGTGCGCAGTGCAGCGCAGGTCATTGCGGGCCCCAGATCCGAACCACCAATCCCGATGTTGACGATATCCGTGATGCGCTGACCCGTGTAGCCCTTCCAGCTGCCATCGCGGATTTTTTCTGCGAAGGAAGACATGCGCGACAGCACCGCCTGAATGTCGGCAGTGATGTCGTGGCCATCGAAGAGAAAACTGGTGTTCGGTGGTTGCCGCAAGCACGTATGCAGGGCGGCACGGTGTTCGGTGGTGTTGATTCGCTCGCCAGCCAGCATGGCATCCCGCAGGGTTTCAACCCCGCGGTCCCTCGCGAAATCGGCGAGCAGATTCAGGGAGTCGTGACGCAGATGATTTTTTGAAAAATCAAGTAATAGTCCTGCGGCTTCAATCGAAAACACCTGAGCACGCTGGGCGTCTTGTTTGAACAAATCCCCCAAAGCCCATGAGCGAGCCTCAGCCGCATGCTGGGTCAGCGCTGACAAGGCGGGTGAGCTGCTCTCTGGAAGCGTGCGAGTGAGTGTGGACTTCACGTGACGATCTTTCGGGGTCGGGAGTGTTGGTCAAGCAAGGCTAATGCAACAGTCAAAGGGCGCAATCGCGCGCTCGTCGAGATGATACCTGCACCACCCCCCCAATTAGCTTGGGGCGGGTAAGCCAATTTCATAATTTTTGATGCTGCGCCGTCTTGATGGCTCGTAATGCGCCGTAGTTCCCTCCAGGAAAATCTCTTCAGATGTTCGATTAACAACATTTTTATTCAAAAATGCAGCTTTTTTGTTGCAAATTAAATAAAATAAGTTGTCTCTTTAGTAATGTCGTGCGCTATCCGAACAAAAACCCACACAACAACGGACACGTAGGAGGTTCTCTTGCAAGCATTTTCAAGCACCGTCAGAGACTTGTACGCCCTCGCGGAGTACGCGGCGCCCGATCAATTTCTTAATCAGGCGATTGGTTTATTACAGACATGGATCCGTTTTGATGGCGCGATCTTCGGTACCGGCGGGGACGCGCGCAAAACAGCTGCCAAGAGCTTGTTGACGGCGGACAACTCCCTGCCTGCTGTCATCGAGCCACAGGCCGGGAGAGGGCAAGCATCGCTTCGCGATGATCCGGTCGCCAAGGGATTTCGCAACGCGCCCATGGCGCCATCGCGGGGCGGGATCCGGGAACTGTACCGCAAGAGCCGGCATGGCAAACGCGGCAAACCGAAAGGACGAGAATTGAGTGGTGTGCGAACCATGGCCGAAGAACTGGGACTGTGTCATCTCATCGTCCATGGGGATGACCCGCAAAAGGTCAGTCCAGCACGCTGGATTGTTTTGTATCGCAAGCATGATGTCCGTTTTGCCGAAAGTGACGCCGCCTGCCTTCATGGTTTGTGGACGCATTTGTCTCGCGCGCTGGTGATCAATCAGGCACGCGCTATTGAACGTAATACGGGCAAAAGCACTAATGACCGTGGCATGGCCTCGGGTCTGATCAATGCGGAAGGGATGGTGGAAATCGCCGATCCACGTTTCTTCAGTTTGCTGGAGAGGGAGTGGCCCGAACTGGAGCCGGAGGCCATACCGGCCGAGGTAATGGAGCTTCTGTTGACCGGTAAACCTTATCGCGGCACGCAAATCGAAATCACGCTGGTCAGACAACAGGGCGGCCATTTGTGCCGTATCCGCCCAGTGAATGCGATGGAAATCCTGACGCCGCGTGAGTTTGTCGTGGCTCGGCGCTTTGCCTCGGGCATGAGTCACAAGCAGATTGCACGAGAGTTAGGTGTATCGCATCACACAGTGCGCAATCAGCTGGCCCATTTGTATCGCAAGCTCAACTTGCATGACAAGGCCTCGCTGGCGCAGTATCTGGTTGCGAATGCGGCACCCGCTTGAGTCGTGAGATTGCTGATTGGTTGAATTCATCCGGATTCAGCCGTTGGCACCGGTGCTTCCGATAAAATATCGTCTTCAATGACCGGAGCGATATGAATGACGCAAGATGAACTCAAACAGGCAGTAGCGCGGGCCGCGCTCGACTACGTGGTAGAAGGCGAAATCATCGGCGTGGGAACCGGCTCGACGGCTAATTTCTTTATTGATGAACTGAGCCGGATCCGGGATCGTATTCAGGGCGCAGTGGCCTCGTCCGAGGCGACTGCTGCTCGTTTGAGATCGCATGGCATCCCGGTGCTGGACTTGAATCAGGTCGAGCGCATGTCGGTATACGTCGATGGCGCTGACGAGATCAATCATCAAGGCGCGATGATCAAGGGCGGCGGTGGTGCGCTCACCCGCGAAAAAATCGTCGCCTCTGTCGCCGACAGATTTGTGTGTATTGCTGATGGTTCCAAGCTGGTCGATGTGCTCGGTAAATTTGCCTTGCCAGTCGAAGTCATCCCCATGGCTGTCGCGGCCGTCACCCGGCAACTCTCATCAATGGGCGCGGCGCCTGTGCTGCGTCTCAAAGATGGGAAGCCTTATCTGACCGATAACGCCTGCTGCATCATCGATGCGATGGACCTTGAGATTCGTGATCCCGTAGCATTGGAACAGGTAATCAACGCTTGGCCGGGCGTCGTTAGCGTGGGATTGTTTGCCGTTAAAGGAGCGAATGTCTGTCTGCTCGGTACGGTGGATGGCGTGAAGACGATGAAATTTTGATCGTTGGTGTTTTCGATTCCTGCTGCAACTCAGTCATGCGATGCTCGGACCGGGAGGTGCAGCAGGTGCTGGGCTGCCATCTTCACCGATGACGCCGGCGTGATACATCGAACAGATCAGCGCATGCATGAAATGGATTAATGATGATCGTCCGATGTAACCATCAAGAGAGTTATCTGCCCCGAGGCCATTGCCCAATAAAGAATGAGTATCCCAGGCATTCAACAGCAGGTCACGATTCTGGATCCAATCCCCCGGTATTTTTCCAAGTACTTTAATCGTTGGCCCGTTTGCGTTGATTGTATTTATCCTGCCACAGAAGTCCTCTTTCACATCGGTAAACCCGATTTCTATCCCCATCGCACCTAGCTCCCTCGCGGTTTCTGCCAGCATGTTCGCAATCATATTACGTGCTACTTCTCTTTCAGGGTCAGGCAGAGCACTAACAAAAGCGTTTGCACCTATTGCAGACAGGATCACGCGCGGAGGCTTTTTTTCTCTCGCCGTTTCGAGAATTTGCTGCTTGATCGTGTCCAGGGAAAGCCGATAATCCTGGCGTTTCAATTTGTATTTGGAAGTTGTCTTACCTGTGACATATTTTTCGAATTCAGGTTGCCCATTTGTGTCTAGAGCAGGGGCGATGCATGACAGTACGGAAATTTCTTTCACTTCGCCGTTGCCACAATCGATAGGTGTATCTATGCACAAAGATATTTGCTTGCCAGGTTCGATAACCTCTTTATCATCTGCACGGGCAAGGCTCTTTGGGCAACCTATGGAATTCTCGTTAGTTTTCTCATTGAAGGTATTCATTGCAATATTAAAAACATCGCGCGTGGTTGCTATTTGTATGGCTTTTTTTTCGCCGAGGTTTGATTGTATTTTTGCAGTTTCCAATAAACTGAAAATCTGGTTCCCATAATTTTTGAGAAGCTGATCAAAGATATTTCCTTGTATTGCGTCAGTCGCTTCGACATAGCACTCCATATTTTTTTCGACCGTTTTCCAGCCAGGGTGTGCGGTCAATGCAGAGGGTGCTTTCGAAAGAATTTCGAGAATTTTTTCCTTGCGAGAATTCTGCAGCGAATTTATTGATTGAGCGGCTAGCCGCGCTTCAGTCGTTTCATGAGTTTTCGAACCTAAATGAGGACTGGCTGCAGACTCAGAAGGCAATGATACCGAGTTTTTTTCTGCAGTCACCGGCGGGGTGAGCAGGGATAAAAATTTTTCAGATGTGGTCGGTTTTGGTGGGAGCTTTATAAGAAAACAATTTGTATTTTTCGGTGCCGTTTGGCCGGCCTGATTTATTTGATGTACTGCAGACGGACCATTGGTCGCCTCAAGCAGCGCTTGTAAATGAGTGAGCTTGCTGATGGTTTTTTCAGTCGACTCCTTGATGACCCAGTTGCCGTATCGGTTGGTTCGCAACACATCGTACATAACGTCATGGACCTCCGGCGACAATGCAGGTCTGTGTATTTCCAAACCATCAGGCAAAGTCTCGGTTTTCCCCATCAAGAAATGCGCTACCTGCGTTGCATCGGCTTCGTTTGATTTCAGATGCTCTATGGCCTTG
The DNA here is from genome assembly GCA_027490255.1 of Oxalobacteraceae bacterium. Classification (GTDB taxonomy): domain Bacteria; phylum Pseudomonadota; class Gammaproteobacteria; order Burkholderiales; family Burkholderiaceae_D; genus Pernthalerella. The sequence continues at coordinate 3,628 of JAIXYM010000130.1, read as the reverse complement.
CTCAGAAAAGATGAGAGAGAATAGTCTTTTTCTAATTTTTTCAAGCGTTCAGCATAGTCTGCGTAGCGCGTCTCCATGTTCTGATAGTGCTCAGCGGATTTTCCATTGATGCGATTCATGGCAGATTCTCTAGGTTTTAATTCTGTTATTTTTCACCAGAATGATCTTTAGTTGAAATTGATGCGATCAGATAGTTGCTTTGTCGTGATACTAATGAATACGCTGTAATTTTTTAGGAACCGCGTATGCGGATCAGTGCGTGGTAACGGCTCGCTTGCTGGATGCCAGCGTTTCTCGGGGTTGCGCTCAAAAAAAGCCGCCCGCAGGCGGCTTACTTAAAAGAAACGTTGCTATTCAGTCGGCTGGCGGCACATATCCCTGCGCTTCATCGGCACCGTCGCCGAAGAAATGCTTCTCCATTTGCGTTGCCAGATATTTTCGTGCGCGCACATCGGCCAGATTCAGGCGGTTTTCATTGACCAACATGGTCTGGTGCTTTAGCCAGGCGCCCCAAGCTTCTTTGGAGACGCCTTCCCAGATTTTTTTACCCAGATCGCCGGGATAGGGGGGGAAATCCAGTCCTTCGGCTTCTTTGCCGAGCTTGATGCAGTGGACCATCCGAGTCATTGATATCTCCAGTTCAAAGATTTTTAATTAGTACGAGCGACTTGCGCTGCCAGTTGTACATGTTTTGCCGGTCCTTGGGTAAGTCATCCAGGCTGGCGTTGGTGAATCCGCGCTTGAGAAACCAGTGGGCGGCGCGGGTTGTGAGGACAAATAGTTTTTTGAATCCGGCGGCGCGCGCGCGATTTTCCAGATGCTTGAGCAAACGTTCGCCATCACCTTGCGCTTGTGAATCAGGACTCACCGTTAGGCAGGCCATCTCGGCCATTTTCTCTGCAGGGAAAGGGTAGAGCGCTGCGCAACCGAAAATCACACCGTCATGCTCAATGACTGAGAAATAGTCAACCTCGCGTTCGATCAATTCGCGACCGCGTTTTACCAAGGTGCCATCTGCTTCAAGAGGTTCGATCAGACGAAGAATGCCGCCGACATCTTCAATACTGGCTTCACGCAGACTTTCCAGATTCTGGGCTGACACCATCGTGCCTACGCCATCGTGCGTAAAAATTTCGAGCAAGACCGAACCATCGGTAGAAAACGGCACAATGTGAGCACGCGGCACACCGGACTGACAGGCTCGGATCGCATTGGAAAAATAGTATGCAGCATCCGCGGGCAAGCAAGCGGATTCCATGACGGCCTGCGCCTGATGGACCGATACCTCATGAATCGCGGTACCACCAGCATCCGTCATCATGGGCGTTTCAGTGATGAAGATCAGTTTGTCGGCACGCAGTGATATCGCGGCTGCTACAGCCACGTCTTCCATGGCCAGATTGAAAACTTCGCCGGTCGGCGAGAAGCCTAGCGGCGAGAGCAGCACCAGACCCCCATTGTCCAAAATGGGATGGATAGTTTCGTAGGCGATTTTGCGCGCAAGGCCGGTGTGTTCAAGATCGACGCCGTCAATAATACCCATCGGACGCGCGACGACAAAATTACCCGAGATTACGCGTATCGCCGCATTAGCCATCGGTGTGTTTGGCAGTCCCTGGCTGAATGCGGCTTCGATATCCAGTCGGAGTTCGCCCGCTGCTTCCTTGGCGCACTCCAGGGCGACTGCATCCGTGATGCGAAGGCCGTTATGAAAGCGCGACTCTTCGTTGCGCAAGGCCAGTTGTTCTTCAACCTGAGGACGTGAGCCGTAGACAATCACGACCTTGATCCCGAGTGCATGCAATAGCGACAGATCATGCGCCAATACGGGCAGTGCGCCCGCCCGCACCAGCTCACCCGGGAAGGCGACCACAAAGGTCTTTCCGCGGAATGCGTGAATATAGGGCGCGACTGAGCGCAGCCACGCGACGAACTGGGTAGGGTTGTCCATGGGGCGCATTATAATTCGCTCCGACATGTCTGCACCCGACTCTCCAAAAAAAGCACGACCTGCGCGCCCTGTAGCTTCAGCGCCTCACGCTTCTCACGCTCCCCGCGCTGCCCACGCTCCCCGCCCGAAACCGATTCCAGTGCGTCACCCGCTGCCGGCGATCAGTTTTCCTGATGAGCTGCCCGTATCCGGCCGGCGCGAGGACATCATGGCGGCCCTGCGGCAGCATCAGGTCATCATCGTCTGCGGTGAGACGGGCTCTGGCAAGACCACGCAGCTGCCTAAGATTTGTCTGTCTCTGGGCCGTGGCGAGCTTGGTATGATTGGCCACACCCAGCCGCGTCGCATCGCTGCTTCTTCAACGGCCAAGCGTATCGCGCAGGAACTCGGCTCGCCGCCCGGCATGCATGTGGGCTACAAAGTACGTTTCAACGACACCCTGTCCGAGGGCGCGTGGGTCAAGCTAATGACCGACGGCATTCTGCTTGCCGAGACGCAGGGTGATCCGCTGCTGCGGCAATATGACACGCTCATCATCGATGAAGCCCACGAGCGCAGTTTGAATATTGATTTTCTGTTGGGTTATCTGAAGCAGTTGCTGCCACGCCGGCCGGATTTGAAACTCATCATCACCTCGGCGACCATTGATGCTGATCGCTTCGCAAAACATTTCGAGCATGCAGGAACACCGGCGCCGGTGATTGAAGTCTCGGGACGCTTGTATCCGGTGGAAGTGCGATACAGGCCCGTTGAGCGGCCTGTGGAGCAAGGTACGCAATCCAAAGGCGCTACGCCATCCACATCTGGTGCTGCGCGTAGCCGCGAGCAGCGCGATCTCATGGATGCGATCGTTGATGCCGTTGACGAGTTGGCCATAGTGGGTTCCGGTGACATTCTCGTCTTCCTACCCGGTGAGCGAGAAATACGTGATGCTGCCGAAGCGCTGCGCAAGCATCATCCGCCGCATGTCGAGATCTTGCCGCTGTTCGCGCGTCTGTCGGCGCAGGAGCAGGAGCGCGTCTTCAAAACTAGCAATGCACGACGCATCGTGTTGGCGACCAACGTGGCAGAAACTTCGCTTACGGTGCCCGGGATTCGGTATGTAGTCGATGCGGGCACGGCGCGTGTCAAGCGCTACAGCTATCGCAACAAGGTTGAGCAGCTGCAGATCGAGGCTATTGCGCAGTCGGCGGCTAATCAACGTGCCGGACGCTGCGGTCGGGTGGCAGCGGGCGTTTGCATTCGCTTGTATGACGAGCGGGATTATTTGCAGCGACCAAAATTCACCGAACCCGAAATTTTGCGTTCTTCGCTGGCGGCTGTGATTTTGCGTATGAAGTCACTCAGGCTGGGTAATGTGGAGCAGTTTCCGTTTATCGAGCCGCCATTGGGTCGTGCGATTGCGGATGGTTATCAGTTGTTGCAGGAGCTTGGTGCGGTCGACGAGGCGCAGGAACTCACTGAGCTAGGTCGTCAGTTAGCGCGATTGCCGATGGATCCCCGAGTGGGCAGAATGATTCTCGCGGGACGCGACCATCGGTGTCTGGGTGAGATGCTAATTATTGCTGCAGCACTGTCGGTTCAGGATCCGCGTGACCGACCCGTCGATGTGCAAGCAGCCGCTGATGCAGCCCACAAAAAATTTGCGGATGAAAAGTCAGAGTTCATCAGTTATTT
>JAIXYM010000129.1 GCA_027490255.1 Oxalobacteraceae bacterium | reverse complement strand
CGCGTCGCACCGGAGATCACCATCGTGCTGGGCGGCCCGGAAGTCTCGCATGAGACAAATGACCAGCGCATCATTGCATTGGCAGATTACGTGGTGACTGGTTGGGGGGATACGACCTTTCCCCGCTTGTGCTCGCAAATTCTGAATGGTCCAAAGCCCCTGATGAAAATTCATGCAGGAGAACAGCCCGCCATGGATCAAATCGCTTTTCCCTACGCGCATTACAGTGCGGAAGACATCGCACAGCGTACCGTGTATGTTGAAGCTTCCCGCGGTTGCCCGTTCAAATGCGAGTTTTGTTTGTCTGCGCTCGACAAGACAGCGTGGCCATTTCCCTTGGATGATTTGTTGCGCGAGCTTGATGCGCTGCATGCGCGAGGCGCCCGAGTTTTTAAATTTGTTGATCGTACTTTTAACCTGAATATCAGCAACAGCCTGCGTATTCTGCAATTCTTCATTGATAAGCTCCATGCGAATCCGGATGAACCTGTTTTTGCGCATTTTGAGTTAGTGCCGGATCATTTGCCTGAGGCGCTGAAAGACAGCATACAAAGATTTCCACCGGGTGCTTTGCAATTCGAAATCGGCATACAGAGTTTCAATCCAGAGGTGCAGGCCCGTATCAGTCGCAAGCAAAACAATGAAAAGGCGATGGCTAATTTGCGCTGGCTGCGCGAAGACACGCACGCCCATTTGCATGTTGATCTGATTGCAGGTTTGCCGGGTGAGGACATCGACAGCTTTGCGCGCGGTTTTGATCAGCTGGTCGCTTTGCAGCCGCATGAAATTCAGTTTGGCATACTTAAACGCCTGCGCGGCACGCCCATCATCCGGCACTCACAGACCTATGCGATGGTGTTCGACCCGGCGCCGCCTTATCAGATTCTCGCGACCGACTGCATTGATTTCAATACGATGCAAAGACTGGTGCGATTTGCGCGTTATTGGGATCTGGTGGCGAACTCGGGGCGTTTTTCTGAACGTTTGCCTGAAATTTTAGGCGACGCGCCCTTCGCCCGATTTCTGGCGTTGTCAGACTGGTTGTATGCGAATACAGATGCGACACACCGCATCTCGCCCGAGCGACTTGCCCGCTTACTGGATGTGTGGCTGCGAACACAATTCGCTAGCGGTGCTGAAGATCAGGAAGATCGGACGAAAGAGACTGTTAATGAAGCTAACGCTCTGTCCGCCACTGAGAAAAACAAAATGTCAGCGACGCGCCGGCAACAACGACATCAGGCGGCGTTGCCTTCGGCGGTTGCACGCCAGGCTTCGATCAGCGATCGTGCGTCATCACTCAGTGAGGATAAAGGACGCGTGCGTGCACGCTCGAAAATCATCAGCGCATAAGCATCCGCGAGCGCGTTAACTTCGGGCGACAGTGCGCGCTCCTCGCCAGAGGCGGGGCGCATTCTCCGCCAGTAGTTAATGGCGGATTCCAGTTCGGTTAGTGTCAAGTCCATCGCGCTATTGTACCGTGATCAATCAAGTCCCAATTCTGTGCTCAGTAAATCCGCACCCGCCGCCAGTGCACGCAGCTTGGCGGTTGCCACTTCCCGTGGCATGGTGACCAAACCGCAATTCGTACAACCTTGTATGTGTTCCACATCGGCGTACTGCAACGCGCGCCGTAGTACATTCGCGACAGCTTCGGGTGTCTCAACCTGATGGGTGCCGACATCGATAGCACCGACCAGCACGTCTTTACCTCTGAGCATCTCGATAAACTCCATGGGCACACGCGAGTTTTGGCATTCCAGACTCACCTGATCAATGCGGCTCTTTGCGAGTAGCGGGAACACATGTTCATACTGCCGCCACTCTTCACCCAAGCCTTGTTTCCATTTGATATTCGCTTCAATGCCATAGCCGTAGCAAATATGCACGGCTGATTTGCATGACAAGTCCTGTGCGGCACGTTCCAGTGTTTTAACACCCCAGTCGCGCACTTCATCAAAAAACACATTGAATGCCGGCTCATCAAACTGCACCACATCAACGCCTACAGCCGCGAGCTCTTTTGCTTCTTCATTTAGTATCTCGGCAAACGCCCAGGCCAACTTTTCACGGCTCTTGTAGTAATTGTCATACAGCGTGTCGATCATCGTCATCGGGCCGGGCAGCGTAAATTTGATAGGCCCCTTTGTCAGCGCGCGCAAACGCTTGGCATCTTCCACGAAGACGGAGCGGGTGCGAGTGACTTTATCAACAACGACGGGTACTTCAGCGTCATAACGGTTTCGGATCCGCACCGTTTTGCGATTGACGAAATCCACCCCACCCAAATGATCGATGAAGGTCGTCACGAAATGCTGACGTGTCTGCTCCCCATCACCAATCACCGTAATACCCGAGCGCAGCTGATCATCCACGGCCAGTCGCATCGCATCAGTCTTTGCCTGTGCCAGTGCCTCTCCTTGCAACTGCCAGGGCGCCCAGAGTTTTTCGGGCTCAGCCAGCCAAGCCGGTTTGGGCAGGCTGCCGGAAATTGCCGTTTTGATGCGCTTTGACATGAGGTCTCCCGTGATCGCGTCTTGTTATGTGTGAGGCTGCAATGGCCCGACTATTATGCCCCAGTCGAAGATGAGAAAAATGTCTAGCTAGATATTGTCGTGTGCACTTAGCGTTTGCCGATGAAATCTTCCAGTCGTTGTACGCCAAGTGCCAGACGTTCAATTGTGCTCGCAAAACACCAGCGGATAGCGCCCTCGCCCTCAGGCCCGAACGCGCTTCCGGGTGCAAGGCCCAACCCCGCTTCGCTTACCAGTCGCTTGCACAAAGCGAGTGAATCCGTTTCACCCTCGATACGAAAGAACAGATACATCGCACCCGCAGGGCGCGGAGCGACGATGCCTGCCTCGCGGAAAACGGGTCTTGAAAGCTGCTCATACAGATAATTGCGTGCTTCGGTATAGCGGGCGATGGAGTGCGCGACGATATCTTTACCGCGCTCAACGGCAACGATGCCGGCTTGTTGCACAAAGCCCGGCGCACATGAGGTGTTGTACTCGATCAGTTTGCCCAAGTCAGCCATCAATGAGGTCGGTACTTGCATCCAGCCCAATCGCCAACCCGTCATAAGCCAGGATTTTGAAAAGCTGTTGGTTGAGACTACGCGTTCATTGGTGTCAGCGATGTCAAGAAACGATGGTGCGCAGGTGCGCGTGCCGACCGGAACATCGTAGACCAGCCGTTCATACACGTCGTCTGCCAGCAGCCAGATGCCATGTTTGCGACAGTAATCGAGAACGATCTGCTGCTGCGCTCTCTGCATGGTCCAGCCAGTGGGGTTGTTGGGCGAGTTGATCAGTAGCGCTTTCGTGTTGGGTGTCAGCGCATCCAGCAGTTGATCAAGATCGAGTTCCCAAATCGGATCGGTGCGTTGTGTTGATAGCTGCAAGGGTACGGAAACCACCTCGGCACCCAAAATCTTTGGTATCTCAATCAGATTGGGCCACAACGGTGTGACAATCACGACCCGGTCGCCAGGATTGAGCAAGAGCTGCGCTACCAGCATCAGCGCAGAAACGCCTGAAGAGGTGACTGCAATGTGATCCGCAGTCACCGGCTGATGCAGTTCTGATACATAGCAAGCGAGCGCTTCACGTAGCGCAGGTATGCCGAGATTGTGTGTGTAAAACGTGTCGCCTGTGTCTAACGCGGCCTTAGCGGCTTCGCGAATGAAATCAGGTGTGACTTCATCGGGTTCGCCAAACCAGAACGGCAGTACATCCGAGCGGCCCATGCCCGCATTGGCCACCTCGCGTATGCGTGAAGCGACCAGCGATTGCACTGCGGGACGGGAAAGGGTGTCGTGTCTCTTCATCGCATCACATACAAAGTAGCAGACGGTTGGCAAGATCGAGCATGAATGCGGGTCGTAGATAAGCGGAAAAAATCAGAGCGACCAGAGCAGCGCTCAGCAAGAGCAGCATAGCCCGAGTCCAGCGTGATCGCATCATGCCGCTGCTGCTTGTGCGCGCACGATCGCACCTTCCCTGATCGGCAGATTCACCAATCCGGCAAACACGCCCAGCACAATTGTGATCATCCATACCGTGTTGTAGTTGCCGTCGATTGTGTACAGATAACCGCCCATCCACACACCGAGAAAGCTGCCGATCTGGTGAGAGAGGAAGACGAATCCCGACAGCATGGACAGATACCGCATACCGAAAATACTGGCAATGACGCCGTTAGTCAGCGGTACCGTCGACAGCCACAGGAAACCCATCCCCGCAGCGAAAAGATACACGGATAACGAAGACAGCGGCGCGAGTAAAAAGAGTGT
>JAIXYM010000050.1 GCA_027490255.1 Oxalobacteraceae bacterium | reverse complement strand
GTGTAGTAATCGCGACTTGATCTGACAGTTACCCGATTTGATCGATGCGGCTGTCAGGTCAAATTCAGTTATTTAATGTGGCGATTTTATCGTGCCACGCCTCCTTTCCGTCAATCAGTGTTTGCATCGGTGTGCGCCCGCAGCACATCTTCCCTTGATGCGTGCGCTCGTAGTTATAGTCTTGCAGCCAGTCATCCAGATCACGCTGTAACTCTTCGATCGACCGATAAATCTTGCGTCGGAACGCGACCTGGTAGAACTCTTGCAGAATGGTCTTATGGAAGCGTTCGCAGATGCCATTGGTTTGCGGATGGCGCACCTTCGTCTTCGTATGTTCGATGTCATTCAAAGCCAGATAGAGCTGGTAATCATGCGCCTCCGGACGGCCGCAGAATTCTGTGCCGCGATCGGTCAGGATACGGATCATTCCCATGCCCTGTTCGGCAAAGAATGGCAGTACCCGGTCGTTCAACAAGTCCGCTGCCGTAATCGGCGTCTTGGTGGTGTAGAGCTTGGCGGTGGCCCATTTCGAATAGGTATCGATAAAGGTCTGCTGGTAAATGCGCCCGACGCCCTTGATCGTGCCGACATAAAAGGTGTCTTGACTCCCAAGATAGCCAGGGTGCGCGGTCTCTATCTCGCCGTGAACGACATCGTCGTCCTGCTTCCTCTCCAGCGCCACGACTTGCGCTTCGGTGAGCACTTCACCCGTTTGGGCAACGTGTCGCTCTAACGCAGCAAGTCGTTTCTTGAACGACTCGAGATCACGGCGAAGCCAGACAGAGCGCACGCCAGAGGGTGAAACGAAGATACCGCGCTTGCGTAGCTCGTTGGAGACGCGGACCTGACCAAAGGCGGGCTGCTCGAGGGCAAAGGCAGCAACAGCAGTTTCAGTGGCTGCCTCGACTCGGTTACGCAGATTGGGCTTCTTGCGGTTGGCATCGATGAGGGCATCGACGCCACCACTGGCCATGGCCGACTGATAACGATAAAAAGTGTCGCGGGAAAAGCCCATCACCTTGCAGGCGCGGGAGACATTGCCAAGTTCGGCGGCCAGATTCAATAGCCCGACCTTGTGTTTGATGACATTCTGAGGAACACTACTCATGGGGTTACTCCTTGGCGCTTGCGCGCTGGTTTAATAAAGATTCGCATCGTTATCAAACCGGGTAACCCCACCCTTTGGCAAGGCCTTTCTGTCAGATCAGGTCTGAACTACTACAATTCAGGCGTCCTCGGCCGTGGTTCGATTCCGGCCCAGGCCACGATGAACGAAAAATGCCCCGCTTTATGCGGGGCATTTGTTTTGGGCTTGTAAAGCTAAATTTTTTAGTTTTCTGAGGGTACTTAAGCTGGAAGACTGCTTTCCAATCGCCAAGGCATTTTCCAGTCTTGTAATTGGTGGGGCTTGCGTCCCCATGCGTTTAGCAATTTAAGCTTGAGATAGGCCAGCTTGTTTTCTTGCAGCGAGAATCTCATCTAGGATCGCAAAATCTTCACGATTTAATTTATTCACCTCAGCTTTAACTGCAGGCTTCTCGAGCATCTTACTGACCATTTGCTTATGGGTCAGAGGCTTGAAAGTTTTTTTGGCTGTAGCTTTCATCCCTTTAACTCCTTCATACGCTTCTCAGCAAGTTTACGTGTTTAATGAAAGCAGATTTCTCAAAGATGGCGTGGCGCATCCATGCTGTCATGAAGAACGCGAACGACGGCGATTCCGTACTGCGTAATCCGGAAGTAAATCATGTGACGCTCGACGCTTTGCCTGCGATAGCCTGAGCGGATGTGATCGCATGCTGGTGCGGTCTTTGGTGACTGCGACAACACATCAAACGCTGCCGTCAGAAAATCAATATAACGATCGGCCTGCATAACACCCCACTGCTGGGCCGTGTACGTCCAAATAGCTTCAAGATCGTGCTCTGCTGCTGGAGTGAGACGATACTCAGCCATGGCCTGCGAGCATTCTCTGCTTGAACGCTGATATATCAAAACGCTTAGGCTCACCACTGGCCTCGCCCTCGAGCAGCGCGGAACGGATGGCTTCCGTCTCAGCGCTTCTTTCCTGTTCGCGTCGGATCAGATCGCGAATGTATTCGCTGTCGTTGGTGTAATTGCCCGCCTCAATTTGCGCCTTTACCCAATTGTCTTGTTGCTCGGTCAGGGTGATGGTTTTTCGTACGGTGCCCATGGCATAGCCTTTTGAAAACATGTCATTGGTATGATTTTATCATACTAATGGTGCTATACCGCCAATGATCTGGGTTATGACAATCAAAGGATGGAGTTGGATATCGTCAGCCCGGTTCCATTCCGCCCCGAGGCACTACCAATACCGCTGAGGTGCTGGGTCACGCTATCAGCTGAGTTCGATGCTCACGTGATAATAAGAAGATGTTCTAGGGTTCCTTACCCCAAATTAGCGCTTGGCCATGGGCGCATTACGCCACTTCTGACGGACGCTAAAAATTGGGGGATTACCAAACGACTTGAATTGATGAAGTAAATTGCTCATGAGCGCTAGTTTGAAATGATCTCAGCGATTTCAATATTTTTCCGCTCAGGATAGCGCTCAGTTAAATAATCAAGAATATTGTCAGCAGTAATACTACGATCAGTTATCTTAAGCATTGCAGTCATTCGAAGACCTTCATCTGTATTTCGATCAGCCTCCTTGAGCATCGCAGTTATTTGAAGGGCATCACCTGAACTTTGTAGATATTTGAATCGAATAATCATTTCAGTTGTTTACGTCGGTTGTTCATTTCTGTCGTTTGATTTGAGATATCACTTCCGAAATACTGCTGAGGTATAGATCAGTCATTTGTAAAAAACTTGCCAGTCAAACTCGACTTTTTAAGGAACAGCTAAAAATCACGGTCGGCTTGCAGATCTTTAGAAATATGCTATCCACCGTTGCTTAAAGCGTTGTTTTTGCAAACAACACTGCGATTGGCCAAGACTGGCCCTTTTATCTTTGTTGACGCCCTCGGCAACACAGAAACGGTTTTGATCAAGAATGAAGGCAAACTAACTTCCGAATCTGGTTTGGTGTTATTTTCACTAAGCGCAGCAAGTTCGAACTCCAAAAAATCTGCCCTCAAATGGAGTTTTCGTTTGTACAGCTTAATCAGTCGTGCAATATCTGATTTAGCACCAGCGAAGAAGTTCAGATTACCCGTTTCGATTGCGACAATACACTTCGGGGACACTCCCATTTGTCTGGAAATATCTTGAATGGAGTGATTGAGCTGTTCCCTATGTTTTTTGAGTTCGAGCCCTATTGTGGATAGCTGCTTCTCGGCAAGCATTTTTAGTCCCCACTTGAATATCTTGGATTTAACACAAATCAATCCTATGATTTAATTTGGTTAAAGTAAGTCACTAATTGCACCGAAAAATCTACAATCCACTACGACAAAAATGAAGATAAATATTTTTCTACGAAATAGTTAGATTCAACTACGAAATTATTCAATAACCACTATATTAAAATGGCAATCCTAGGACACAAAATCGAATGGTTATTTGAACAGGATATACAAACTTCTGAAATCATTGGCTCCATAAGAAAATTTCAATTTCCCTACTCGCCCGAATTAGCGATCGGCTATACGGAGCACCTAGAAATTAGTACTGGAATTACCCTAATCAAATCCACGCATCATTTTGAAAATGAAGATCGTCCATCTGAATTTGTTTTAGGCAAGTATCAAGTAGAGTTTTCATCGCCCACTTTTATCTCTCACATGGTGCACTCTGGCTCCGTAGCTTTATGCGATAACGATAAAAATAACTACCATAAAAGAACGCCTAAACTTGATATGTTGGGACGGTTTGAATTCCTCAATGTGGAACAAACGCTATTTACCGAAGAAGATATTTTCTTATCTGCTCTATTCATATCCGAAATTGAATTATTTAGTTTATTGGGATCAGAAGCCGCTGAAAATCTCTATAAAAATTTAAACCTTCTTCCCGGTTATGAATATCGTGAAAAAAATATTCCTAAAATAATTTCAAATAAGATCGCAAATTGCACTCCCGATCACCTAGAAGGAAATATGCGCTTGCTGTTTGCACAGTCCATCATTCTTCAGTATCTACTTGAACTCAACCTTTATATTTCATCTTCAAAAAGTTTTTTGAATAATTTAGAAAAAGATGATTTTGATGTTTCTGCTTTACGCACGGAACTTTTGCAAGTTACTGCAGACATACCTAACCTAGCCGAACTTTCAAAAAAATATAATGTCAGCCCAGGGAAATTAAACCAAGCTTTTGTTAAAAAATATGATCAATCGATTTATTCTTTTTTATCAAATCAACGATTAGATCAAGCCTTTCGTGCCCTACTTGAGACCGAGGTACCCATGAAAATGCTTGCGCATAAAATTGGCTACTCTCATGTAAATCATTTCATTACCGCGTTCAAGAAAAAATTTGGCGTAACACCGGGATCTATCCGAAATCAACCTAGAAAAAAAGGCATTGCTCACTGAACATTTTTCTATTTAACTCATAGGCGAAGCGGTCTATCGGAGGATGTTAGAAAATCTTTGTGTCGGTGGTTCGATTCCGCCCCGGGCCACCATGAAATACAAAAACCACCTTCGGGTGGTTTTTTCTCGGACCTTGTTAGCTTGCTTCGCAATCAGTATGCTTGCACTACTTATTGAACAAGTACTGCCGGAGGCTCTATGCGGGTGATCAACTTTTCTGATGCAAGAAATCAATTAAAGCAAATCATTGATCAAGTCGTCGATGACGCTGACTTTACTGTGATCGCCAGACGCGACGCGCAGGATGCGGTGGCGATGTCTCTAGACACGTTCAACAGTTTGATGAAAACACTCCATCTGATGAAATGTCCCTCCAATGCCAAGGACCTTGAAAAATCTATTACCCAGCATCGGAAAGGCCAGAAAAAAATCAAGGGATTGATCGATGCGAACTCGATGCGAACTAAGCCAGTCTGGATTAAAGCGGCGGAGCCACACAAACCAATATTGATCTCAGGCAGGCGAGCTAATGCAGTTTTAGTTTCTGAAGAGGATTGGAGCGCCATTCAAGAAACTCTTTGTATCCTAGCAGTACCCGGAATGCGAGAGTCGATTAAGGACGCTATGGCCGAACCGCGTGCCAAAAGTAAAAAGGCATTGAAGTGGTGACTTGTAATCTAGCCTATTCTAGCCATGCCTTTAAGGATACTAAACAGCTCCCCGCTAGAGGATTAAGAGATAAAACACAAGCATTGGTTGATATTTTAGAAACGGATCCGCTTCAAAATCCGCCATCCTTTTCATGCTCTGTCAGATGCGTGATGCCGTACGTTTCAATACATGGTCGATGCATAGTCAATGCGAACCAATAGATAAAAAATCATGTCTTTCTCGCACCCAGAATCCACCCCCTCAGATCAACATCAAAACGGCGCGCTAAGCGCGCTTCATGCGTGGATTGCCGCAGTTAATCGCCATGACCTTGCGGCGATTGTCGAAATTTTTTCCCCTGATGCGAGGTTCTTTGGCACAAGCACGCAGACATTGGTGAACTCATCGGAAGGCATCAGACAATACTTCGACGTCGTGCTCAAGAACTATGTGCCGCTCAAGGTAACGCTTGGGCTGGTGACCGTCAACGAGCTCTCGCCGGACAGCGCTGTAATCACCGGATACGACAAGTGGCAGGTGACGCTTAACGGGGAATCGGTCGAGGCGATAGGTCGCTTAAGTGTCGCAGTGGCCTTGCG
>JAIXYM010000149.1 GCA_027490255.1 Oxalobacteraceae bacterium | reverse complement strand
GGTCATCTCAAAGCAGGCGCCTATACGCTCGGTTCCAGTGTGATTTACAACACCAGCAGTGACTTTACGAACACGATCAATATTGTCGGTGCGTGGCAGGTGAATCAAAAAGGCGTGACCGTTAATCCTACCGGCGTGACCAAGGTGTATGACGGCAGCGCTCTGATGAGCAATCTGGCATTGGCACCGGATGGCCTGGTGACACCGACCGTGGGCGGCAGCTCGGATAAGGTAGCCATCACGGGTAACGGTAATTTCGTTGATAAAAATGTGACTGCGCAGGCGGACAAGACCTACACCCTGTCCGGTTTGACGCTCACGGGTGTGACAAGCTCTGGTTCCACGGTCGATGACTCAACAAATTATTTCCTGACTAATGGCGCAAGCTTTGTGGGCAACGATGGTCAGATCACGCCACGCACGTTGAACGTGACCTATGGCGGTGTGAACAAAGTTTACGATGGCCTGACCAGCGCATCGGTAACGACGACCGACAATCGTGTGATTGGTGATGCGCTGGCTATCACGCGCACGGCCGAGTTCGTTAACAAGAATGTGGGCGTTGGCAAGACGGTTAATGTATCGGGCGTGAGTCTGACCGGTGCTGATGCAGGTAACTACATCGTTAACAACACAAGTAGCACCACTGCAAGTATCACCCAGCGTACTTTGGTGGTGGACTACAGCGGCACCAACAGGATTTATGACGGCACGACTTCAGCGACCGTGACCACCAGTGACGATCGTGTGGCGGGCGATGTTCTGACTATCGCTCGTAACGCCGCATTCGCTGACAAAAATGTCGGCGGCGGAAAAACGATCAGTGTGAGTGGTGTCAGTCTGGGTGGTGCTGATGCGGACAACTACAGCGTGACTGCAACCGGTAGCACGACTGCCAACATCACGCCGCGCAGTTTGAGTGTGACGTATGTCGGTAATAACAGGGTGTACGACGGTGGAACGGTAGCGACCGTGGTTACCACCGATGACCGTGTTTCGGGCGATACGCTGACGATCAGTCGTACTGCCGCATTCGCGGACAAAAATGTTGGTAATGGCAAAGCCGTTGCGGTAAGCGGCGTGAGTTTGTCGGGAACGGATGCGGACAACTACACCGTGGTAGCGACGGGCAACACGACAGCAAACATCACACCGAAACTATTGAGCGTTAACTATGGTGGCGTCAACAAAGTGTATGACGGCACCACAGCAGCGTTGGTGACGACGACGGATGATCGCCTTAGTGGTGATGCATTTACCGTGACAACCAGTGCAGTGTTTAGCGACAAGAATGCAGCCGTTGGAAAAACAGTCAGTGTGAGCGGTGTTAGCCTCAGCGGTGTTGATGCTGCGAACTACAGCGTATCGGCGACGGGCACTAGCACGGCCGATATCACGCCACGCGCTTTGGTCGTGAGCTATACCGGTAACAACAAGGTCTATGACGGCGGCACAGTGGCAACTGTGGCGACCAGCGATGATCGTGTCGCGGGCGATACGCTGACGGTGGTTCGTGCGGCCGCATTTGCAGATAAGAATGTGAGTTCCGCCAAATCAGTCTCAGTGACAGGTGTGAGCCTGACGGGCAGTGATGCAGGAAACTACTCGGTATCGACAACGGGCAGCACCACAGCCGACATCACACCACGCACACTGGCAGTGACTTATACCGTTATCAACAAGGTCTACGATGGTCTGTTAACCGCCACTGTCAACACCGCCGATGATCGTCTTAGTGGTGACGTGATCAGTATTGCGCGTACAGCGACTTATGCTGACAAAAACGCTGCAACCGCAAAACCAGTCAGCGTATTTGGTGTATCGATTTCGGGTACTGATGCCGCGAATTACAGTGTTGCCGCGCTTGGCAGCGCGACTGCAAACATCACGCCCAGAACGCTGACGCCGGTGTTCACCGCAGTGTCCAAGATCTACGATGGCAGTACCAACGCCGTAGTGACCAGCACTGACGATCGCATTTCTAATGATGTGGTGGCTATCGCGAACACGGCGAATTTCGATACGCGCCACGTGGGTACTGGCAAGACAGTGACGATTTCCGGATTGTCGCTCAGTGGAGTCGACGCAGGTAATTACACACTGGCCACCAACAGTGCCGCTGTTACCTCACGTATTGATCAGGCAGAGTCCGCCAACTGGACCGGTGCCGGTGCCACCACTGACTGGATGGACGCCGGCAACTGGGCGGGCGGTGTACTGCCGGATCGTGCCAACGTCGCTAAGGTGACCATGACTGCGAACGGCTCGGTCAGCTTTGGTGCGAATGCCGGCGCGGTGTCGCTGAGTTCGCTGGAAGCGGGCAACATGGCCTTGACGCAGACCGGTGGTTCGCTTTCCACCTCGGGTGCGTTGACGCTGGGTGAGCTTTGGCAGTCCGGCGGCACACTGTCCGTCGGCGAAATGCTGACGGTGTACCGCGGCTTCGGCCAGAGTGCAGGGCAAGCGGGTGCAGGCAGCATCGACACCGGTTGGGGTGTCACCATCACCAACAGCGCTGGTGATGTCACGCTGGGTAATCTGATGGGCAATGGCCCACTGATCATCACCAACAATGATGGCAGCGTGAGTCAGTTG
Source organism: Oxalobacteraceae bacterium (assembly GCA_027490255.1). Classification (GTDB taxonomy): domain Bacteria; phylum Pseudomonadota; class Gammaproteobacteria; order Burkholderiales; family Burkholderiaceae_D; genus Pernthalerella. The sequence goes on along the minus strand of JAIXYM010000149.1, from coordinate 33,099 downwards.
TCCGGCACCGCACTGACCGCGCGCGAGGGCCTGGAGATAACGGCGCGTCAGGGCGACACACCGATGCCGATCACGCTGACCAATGCGGGTAACCGGATCTCGGGTGGCGCGAAACTGTCGGGCAGTAGCACCGCGATGCGCTCGACCGGTCCGATGACGGCAACGCTATCGGGCAGCGCCGGCGGCACACTGGAGACGGATGGCACGCTGACCGTGGCCGGCACCATTACCGGCAATAGCAGCAACCTGAACCTGATCGCGCCGGACGTACAGCTCGGTGCGCTGTCAGTTGGTGGCAATCTCGCCATCACCGGATCGACCACGGCCAACGGCGCATTGCAGGTCGGCGGCGCGTTGGATGTGACCGGCAGCGCCACACTCGGCGCATCGGTGGCCAGCGGCGGCGCACAGCGCTGGCGCAGCGCGGTGGACATCACCACGAATGTCACGCTCAGCGGTAATGGCCTGCGCTTCGATGGCAACCTGAACGGTGCGCATCGACTGCTGCTGTCGGATACTGGCAATACGCAGATCCATGGCGCCATCGGTAACACCGCCGCGCCGAAGCACGTCGAGACCGCTGCGACCGGCACGATAACGATCAATGGCGGGCTGGTCCGTACCAGTGGCACAGCGTCGCAGCTGTTCGCCAACGATGTGATCGTTGGTGCAGATACCGTGTTCGATACCACCAACAATGGTGCGTTGCCCGGTGGCGCAGCGATTACCTTTAGCAAGACGCTCAACGGCAGCACTGCTAACACTGAGTCCGTCACGCTGAACGCCGGCACCAGCGGTATCGTTACCATCGGCGGCGCTGTCGGCAACAGCGCGATGCTTGAGACGCTGACCCTGGTCGACAGCGGTGGCGCGAGCTTCAATGATGCGGTCAGCACCGGCACCTCGGTTGTCATTAATGGCACCGCGGCCGGCCAGTGGGTGCGCTTCGCTGGCAACCTGCAGACGCCGCAACTGTCGGCCAATGCCGGCGCCTACCACCTGTCGATGACTGGCGCATCGAATGCGATCACAGCGCCGATGACGTTTGCGAACACGGGCCAGATCGTGATCGGTGATGCAGCGAATGACAGTAGTCTGTTTGCCGGCGGTTTGGTGGTGACAACGCCATCGTCGGTCAGATTGGGTGGCAGCATCAGCGCCACCAATGCTGCGATCACGATCGGTGATGCGAACACGCCAGTGACGCTGGTGGCTGCTACCACGATCAACAGTAGCGGCGGGGCGCTGACGCTGGGTGGCACAGTGAACGGCGATGGCGTCGCTGCACGTGCGCTGACGCTTGATGCTGGTGCCGGTAATCTGACGATGGTGGCTGCAGTCGGCGGCACGCAATCACTGGCTTCGTTGTCAGCGCAGGGCGCCAACATCGCGTTCAATGGTGGCGCATTAAGCACCAGCGGCGCGCAGACTTTCACAGGCGCGCTGACATTGGGAGCGAACACCACGCTCGCTGGTGATGACATCACGTTTAGCTCAAGCGTGAAGAGTGCCAATAGCGGTCCAGTCTCGCTGACGATCAATGATGCTGGTACAACCACACTGGGCGGTGCAGTGGGTGGCGCGGCCGGCAGCGCTGACAACCTGACTGGTATCACGATCAGCTCGACCGACGGCACTGTGCTCAATGGCGGCACAGTATCGACCAGCGCAAGCCAGACCTATAACAGCGCCATCACATTGGGCAATGCTACGACGTTGACGGGCGACGACATCACATTGGCGTCGACCATCAATGGTGCACGAGCGCTCACCATCAACGACAGCGGCGCGACTGTGCTGGGCGGCGCGATCGGTGCGACGTCTGCACTGAGCAGCCTGACAGTCAGCTCGACGGATGGCATGGCGGTCAATGGTGGCAGCGTCAGGACCAGCGGCAGCCAGACCTACAACGCTGCGGTGAGGTTGGGTGCGAACACGACCGTGACGGGCAGGGCGGTGAATTTCGTGTCGACGATCGATAGCGCGGCCAACGTCGCTGCGACGCTGACGATTAATGATGACGGCACGACGACTCTGGGTGCTGCCATCGGTGGTACGACCGCTGGCACTACCCAGCTGGGCAGCCTGACCACGGATGCCGCCGGCAACCTGCAGTTGAATGGTGCGTCGATCGTAACAACCGGCGCGGTTACGCTCAACGACAACGCCACGATCGGTGCTGATCTGACAGTTGCGACGACGGATGCGAATGTCTTGTTTGGCGGAACGGTCAATAGCGCCGATGCGAATGCGCGCGACCTGACGGTGAATGCGGGTAGCGGCAATATTCGTTTTGCGTCAGCGGTGGGTGCCACACAGGCACTGGATGCGGTGACGTTGAACAGCACTAGCGATACTCGTATTGATGGTGCGCTGACCGTCGGTAGTCTGACGACGAATGCGGGTGGTGCCTCATTGCTGAACGGTGGCACGATCACGTCGGTTGGTGCGGTGACGTTCAATGACATTGTGGCGCTCGGTGCTGATCTCAGTATCACGACGACGAATGCTTCTGTATCGTTCAACGGTACGGTTAACAGTTTTGATGGGACGGCGCGCGACCTGACGGTGAATGCGGGTAGCGGCAACATCCGCTTTGCGTCGACCGTTGGTAATGCTCAGGTACTCGATTCGGTTGTATTGAACAGTACCGGTGATACTCGTGTTGATGGCTTGCTGAGCGCCGGCACCCTGACGACGAATGCCGGCGGCACCTCGCTGCTGAACGGCCGCAGCATCACCTCGGTTGGTGCGGTGACGTTTAATGACAATGTGACGCTCGGTGCAGACCTGACGGTCGCGGCGACGAATGGTTCCGTGCAGTTTAATGGCACGATTAACAGTGCCGATGCAACGGCCCGTAAACTGACGGTGAACGCGGGTGGTGGCGCCAATATTCATTTCAATGGCGATATTGGTACGAGCAGCCCGCTGTCTTCGCTGACCACCACCACATCGGGCAGCGGCTTGGTGTATTTGGGTGGTCGTATCAACACGACCTTCGATCAAATCTTCAGCAGCCCGGTGCTGTTGACAGGTGATACGACGGTGAGCAGTTCTGCGGGCTCAGTGTCGTTCAAGGGCACACTGAACGGCGCTTTTGGTTTGAACGCGTCGCTCAGCTCTCAGGGTCGCTTGATCTTTAACTACGCGGTGGGTGGTGTAACTCCTTTGGGCTACCTGACCGTTGGCGCTAACGGTCTCACCTATGTGAATGCGGATGTCACCGTCGCAGGGGCCATCAATATCAATAACGCGATCATCCTGGGTGTAGCAGGCGTTGCGCAGTTCAATAACGGTAATTTTGAATCCGATGCACTCGGAGCCACCGTCATCACCGGATGGAACGCTTTTAACAGTGCGATACGTTTAGGTGTCGATAGCATTGGCGGTTATGTGACGCCGACTGATCTGACTTATCCCAACAACGTACAAGCTGGCTGTAACAAGGTCACTGGTGCCGGGTGTGATGGACTGGGCAGCGGATTTAACTTGACCACCAAACTGGTGAGCGACGTCGCTTCGGTTGCGGATGGCTCGCGATCGGTCGAGATGTTCTCGAATGGATCTTCGCCCAGTTATGGCATCGTGCGCGGCCCGTATATCGTGAGTGCGGGTACGGTGTCATTGGCGGGCGACGATCAGGTCTCCTTCAAATGGAAAGCGCAGGGTGGTAGTGACGCCTTTGATGTCTACGGTTACTTGTTGGATGTGAATTCCGGCCGCACGGTTGAGCTGCTGAATGCGACCGGTGGTACGAATGGGTTCGGTGCAACCGCGCCATGGACGGCGAGTGCAAAGATTATCGATACAGGCACCCCCATGGCCGAGTACAAGTTTGTATTTGTTTCCGGCACCTGGGATCAAAGCGGTGGCCGGGCGCTAGGTGCGAAGCTGTTCATCGACTCAGTGACGACATCCTCCGGCTCCACCACCACCTTGTTTGGCGGTACCGTGTGCTCCACCTGCGTTATTAACGCAGGCTCGGTAAATTTTGCGGGTAACGTGAGTTTGTCAGGTAACACGGCGCACTTGAATGTGGCTGGCAACAGCGTGATCGCTGGTTCTATTTCTGGCACTGGTGGATTGGTAAAAGATGGCGCCGGCGCACTGACATTGACCGGCGATCCGTCTTACACCGGCGCGACCACGCTCGCTGCGGGCAGCTTGATCTTCCAGAACAACGTCGCACCTCGCACCACAGGTTTCTCGGGCGCTGGTCCCATCACGATTCAGCCATCCGCGGGCAGTAGCAGTTTTGCCTCAGATCTCAATCTGAACTACACCTATGGCACCAATCTGACGGCACTCACGATTGGCAAGACAGGTAACACAGCCAACATCACGACAAACGCGATGACCGTGGCTGGCCCGATTCGCGTCTTTGGCGGGAACGTCACAGTCAATGGCGCAATCAGGTCGACCAATGACAATGTTTACCTGAATGCCTCGGGTGCAATCACCGATGGCGCTTCAGGTTCTGTGACTGCGAATTCGCTGGCCTTGGTAGGTGGTGCGGTGACGCTGGACCATGCCAGCAACAGCGTCAGCACATTGGCAGCGAACGGAGTGAGCAGCCTGACCTACAGCAATGCAGGTGCCTTGACGATTGGCACTGTGAATCCAACTGGCATCACAGCGACGGGTGACGTTCGCATTGAAACACTCACGGGAGATATCACCGTCACGGAAAACATCAGCACTACCAGCACCACAGCCAATGCCATATTGCTTAACGCAGGCAAGAGCACTGCAGCAGGCACATCTACTGGTGGCAATATCATCGTCAGTGGCACGCCAAGTATCACTGCAGGCACCGGCGGCACCATACGTCTAATGACCGGCAGTATCGCTGGCAGCACGGGCCTTGCCGATGTAGTGGGATTCGGTACTGGCGGCTATCGTTACAACTCGGATGAAACCACCACCAACTACACCTGGGCACTGAGCCCGAATATCGTCAACGCGATTTACCGTGAACAGCCCACGGCCACAGCCAATGTAGCGAGTCATGGTGTGATCTATGGCTTTGATCACACGCTGACCTTGAACAACCTGATGCCTGACGGCGTCACTCCGATCTCTACACAGCGCTCGGCCTTGAATGGCGACACCAGCGTGACGGGTCTGGGTATCGTGATCAGTGGCGCGACTTATTCAACAGCGAACAAGCTGAACTATCGCGCGACACCTTATACGATGCTCGATGGTTTGACCAAGCTGGGCTATGCGATGAACCAGACTGGCGGCAGCGGCTTGACGGTAGAGAAAAAGTCGATCGATCTGGTGGGTCTCACCATCAATAACAAGGTCTATGACGGCAATACCACTGCTACTTTCGGCGGTGTTGTGACGTTCAGTGGATTGGTGGGTAATGATGTAGCGAACTACACCTCAGCCACTGGTACATTCGCATCGCGTCATGTGGGTACACAAACGGTGACCGTCGGTAATGTCGTATTTGCTGGCGCAGATCAGGCGAACTACACAGTAAACCTCTCGTCAGGTGATGGCCCGGCCACGATCACGCAATTGCCATCGGCAACCTGGATCGGTGCTGGCAACGGCAACTGGTCGAGCGCCAGCAACTGGGCGGTGACGGGTAACCTCGCTCAAACAGGTGTCATACCTGACGGTTCGAACGTTGGATTGGCGATCGTGCCATCGAGTTTCACGGGCGTGCTGACCAGCAGCACCAATCATGCACATGCTGGAAAAATTGAAGTGAATGGCGGTACGCTCGCGGTCTCTGCCGATACACATCTGGGTGCAGTAACTGTTGCTGCGGTCTCTGCCGATACACATCTGGGTGCAGTAACTGTTGCTGCGGTCGCCGACAAAATCACACTCAATGGCGGCAGCTTGCGAGCGACTGACAGCTTTACCCTTGATGCCAATCGCGGTATCACGCTGGGTGCGAATGGTGGCTCGTTTGTGGTGGATGCAAGCAAGAGCGTGAACTACGCAGGTGTACTGGCAGGTACGGGCGGACTCACGAAGAGTGGTTCGGGCACGCTTACGGTGTCGGGTACAAACAGCTATTCTGCTGGCACGACGGTATCAGGCGGTCAGTTGGTGGTGGGTGATGCGGGTACCACTGGCAGTATCGTGAACGATACGATCGTCGCATCGGGTGCTAGCCTTGTTTTCAATCGCTCCGATGATGTGACGTATACCGGCAATATCAGTGGCGCTGGTGGATTGAGCAAGCAGGGCACCAACACACTCACACTCACCGGTACGCAAACTTACACCGATAACACTGCCACCGGCAGCAGTGGTGGTGGAGTGATCTTCACCAACAACACCTTGCCCACCACGTCCGGGTTCACAGGCAATGGATTTGTGACGATACAGCCGTTTGTTAACAGCAGTTTCAGCAGCCCACTCAATACCGGCGCTTACACTTTCGCGAATACGCTCACTGGCCTGACGCTCGGACTTGAAGGTAATACCGCTGCGACGACCGTGGCTAACGCACTGAACGTTGTTGGTCCTGTGTCTATCTTTGGCGGCAACATCACGCTCAATGCCAATGTGACGACCACAGACGCGTCGACCGGCAATATCGTGCTGCGGGGTAGCAGCATCAATAGCGCGTTTAACCTCAGTCTGGCCAATGGTCGTCAATTGACGATTGATAACAGCGCTGCCAGTGCGCTCTCTGGTGTGATCTCTGGTACGGGTGCAAGCTGGGTCAAGCAAGGCGCAGGCGCACTGACGCTGACTGGTAATGCGACTTACACCGGTGGCACGACACTCTCGGCCGGCAGCATACAAGTGGGTGATGGCGGTACCACGGGTCGTTTGGGCACAGGCACCATCACGAATAACGGTGTGTTGGTATTCAAGCGCGCTGATGCGATGAGTATCAATGACGCTATCGACGGCACCGGCGTTGTCAAACAAGAGGGCGCAGGCACCTTGACACTGACCGCGACCAATAGCTACGCCGGCGGTACTGAGGTGAATGCGGGCACGCTCGCGATCAGCACCGACCGCAATCTCGGTGCGGTACCTGCCACCGTTGATGCTGACAACATCGTGCTCAATGGCGGTACCTTGCAGCTCCAGTCCGGCTTTACCGAGTTGCATCAAAACCGTGGCATCACATTGGGTGCGAACGATGGCACCATCATCACTGACAACACGGTGCAGGCGACTTATGGCGGCGTGATCACGGGCGCGGCTGACTTCATCAAATCAGGTAACGGTAGTCTTGCACTCAGCGGCGCTCAAACATACAGCGGCACAACTACGATCACAGGTACCTTGTCCTTGACGGGTTCGGGCAGTTTGCGTTCCGGTGGTCTTGCAGGAAGCTATGCATCCGACATAGTCAACAACGGTCAATTGGTACTGGACACTTCGGTTGATCACGCGCTCAGCGGCGTGATGAGCGGTAGCGGTTCGGTTGTCAAGCACAACGCCAACACGCTCACGCTTTCGGGTGCCAATACCTATGCCGGCGGCACCACCTTGCATGCCGGATTGCTCAAGCTTGATAAGAGCAGTGTCGGTACTGCGGGGAACATCACATCAGGCGCGATAGGTACTGGTAATCTGGTTATCAACGTTGGCGCAGCATCGGATCTGAATGGTCACTCTGTACTCAATGCTATGTCGGTCGCAGGCGATGGCCTTAATCAAAATGGCGTGCGAAGCGGCGTGCTCTACAACACCAATACCAATGTAGCCAGCGTTGGTGGCGCCATTACCTTGACGTCGGACAGCAGCTTCAAGAGTAATCATGGTGGTGGGTTGAATTTCGCGGGTACCTTCAGTGGTCCGCATGCGGTGCTGGTGACTGGTGCGAACAATACGTTTACCCATACAACACCATTCCTGAATACGGGTCGCCTAACGCTGGGTAATACCGCTACCGACAGTTTCATTTTCCCGAACGGCGTCACTGTCACGGCACCATCCGACATACGCGTGGCGGGCAATGTGAACAGTAACAACGGCACGTTGTCTTTTGGCGATGCGAACACCCGTCCGTCGATTCAGCTCCTTGCTAACACTACACTCAATGCGGGTACAGGCACTGTCACACTCGGTGGCGCCGTTAGTGGCAACTTCGACTTGCAAGTAACCGGCCTTGTGGTGATCGGCGGCGGTAGTGTGAATACGGGCAGCGCATCGCAGAATTACAGCAGTACCACCACGCTCAATAACAACACCGCATTCACCGCATCCAACATTCGGTTTGGTAATTCGATTTCGGGTGCAGGCAGTCTGACCGTGAATGCAGCAGCCACATTGGATGGCACCAGCGTCAATACGGTCGGCGCACAGAGCTACCAGGGCGCTGTTGTTATCAATGCAGACAATATCTTCACCGCTGGTAGCGCGAACACCCCCGCCAGCGTGAGCTTTGCAAGCACGATCGATGGTGCTCATGCGGTGACGATTAATAGCAGTGGCGACACTACGTTGAATGGAGCAGTCGGCGGCACGACGGCGCTGACTAGTGTGACCACAAATGCTGGCGGTACGTTGAATCTCAACGGCGGAGCAGTCACCACGACCGGTGCGCAGACGTATGGCGAAGCGGTGACCCTGGGCGTTAACACCACACTCAGTGGTAACAACATCAGTTTTGCATCGACGATCAATGGCTCGCGGACACTGACGATTACCGATGCGGGATCGACCACGCTGGGTGCTGCGCTGGGTGATGTGACGCCATTGACAGGACTTGATATCAACAGTGCTTCGCTGCAGATAAATGCCGTCACAGTCTCTGGCAATGCGGCGATGGTGACTAGCGGCGGCTTGCAGTTCAACGACATCAATATCGACGGCAATCTGTCAGTAACCACAGGCAGCGTTGGCGTGAGCCAGGTAGCGGGCAGGACGATGACAGTGGCAGGCAATGTGGTCTTCACCGCAGACACAACGCAGATGCAAAACGCTACGCTGAACAACGTGGGTAATGATTTCCGAGGCACCGTCGCTTTCCGTCATGCGAACAACGGCAGCTGGCGTGATACTGCGATCGTGGATAGTCAGGGGGCTCTGGCGCTGGCTGATGTGGCAACGACCGGACGTCTCGATATCTCTGCTGTCGGTGCAGTGTCTCTGGGCAGCGCGACCAGCGCAGGAACGCTGACGCTGCAGGCTAATGGCAATGTCACGCAAGCGGGCTCGCTGGTCGTTACCGGTGCGGCCACGATTGCTGCGGGTACCGGTACTGTGACGCTTGCTGACTCGGCAAATAATTTCGGCAGCACACTCACGCTGACGGCAGCCAGTGCAACGATTGTTGATGGTGTCGGTGGTGTTGAGCTTGGTGATGTACGAACTACCGTCGGTGCGCTAAGTGTACGCAGCGATCGCGGCGCGATCACGCAGGCGCAGGCAGGCAGTATCGTAATCGCTGGGACGAGTAGCTTTACCGCCAGCCTGAATGGTGTCGGCTCGCCTGCAGCCGATATCAATCTGTCCAACGCCAGAAATGATTTTGTTGGTGCGGTGTCGCTGACAGCGGGCACGGTGACGATTGCGGACAGCAATGCTCTGCTGCTCGACACAACCGCGATCACGGGGAACTTGAGTGCGCAAGCGCAAGGCAATCTGACGCTGGGTAGTGGTCAGGTGGGTGGCACGCTGACTGCTAGCAGCAGTAGCGGCGACATCACACAGCAGCCTGCAGGCTTGGCCGTTACAGGACAAATGGATCTGACTGCAGCCACCGGTCGCATTGTGATGGATTCTGTTACCAACAGCCTCAATGGCACCGTGAACGCCAGCGCTGCTTGGGTTGAGTTGCGCGCTGCAAGCGCACTGACACTTGGCACCTTGCTAGCTACTGATGCTGCGTTAGTACAAAGCACGGGCCTGCTGACGCTCGGCCAGGTCACCACTACGAATGACTTCAGCGCTTCGGGCGAGGCCGGCGTTATTCAGCTGGCTGCGACCTCGTTGAATATCGGTGGCGAGACATCCTTTGTGTCGACGGGCGGTGATGTGGTGCTGGATCAGCCCGCCAACCAGTTTGCTGGTGCGATGACTCTCGAAGCAAATATCGCCAATATCCAGAGTGCGTCGGCATTGATACTCGGTGATGTGAAGACGCAGGGCGATCTGATACTTCAAACCAGCGGTGGATCGATCACACAGGCAGCCGCTGCGACGCTCGTGGCGAATGGCAAGACTACCTTGAACGCAAAACAGGGTGGTGCAGATGCACCCATCACACTAGCGAACACGGGTAACAACTTCGTTGGTGCTGTGGCCATCACGGGTTCTGTCGTCAAATTGCGCGACGATACGGGTAGCCTGAAGCTGGGCAATATACGTACCTCGGGCATGCTGGATGCGATGGCACGCGGTGGCCCCATCATGTTCGAGCCCGGCACGCTGCAGCTCGCACTCGGTGGCATGATCCTGACACCAGACCCACGTCCTTCGGGTATTGATTTTCCGAAGATACGGCCAGAGAGTCTCTCCTCGTCGGCAACCACGACAAGTAGCAGCACTTCGAGTTCGACCGGCTCGTCGGCGGGTCGTGCAGGTCTGACCGTGATGGCAACTGATCAGAGCGCTGGCAACAGCTCAGGTCAGAGTGCTGTCATTAAAGTCAGTGAGGCACCGCTGACGCAAGACACGCGCAACGTGATCCCCCTGGGTAAAGTGTTCGCGCTTGATACGTCTGCGTCGAACAACCGCGTCATACAAAGCGCTTCGTTCGAGATCGTCGATGGCTTTGCTTCTGGTTCAGCCACGATTGAGGTGGGTGACGGCAAATCAGTGCCGACCAGCGTTGATAACGACAGCGGCAAGGTGACGCTCAACGGTAACCGTTCCGTATCGGATTACGAAAAAGCACTGCAGGATATTAAGCTGAGACTTCCTGCCAATGCGCCGCCCAATGCCGTGTTCCGCATCAAGGTTACGCTGACGGATCAGAGCGGCACGACCGAAACTAAGACCGTGACGCTGCAAGTGAATCAGCCCGAGGTTATCTCGCGGAATCCGTAAACGCGTGGGAATGCGTCTGTTTTCAGGTTGGAGCTGATGTCTTTTGAACTGTAGGTTTTGCCAGGTTTGTCACCGCCCCGATACTTCAATCAGAATTTCATTGCGCCGACGCCAGGGCAGTGTGAACGGGTCGTTGTAGCGCGCTACCTGCGGCGCGCCAGTGAGCGTCAGTTGTCGCGCGCTGGCCCATTGCTGCAGCTTCTCCGTGTTTTCTCGTATGGATTTTGCCGTGGTCCAGCCGCTGAACCGAATAGCTACAACTTCATGTTCGTCAATCTTGCGTAAATTGATTTGTGCATTATTGGGACGAGGTAGCGTGTCCAGTTTTTCCTGACTGGGCATCACGAAGTGTAATTTCCACCCGGTCTCGGCAGGCGATACCGTTACCGGCGCTGTCATGGAAATTTTGCGGCTATTGCCTGCGTCAGCCGTATTTTCACCAAAAATATAAGCTGCAATACGACGAAAACCTGTCTGACTGGCAGAATCAAAATCACCGTTCAAGAGGGTCTCTGCGACGACGAATCCCGCGTAGCGTCGGTGTTCGAATGGCGCATCGGAGGCCAATACTTGATAGGCAGGCTCTTCAATAGCCATCACATCTCCGAAAGTCAACAGGGTGAATAAAAAAATCAGACAGGTACGTTTTTCTGTGTGGCGCACGAGATTGGTGATGCTGCGTGATGCGTAGTGGAGCCATGATGTGAGAGTGTGCATCTGATTTTTAGTTGAGATGTTTCTGCATCCATTGCCATATTGCCGCGAAAATATCATCTCGGTTGGTTTCATTAAAGTTTTCATGAAAATTCTCCGGAAAATAGTGCAGCGTGCGAAGCGCCTCAGGAATAGTGTCCAGCATTTGACGGCTGATATTTGCATCGGCAAGTTTGTCAGCGCCGGCAACGACTGCAAATACCGGATGCTGCCAATGACTCAGATTACCGCCGAGTGCTGATTGTGCTTCGAGTAGGTTGCGACCAAACCGCATACTGGCCTCCGTACCGCGTCGTTGCAGTTGTTCATCCCGGTAGTGGCGTTGGATGATGGTGGCGTCATGCGTGAGCCATTCGGTGAGTGAAGTCATTGGTACTTTTGCCGTTGGAAACAGCGCAGCCAACAAACCGGACAGGCGTACTACCAGCGCGGGCACAGGAATCGCATTGGCATAATAGGGCGATGACAGTATGACACCACGCACACCAAAAGTTCCAAGGCGGCCTGTGATTTCCAGATGCGTGGCAATTAAGGCGCCCATCGAATGCCCCATCAGAAAAACAGGCAGTGTCGGGTATTCGGTGCGCACCCAAGCCAGCATACGCTCTGCATCATCCAGAAAAACACTAAAGCTCGGAATGTCGATACGCGCCTTCTGGCCATGACCGGTGAGATCAAAGCTAATTGTTATAACCTCTTGTGTGCGGAAATACGCACCGACAGTCGCATAGTCGCCCGAGTGAGACATGCCGCCATGAATGGCGACGATCACTGCACGGGGGTTTGCTGCTTCCCACAAACGCACGTTGTGTTCTCCGTCAGCGAACGGTAGTTGTAGTACCCGATCTTCCAGATAGGTGTTGTGGGTCATTGTCTTATTACTGAATCGTTAGATAGCTAATTCGTTAGGACACCACAGCACCACACCAAGGCAACTCAGCGGGCATCGTTATGATCTCGACAGCGAGTAGGCTTTCAAGCGCGGCGTCATGACCCATTTGTAGAGCGGCGGCAGCATCGCCAGCACCGACATACCGGCATAACCGGTGGGCATTTGGGGTGAGCCCGGAGAGCGGTAGAGTTCATCGCAATCCAGTGAGGGTTCGGTGTGATGCGCTGCATGACGCGGTAAATTGAATAGCATTGCATCAGCAACGACATTGGCACAATCCCATGTATGAGCGATACCCATACGCTCGGGTTTGCCATTGACCTCGGCACGCTGCAATCCCCAATGCTCGACATAATCGATGCTGCCGACCAGCAGCAGCGCGAATGCCGCCTGTATCCCACAAAACACGAGCGTCTTGGTACCGCCAATAGTGAACATCATCGCATACAGCAAGCCGGTGGCCGCCAGTAGCGCGAGCGCTTCATTCCATCGCCCCGGTTGTACGCGCGAGAGACGCACTGCATCAGTAAATACGCCATAAAAATAACGTGGCAGGAAAGCCCACAGTCCTTCATGGACTCGCGCCGTGGCAGGGTCATTGTAGGTGGCTGCAGCGCGATGATGGCCGCGATTATGCTCGATCGCGTAGTGCCCATAAGCGACTGAAAGCAGCAGCAGTCGCGCCAACACGCGATCGGGCAGGGCACGACGATGTCCTAGTTCGTGGGCTAGCACGATGCCAATGCCACCAAGAATATAGCCGCACGATAGGGCTAGCCAGACCAAATCCCACCAATCCAGTACCGGTGCCTGTGTGGCCAACCCGAGGCTGATGAGGATGACGAGCATCAGAATCAGTCGAGGAAACCCGCGACCCCAGCGTTTGGTAGGGGTGGTGTCTCTGCCGGGGCCGACCCACCACTCCGCGAGCGGCAGCACGACGGCGGCGATCACGACCGTGAGCCCGAACCAGCCTGAGGCCCAGGCAAGGAGCGGCGAGATCGTGAATGCGAGAGGCAGAATCAGATGCATGTCTGGGAAGGGTCGGGTGGGATACCGGTTGAGTGGTTTAGGTATTAGTAGGCCAGGCAGCCGCCGAAATAAGTTTACACACTTTACTCGCTCTTCCACAGGTCAGGTCTGTGGGTCAATCATATGATTTAGCTAATAATCGCGAACACTAAGTTTTTACTATTTGATAACGACGACGACCAAATCTATTTGGTGCTACATTTAGTATCTAAGTAAAGCTGCTGTTCCAAAGGTGATTATCTCTACCGCAATGTCCTCAATCGGAGATATCGAGGCAAATCCCAATCAAAAGCGATTTAAATAATCGTTTCACATCAACGTCATTGGAATATTTTGATGAAAATAACAATAACTTTTTTTCGGCTCACGCTAGTTCTTGTTTTCCTGAGCTTGGCGGGCTGCGCCGGCACGCAGAATGACAACAAGAAACAGCTGATGAAGCTTCGCGCGGAGTCGAATTTCGCTGGTGCTGCTCAGCTTTATCTCACCAAAGACCAAAAGCCGAACTATGACACGAATAATTTGCAGCAGACGCTGGAGGCTGCAAAGGCTTTTCATGATGCCGGACGCTGGAAGGAGAGTAACGATGCATTTGCACGGGCACATAATCTGATGCCATGGAAAGAAGATACTGTTGATACCCCCAAAGAAGTCGTGGATCTGGTCGCAACGACGATCACCAGCAGTAGTTTTGGTCCCTACCAGGGAAAGATTTACGAAGGCGGTATGATTGATTTCTACCGTGCGCTGAATCATTTGATGCTAAAAGATGAAAATGCACGTGTCTCCTTTAACCGACTACAAGAGCGACAAAACAATGCGGTAGTTCAGTTTGGTGCCTACGCGCGTGCCTCTGCCAATGGCGTGGCCGCTGGTGAGGAGGAAGCCAAGAAAACGGGTGCGGGAGTAGACGTTCAAAAAATCCAGTCCGACCTTGCGCGTGGTACCAGCAAGCTCAGGCAGGGCGTTATGTCGTCGGAAATACGCAATGCTGCGGGCGATGTGATGTCGGCCTTGTTCCGTTCGACCTCCGCAGATTCGCAAGATCACGATGAATCTAAAATCCAGCCAATGTTGGCTGCCGCAGGCGAAAGCGCTGCATCGCCAGAGGGTAAGACACTGATCGCTCGGCTCAAACAGTATCTTGCAACTAACAAGAGCAGTTTAAATAATTATGTCATCGTCTTGTATGAGGACGGTAACGGCCCTGGGTTCGATGAATTCAGACTAGATCTGCCGATGTATCTTGTGTCGGACAAGGTGCTTTATAGTGGCATTGCACTGCCAGAGTTTCGCGAAGGTCAGAGTGCCGGTGGATCCCTTTTGGTCGGCGACGCAGGGATTGCGACAGTTATGCTTACCGACATGAACCGCATCGCGGGACTGGAGTTCGAGAAGTCCTATGAAGGCGTGGTTACGAAGGCAATTGTTTCAACAATGATCAAGACTGCTGCCCAGTACGCCGCCAATGAGGCGATCGACAGAGAAGTAGAAAAGAACAAGATCGACCCACTGGCGGGGATGTTGCTGCAGATTGGTACGGCAGTAACGCAGGCGGCAACTACCCAAGCGGATACCCGTTCCTGGAGCAATCTGCCTAACACGATACAAATTGCGATCGTAGAGCGTCCTGCGTCAGGTAACCTGCCGTTGTTTACCGCGACCCGTGATTCCGTTGGTAGCGCCGAAGTAAAGGAAGAGGGAAATTATCTGGTGCTCGTCAAGGCGGCCAGTCCTCAAGCCAAACCTGTTTTTTATGTAGCCAAGCTTTGATTATTTGAACGGATAACACATCATGGAAAAATTCATCAGAAGAGTCTGTTTGCTGGCTCTGCCACTTTTGCTTACTGCGTGTGCGTCGACCGTTGTATCGACTAACCCGCGAGCCAACAAAGACGGTATTAATACCTTCGGCTTAACCACGGTTGATTTTGAGTTTGCTGCAAAAAAATCTCTCGACGACTTTATGATGTCGCCATGGTTGGCCAAGAAAGACGGGCGCTGGCTAGTGCAAATCGGTAACGTGCGTAACGAAACAACGCAGGAAATCGATACCAAGCGTCTTACGCAGCGAATGATGAGCCACATGACGCGTAACGGCAAATTTGCGTTTTCCTCCGTTGGCGGAAGTATGGCCGACAGCAATGTAAAAGATTATCGTCAGCTTGAGAATTCTGATTTGTATGATCAGGAAACTGGGGCAAAAGGTAAAGCGACCAAGCCAGACCTTTCCATGATCGGCGAGATTGCTCAAACCACCAATGTCAGTGCCGATCGTTCTAAACAGCAGTTGGAGTATGAATTCCGTCTGCGTGTGACTGATCTTTCCTCGGGCATTATTGTCTTTGATTCGCTGGTTCCCATCGATAAACTGGGATCCAATAAGAATTTTTCCTGGTAAGGCTGCACAGTAAAACCCTTTTTAACTGAAACTGCCATCTCAATGTCTATGCACTCTCTCGTTTTTCGCTTTCTGATTTTGTGCTTAGTCACCTGTGGCGCCGCCAGCGCTCAGGTGCAGGAAGCGGAGATGAGTGCAGAGGGTCGAGGGGCGACGCGTGCGAAGGCGATTCTGGATGCGCTGTCCAATGCGACGGCGCAGGCTTTTGGTTTTACCCTTCAGTCATCTACAAGGCAAAGCGTTGCATCGGCTGAGGTGTTCGTTGACGAGGCGCAGTCATCTGCATTGCTCGAGCAGTTCAACAAAGCGGTTGCCAAGCAGGTCAGCACAGACAAGGTGCGCCCTGTCACAGGTTATCAGGTCAACTCTGCTGACGAGACGGCGAACGGCCGCTGGGTTGCCAATGTCACGATTCGCTACGCCACTTACGCGAAACTCGGTGCTGATTCGAACCGACGTACCCTCATTATCGCGAGCACCTCGAAACAGTATCCGCAGGCTGCACTGGAAGCAGTCGAGCAGGCGGTGGTGGCCTCGCGTCGATTTGATGTCCTGACACGCAGTCACAACGCGGTTTTCGAGCAGGAAAAATTATTCATCACAGGTCCTGATGCATCACGCACCGAGGTTGCCCGGCTTGCTGGTGCCAGTGGTGCAGACTATGTATTGATCATCGATCTGCAGGATCTTGAGGTGCAAAACAACATCCGCGAAGTCATCAGGATGTCGGATGAAGTTATTGTCTCCAGCAAACTGTCAGGCACGCTGCGTCTGCGCATCATGGAATTCACCACTCGCAAGATCAAGTGGGTAGGTACCCAGGCGTTTGCCGAAACGCTGAAAGGTCGTACACAAATCACGAGTGACGTGCTTGCGAAAAATTTATCGGCGGCGGCGCGCAAGCTGGTCTCAGGTATGGTCGAGACTATTTTTCCGATTCGCGTGGTTCGACGCGATGGCAACATGCTCGTCCTGAACCGGGGCGAGGGATCGATCGATCAGGGTGTGCAGCTTTCTGTGTTTGTGCTGGGTGAGGATTTACGTGATCCGCAGTCTGGTGAGTCACTCGGACGCATGGAGACGCACGTGGCCACGGGGACGGTTATCGAGGTCAAGCCAAAGTATTCGGTCTTGAGACTGACCTCGTCCCTATCCGTTGCCGACAACACTGAGCTGCTGGTGAGATCACAACTGAGCAAAGAGGCGCCGCCAACGCCTAATCGTCAGCGTGATGCGGCGGCAGAGGGGCGGGAACGAAATCGTTCTCTGCTCACTGACTACTAACAAGAACCCCTACGCTATGAACGCCAAAACCATCAAAAGGGTCGCGACGCTGGTCGCGATTGCCCCTCTCTTTTTTACCCAACTCTCACTGGCGCAAGAGGTAGCCTCAGAGTCGCAGGTGGCTGCCGCTGAGGCAGACAGTGCGCTTAATCGCCTCAGCTTCAGTCAGTGGATCAAGGATTTCGAGAAGCAGTTCGCCCCGATAGGGCGCCCCGATCCGGCAACTGGCCGAACTTTTTACAAGTCCAAGGCGGTCGTCCGCGTGCCGACTAATCATCCTAGCTATGCCAAGGAACTGGTACTGGCCTATGAAAAGGCGATGCTGGACTTGCAGGTCACATTCATTCTGCAAAATTACGGCACCATTACCACCAAGCGGATTTCTGAATTCATGTCCGACGATTCGGAGAATGCACGCCAGTTTGATGATAAGAAGCCTGGTGCTGCATCACCGCCCAAGAGCAGCGGAACAAAAATGGAAATGGACAAGTTGCTGGCCGATATCGATACCCGAGTGGATCAGTATCTTGCGCAGCAAGGAGAGTCGCGTGACAAAGTGTCGCGCATGTCCATACCCGAGAAAAAGCAGCTTTTCCGAAACAATCTCATCCGCGAAACGGTGAAAAGCGCAGTTCAGAATATGCGGGGCTTGGTGCCTGTTCAGACGCGTTTGTTCCCGCTCTCTACCTCGAATGGCGAGCGCACGCAGATTGGCATAATCGCCGTTCATTCTGAAAAAACTCGACAGTTTGCGGAGGACATCCGCATGCAAAGAACTTCAATGGTCAAGGGATCTGGCAAAGTCATTGATGACTATTTGCCCAAGACTGATGCTGAATTACTTAATGAACTCGGTTTTCGTTTCGTCTATGACGAGAATGGACACCCCATGCTGATCTCGTATGGCCGTTGGGGTGTCGCCTCAGAGAATCCAAATCCCACGCGCCACTTGATGAATGTGGAAAATGCACAGAGAACGGCCCAGACTCTGGCCGAAGCATGGATCGCTGAATTTGCAGGTGCGCGTTTGCAGGTGCTTGATGCACGTACTCAGGGATCGGTGATGGAGGAAATCGCCACGCGGATTACGCACTACGAGAACTCGGCAAAAATTGGTACGGAAGACGCGATTGAGGATATCGGTAATACGATTGATAAGAGCCTGCGCTCGGCAAAATCGGATGCCTCCATCAGCCTCAAAGGCACCTCCGAGATTAAAGTCTGGGAAGAGAAAGATGCGTCGGGTCAGATTCATGTGGGTTCTATCATTACCTGGACAGCCGCCCAATTGACGAATTCTCAGAACATCGAACGAAACGGAACGGCAGCGGGTAGCAACAACGGCCCCGCCGTAAAAGATAGTCGCGGATCGCGGGTCGTAAATTCTAAGGACGATTTTTGAGTAGCCATAGCCTGATCACCTTGGGCAGTCGCGTACGAGGCGGCTCGGCACTGGCCTTGCTTGCTTTTTTGCTGGTGTCGGGGACTGCAATCGCGCAGAGCACGCTGCCACCATGTACCGGCAAAAATACGTCAAGCTGGAGCGGCTGCGTCGGTACTCTGACAAGTGGCAAGAGCATTTTGTATACCGGTGAGTTTGTCAACGGTAAGAAACAGGGCTATGGTGAAGAGACCATCCCGCAGGCCAATGGTGATGATCGCTACATCGGGCAGTTCCACGATGGACGTCGGCACGGCAAAGGTATCTTTTATTTTTCGAATGGCGGCAAGTACGAAGGCGAGCTTGTACGAGGCCAGTTCAATGGTGACGGTAGCTTCGAAAGCCCCAATGGTGATCGCTACGTGGGTCAGTTCAGGAATGGGCAATTTTCAGGTGAGGGTGTTTATACCTTCGCCAATGGCAATGTGGTGCAAGAGGGCGTTTTCGAGAATGGTGTGTTCGTCCGCGCAGCCAAAATACAGCAGCGAACCACGACGCCAGACACGGCAGGCCAGTTCAATGAAGCGAGCCGGCTGAATCCGGGCGCAATCAAGGCAATGCCAGAGCGTGATGCCGTTGCCATCATTATCGGTATTCAGTCTTATAAGAATTTACCCCCTGCGCGGTTTGCAAACTCGGATGCTCGACTGTTTTCCGAGTACGCGCAGCGTCTGCTAGGCGTTAGGTCTGACAAGATTCGCTTGTTAACTGATGGCGATGCGGGCGAAATTGATATTGCGCGTGCATTCAGGAGTTGGTTGATGCGCAATGTGAACAAGGGCAAGACTGACGTCTATATTTTTTACAGTGGTCATGGCTTGCCATCCGACGATGGTAAATCGCTGTATCTGTTACCCCATAACGTCGATCGAGATTTCATAGACAAAACAGCGATCAATCAAGCAGAGCTGATTAGCCTAACCGAAGCGACGGGTGCCAAGACCGTCACGATGTTTATTGACAGCTGCTATAGCGGTCAAACTCGTAATGGTGATGCATTATTGGTAAATGCTCGACCGGTCACCCTTAAATCCAAAAGTACTGGCTATCCTTCCACCTTTACCGTGCTTACGGCATCGGCACCGGATCAGATTTCGTGGTCGAGCGATGAATTAGGTCACGGCATTTTCAGCTATTATCTGATGAAGGGAATGGAGGGCGGCGCAGATGGTAACCAGGACGGTAAGCTCACTGCTGGTGAACTGCATGCCTACCTGTTAGACAAGGTCAATCGACAGGCAGCCATTCAAAATAAAAAACAGCAGCCACAGCTGGTGGGCGATCCCGATCAGATTGTGATCAGCAGATAAACCGATTCCGTGTTGCATGCGATGAGTGTTTTTCGATCTTGCGCCATGGATTAAGGGTGTCATTCGAGCAGGAAAAACTATGAAAGCAGTCACCGTACTCATTTCCCTGATTGTCTTTCCGATACTTGCACTCTTGTCTTCTCAAGTGTGGTCGCAACACAAAAACCCCGACAAACTACCACTTTGCACCAAGGCCGATTATCCGCGACGCCTTGGTGAGGAGCGTAATACCAAGGGGCGCGCTTGTTGGGGGCGCTACGTGGTGTCATCAGACCCAAATTATAAAAGTGGCGTCTACGAGGGTGAATTCATGAACGGGAAGTTTCATGGTTTCGGTATTTATCGGTTCAAAGCCGGCAAGGAAAACCGCGGTGATCGGTATGTCGGTAACTTTCTCGATGGTCAGATGACGTCCAACGGAACTTATTACTTCGCGAATGGCGAGAAATATATTGGCAACTTTCAGGATTGCCTGCGCAGCGGTTTTGGTACGCAGTACATGAAAAATGGTGATCTTTTTGCGGGCGAGTGGAAGAACGATCAGTTTCATGGCTTTGGAAAACTGACATTTCCGTTTGGTGAGGTCTACGAGGGCAATTTCGCTCACGGCATGCGCAATGGTGAAGGGAAGTTGAAATTTGCGGACGGTTCCAGCTTCACCGGAACATTTATTGCTGATCAGCGTAATGGACAAGGCATAGAACTTCGCCAGGATGGAACGCAGTTTGAAGGCGCCTGGATCGCTGACAAGCGCGAGGGCCTATTCATTGTCACGAGAAAAAATGGTAGCAGCGACCAAGTGAGGTTCGTTGGTGATCGACTGGCTGAATGATTGTCTGATTTTTGTGTAAGCTTCGGTGTGCCAGAGTATTTAACATAGACCTAAAACAATGAAAACAACAGACCTCTCACCTTGGCGTATCCGAGAAGGATCAGTGTGTGACTTGAATGATTTCAGCACTCAACCTGAGGGTGCATTGTTGCTCGCTGAGGATGAAGTCAAAAAGCAAACGCAAAAACTATCAGCTAGATTAAATAAGCTCCAGAACACATTGCATGCCTCGAGTAGTCGTGCTGTTCTGTTGGTTTTGCAAGGGATGGATACCTCAGGCAAGGATGGCGTCATACGTCACGTATTTGCGAATGTCAGTCCATTGGGTGTTCGCGCGGTGTCGTTTTCTGCACCTACCGGGGCGGAGTTGAAACATGATTTTTTATGGCGTGTCCATAGCAATGTGCCAGCCCTGGGTGATTTGACCATCTTTAATCGCAGTCACTATGAAGAAGTGTTGGTCACCCGCGTGCACAAGCTCATCGATAAGGCTACCTGCCAAAAACGCTATGAGCATATTTCAAATTTCGAATCCATGCTCCATGACAGCGGTACGACGGTACTCAAGTGCTATCTGCATATTTCAAAAAATGAGCAGAAAAAAAGATTGCAGCAACGGATAGATGATTCCAGTAAAAACTGGAAACTGCAGCCTTCAGATTTTGCTGACCGAAAGCTATGGTCTAAATTTATCAATGCTTATGAAGAGACTATCTCTGCGACTAGTACCAAAACTGCACCCTGGTATATCGTCCCAGCGGATTCCAAGCCTCACCGCGATCTCTTCATTGCCACGCTGCTGGTACAAGCACTGGAATCCTTGGATCTTAAATTACCCAAGCCGAATTTTTCGTTGGACAGTGTGACACTCAGCTGAGGCTGCTGGTAAAGAGTGCATGCCATTGCTATGAATGCGCTCAGTGATCCTTTGCCCAGCCAGTTGCCCGTGTAATGGCTTCTTGCCAGCGTGTGAGTCGAGTTTGGCGTTCATCATCTGACATGCGCGGTTCGAATTGTTTTTCGCATTGCCAGTGTTCTGCGAGAGCGGTTTCGTCTTCCCAGAAACCGACAGCCAGCCCCGCCAGGCTGGCTGCACCGAGCGCCGTGGTCTCCGTGATTTTTGGACGCAGCACCGGTACGCCCAGTATGTCCGACTGAAACTGCATCAGCAGGTCATTGCGTGATGCGCCGCCATCAACACGCAGCTCGCGTATCGGCATGCCCGCATCGGCTTGCATGGCCTGCATGACATCAGCGTTCTGTAGCGCGATACCTTCCAGTGCTGCGCGAGCTATATGTGCGGCGCCCGTGCCGCGCGAGATGCCGACCAGTGTGCCGCGCGCATACGGGTCCCAATGGGGCGCACCCAAGCCAGAAAAGGCGGGCACGAACACCACACCACCGGTATCCGGCACGCTCGCGGCCAGCGGCTCAATGTCTGCCGCAGTACGTATCAGACCCAATCCATCACGCAGCCATTGCACGGCTGCGCCTGCCGCAAAGACGCTACCTTCGAGCAGATGATCCGTCGTGAGTTGGGGCGCGAGTTGCGGTGTCAGTGGTGGTGTCGGTTGCGGTGTCAGCTGCGGTGTCAGATCGGTATTGCGCTGCAGTGTCCAGCCCACGGTGGTGAGCAGTTGGTTGCGAGAGACAACCGGCGCGCCAGTGTTCATCAGGATGAAGCAGCCAGTGCCATAAGTGGCCTTGACCATGCCGCGCTGAACGCAGGCCTGACCAAAGGTTGCCGCTTGCTGGTCACCGGCAATACCGGCGATCGGTATAGCTGCACCAAACAGGGATGCATCGGTGCGGGCGGCGATGCCACTGCTGGGCACGACGGTTGGCAAGATGGCGCTGGGAATATCGAAAAGTTCAAGCAGCTCGTCATCCCAGCACAGCGTATGCACATTGAACAGCATGGTGCGTGAGGCATTACTGGGGTCAGTCAGGTGTGCACCAGAGAGTTTGAAAATCAACCAGCTGTCCACAGTACCGAACGCCAGTTCACCGCGTTCCGCGCGTTCTCTAATGACGGGGTCTTGATCAAGCAACCAGCGCAGCTTGGTCGCAGAAAAATAAGCATCAATGACGAGCCCGGTTTTTTGACGAATGAGTTCCGCCTTGCCTTGCTCGCGCAGCAGATCGCAGGCGCCGGCAGTGCGACGGTCTTGCCAGACGATGGCATTGCTGACCGGTTCACCAGTCTTGCGATCCCAGAGCAGGGTGGTTTCACGCTGATTCGTGATGCCGATGGCGGCGATATCGCCGGGCGCCAGATGCTGTTCTCGCATGAGCTGGCGTGTGACGGTCCACTGGGAGTGCCAGAGATCATAGGGGTCATGCTCGACCCATCCCGGTTGCGGGAACAACTGCCGGAATTCCTGCTGCGCGATATGCCGCATGCGGCCTTCGCGATCAAACAGAACGGCGCGTGAGCTGGTGGTGCCTTGGTCGAGAGCGAGCAGGAATTTTTCTGACATGCGGATCTTTGGTGGCCAGCATCGAGCCATTCAGAGCGGTGAATACAACGCAGTATATAACCGCATGCCTATGTCAGCCTCGATCGATTTGCCTGATCAACGTGTTCTTGGTGGCGAGCTTTGCGAAGTTGCGATTACGGCTTCTTGCAGAATCCCGGCAGACTCGTTCATTGCTTAAAGCGCTAGCTTGCGAAGCACATCTCTATTTTCGCGCATGATTTCTTCTGCAGCATCCATTTGTGCAGCGAAGTCGGGTCGATAGGCGGTGAGTTCAATGCCTTCGGCCGTTTCGACCACGTAGAGCGTGTCGCCTTTTTCAACGCGTAATTTTCTCAGGATTTCTTTGGGTAAAACGACCCCGACCGAGTTTCCTACGGTAGTCAGTTTTAAAGTGTTAATCATGGCGAACCCCACTCTGCGATGTAGCTCCGATACCAGTCCGCCCAGTGCTGCAGCCCCTGACTGAGGGGTGTCGAGGGCGCGAAACCTACATCGCGGCGCAGGTCGTCGGTGTCTGCATAAGTGACGGGGACGTCGCCCGGCTGCATGGGCAGGAAGTTTTTCTTCGCTTCTACACCCAACACGCGCTCGAGCGTGCCAATAAAATCCATCAGTTCGACGGGCTGGTGGTTGCCGATGTTGTAGAGGTGATAGGGCGGTGTGCCCGTTGGTGCATGATCGAGTACGCGCAGTGTGCCTTCGACGATGTCGTCGATGTAGGTGAAGTCGCGTTGCATCTTGCCGTGATTGAAGACATCAATCGTGCGGCCTTCAAGGATGGCGCTGGTGAACAGCCAGGGCGACATGTCCGGGCGACCCCAGGGTCCATATACGGTGAAAAAGCGCAGGCCTGTGGTGGGTATGCCGTAGAGATGGCTGTAGCTGTAGGCCATCAGCTCATTTGATTTTTTGGTGGCAGCATACAGGCTCACTGGATGATCGACTGAATCGCCCACTGCAAACGGTACCTTGGTATTGGCACCGTAGACGCTTGATGAACTGGCATAGACAAGATGCTCCACACCATGATGCCGGCATCCTTCGAGAATATTCACGAAACCCACCAGATTACTTTGCACATAAGCGTGTGGATTTTTGAGCGAGTAGCGCACGCCGGCTTGTGCTGCAAGGTGAAGGACGCGTTCGGGACGCACTTCGGCGAACAGCTTCTCAAGCGCATCGCGATCTGCGATGTCGGTCTCAATGAATCTGAATCCGGGTTGTGGCGTGAGCTGCGCGAGCCTAGCCTGCTTGAGGAGCGGGTCGTAGTAATCATTCAGGTTGTCGATGCCGATCACCTGGTGGCCTTGTGCCAGCAGTCTTGCGCTGCAATGCATGCCGATAAATCCAGCGGCGCCTGTAACGAGTGTGGGAGAAGTGTTCATCAGTGAGCGGCCTGGGTTGGTGAGCCGGCGTCGGTGTCGGGGTCGGCATCGGCATCGGTGTCACGGGGAGGTCGGAGCATCAGGCTGGCGAGCAGGGAAGCGCTTAAGTAGACCGCCCAGAACGAGAAAACGATATCCGAAAAAAAATGTCCGCCTTGAATCATGCGACCCAATCCCACCAGGCTGCCAAGCGCGATACCTGCGATCAGCCAGCGACGCCGTCGCGTGGTCCAGTAGAAGCCGATCAGAGCAAAACCTGCCGCGGCATGGCCGCTGACGAAAGAGCAATTGCGGTCGCATTGGGCGGCGGGGTGCAGCGGCGGCGAGTAGCTGCGATCGCCGCCAAATTGGGTGACTTGCGAGGGCCGAGCTCGGCCCCAGTTATCTTTCAGGCCGCTGTTGACCAGTAAAACGGGACCGGCCACGATCATCGCCAGCAAAAACAACGCAGCATTGCGCTTGGCCGGGACTGGAATGCGTCGGGTCATGGCGTAGGCGAGATAGGCCAGCAGCGCGACTACGACCCAGCCAATGGATCGGGCCTTGAATATTTCGTATGACGCCAGTACCGGTAACAGCTGGCTCCAGTGGAAGCCGGTGTCGGGCTCGTAAAACCAGGCGGCGACCTGAAGATCGAGTTCAGGAAAGACAGCAAATACCAGCACGCTTGCGGCGAACATCAGCAGACCGGTGCTGAAAGGCAGCATTGAGGACGTCGTGGGTCTCTGGTCAGGCAAGATCGTCATCAGGGTGTGCCGGGATTGGGAATGGGCAGCAGGTGCGGAAGGGGGCGTTCAAAACTGCCGAATTGTACTTGTTTAATGTTACCTTTACCCGTTTTTTGGGCTGACCATGCCGTGCTGACGGGCGATGGTGCCCCCCAAGACTATCCTGAATGATATTGAATCGCGCACGCATGAAGTACGTCGTAATGATCTCGCTGACTGCGGCGTTTGTCGTATGGCTGGTCGGGTCGGGGCAGGGCGCGCAGGTGATGATCGCGCTTGGGTCGCTTTCCGCGCCGCTGTTGCTGCTGTTGTTCGCCGGGATGATCGTTACCTATCTCTTGCGTGCGCTGCGGGTGTACTACGAATTCGGTGATGCCACGCGTGGTCGTTTTGCTGCCTGCCTGCAGCTGGTGTTGACGCATAACGCGCTGGTGAATCTGCTGCCTATGCGTGCAGGCGAGCTTTCGTTTCCGGTGCTGCTCAAACGTGAATTCGGGGTGCCGATGATGCGCTCTGGCGGATCGCTGCTGTGGTTGCGGGCGCAGGATGCGATCATACTGGCGGCGCTCTCGGTGGTGGTCTGGCCAGGTCTTGATCCATCGATGCGGATAGCGGGCGTGTTTTTGCTGATCCTCGGAGGCGTATTGCTGCCCCATGTCGCGCAGCGTCTGCTGTCACAATTCAGCACCGGTAAGCTGGGTACTCTCTGCGCTGCGTTAGCAGACTCGGCACATCATGCGCGTATGGGTTGGTTGTGGACAATCGCGAATTGGGTTGTGAAGCTGACGGTCTTGTCGCAGGTGTTCGCCCAGTTGCTTGCTGCGGATTGGCAGGTCGGTGCTGCAGGCGCGGTGGGTGGCGAACTGGCGGCGATATCGCCAGTACAAGGTGTGGCAGGTATTGGCAGTTATGAAGCGGGTGCTGCCGCCGCGCTGAAGCTTTCGGGCATCGCTTGGGTCGATGGCCTCAAGGCTGCGTTTTCGCTGCACTTGCTGGTGCTCGCAAGTGCGTTAGTCTCCGCCGGTATTGCGCTGTTGGCATCGGCAATTTTCAGAAATCGCGTTGCATCGGATGATGCACGCACAAACAAACCATCACAGGAAACATGAGCTCTGCCGATATGAAACCCCAAGATAGTCCTGCGCACACACTGTCGCTGGTCATTCCTATGTATAACGAGGTCGACAATGTCGTGCCCATGCTTGATCGCGTTCATGAAGCACTGGGTAGTTATCCGCATCCTTGGGAACTGGTGCTGGTGGATGATGGCAGTAGTGACGGCACGGCTGAAGCGATTCGGCGTGAGTCGGCCGTGCGCGGTGCGCACGTGCGTTTGATTGAGCTTGCGCGTAATTTCAAGCAAACGGCGGCGATGCAGGCGGGTATTGATGCTGCGCGTGGTGATGTGATTGCCACACTGGATGGCGATCTGCAAAATGATCCGATCGATATTCCCCGTATGGTGGGCCGTCTGCTGAACGAGAACCTTGATCTGGTCGCTGGCTGGAGAAAAGATCGCAAAGACGGACTGTGGTTGCGCAAGATTCCTTCGCGTATCGCGAACCGACTGATTGCACGACTGACGGGTGTACATCTGCGCGACTATGGTTGCAGTCTCAAAGTTTTCCGCGCATCAGTGCTTAAAAAATTGCGCTTGTATGGTGAGATGCATCGATTCATTCCGGCTTGGCTGTCTACCGTCACGCAACCACGCCGCATTGCGCAGGAGGTGGTGCAACATCATCCGCGCGTGCATGGCGTTTCGAAGTACGGTATCTCGCGCACCTTCCGTGTGCTGCTTGATTTGGTGTTTGTTTATTTTTTCATGCGTTTTCGTAGCCGCCCCGGTCATTTTTTTGGTGGGATCGGCATTGCGCTGGGTGCGTTGGGTGGTGTGATCCTGTCGTATCTGTTGGCGCTCAAGCTGGCGTTTGGTGAATCCATCGGTGGTCGGCCCCTGTTGTTTGCGGGATTTTTTCTGGTGATCGCTGCGGTGCAGATGGTCACTGCCGGTGTGCTGGCTGAGGTGCTGGCGCGTGTGCTGTTCGAATCCGGTGGCACACGTTCTTATTTTCTGCGTGATGAATCGGTACCGTCTTCCGATGAGGGCTGGCATCACGCGTCCGATGCGACAACGGGCCGCGCGGAGAGTTCTCGATGATATCCACTAACGCGACGGCAGAGAGCCGCTCGCGCAGCGCACTGCTGACTTTGCTGGCGCTGATCGTGTTGATTGCGGGATGGCGCGCGATGGTCGCGGCTGGTGTGTCCTTGTCCGTTGACGAAGCGTATTACGTGGCCTGGTCGAAGTCGCCTGATTTTGGTTATTGGACCAAGCCACCCATGATCGCTTGG
The DNA here is from genome assembly GCA_027490255.1 of Oxalobacteraceae bacterium. Classification (GTDB taxonomy): domain Bacteria; phylum Pseudomonadota; class Gammaproteobacteria; order Burkholderiales; family Burkholderiaceae_D; genus Pernthalerella. Next base: position 5,259 of record JAIXYM010000149.1, on the reverse strand, counting down.
ACTATCGGTGCGGCTCGCCTGTTGTGTGGTGAAAGCGCGGGTTGTGTGCGATTGGTGCCGGTAATTGCGTTTCCACTGTCGACACTGCTGATGTTTGCGCTGGCGCGTCGTTTGTCCTTTACGGAATGGCAGGCATGCGTCGCTGCGCTGGCTTTCGCGACACTACCGATGACGTCTTTCTACGGCGTTGCCGCGACAACCGATGGTTTGCTGCTGCTGTACTGGATCGCAGCGATGCTATTTTTACGTATCGCGTTGGATGGTAAGCGCATTGCATGGCTGGTTGCTGGTGGTTTCATGGGACTCGCATTGCTATCGAAATACTCTGCGGGTATTTTTGTAGCCTCGGCTGCATTGGCGATGTTGCACCCCAGTTGGCGACATTGGTGGCGCAGCCCCTGGCCCTGGCTTGCGGGACTGACGGCACTACTCGTTTTCTCTCCTAATCTGTGGTGGAACTTTACCCATGGCGCGCCGACTCTTGCGCATACCGCAGAGATCTCCAAGCATGGCGGTTATTCCGCGCATCCTAAAGCGATGCTGGAATTTCTGTTGACGCAATTTCTCGTGGCCGGGCCCATTATTTTTGGTGGATTTTTGGCGTGGCTAGTGTCGCGTGAATGGCTGCCTAATCGCGCGGGCTCTGCAGACGCCTGGTTTCTGCTTTCTCTATCAGTACCGTTTCTTGCGGTGATCTCGCTACAGGCACTGCTCTCGCGCGCACATGCGAACTGGGCTGCACCGGCCATGGCGGCCGCCTGTCTTGCGGCAGTGTATTTTCTGCTGCAGCGGCGTCGCTGGCTGGTGGCATCTTTTGCGATCAACGTCCTGCTGGCAGTGCTGCTGTATCACTTCGATGTACTGGTGCGTGAGCCTTTTGGTTTGCAGCACACCGTACGCACGGATCCTTTCTGGGCTACGCGTAGCTGGCCTAACATTCATGCGCAGGTGAGGGATGTGCTGCGCAATCCGCCGTCGGGGAATGCGAGTGCCAAAGTCGCGTCTGACGATCGCGCAATCCTCGCGCAACTACAGTGGGGACTGGTTTTGTCGCCGGGTTCTGCACTGGGGTGGCAGCGCGGTGGACGACCGGCGAATCATTTCGATCAGCATTTTCCGCTGCCTGCCAAGCTTGACGCACCTGTGCTGCTGGTGACGGCAGCACCTGCGGCTGATGTGCTGGCGGCGTTTCCGGGGGCGCAATCGGCAGGCATTGCGCGTTCCGAGGTGCTGCAGGGTAGACCGCTGGTATTGCCTATGTGGTGGTTGGTGCCTGAAGCACAATGAGCGTACCAACTAAGTAGCTTCGTGTCTTTCATTGTCAGAGTCTGGTGCTGAACGACGAAAGACAAGCGAACTAAGAGGAGTGAATAGCTTCGTATCTCTAATTGTCAGAGTCTGCTGCTGTACGACGAAAGACACTGGATCCCGGCTTTCGCCGGGATGACGGTAGTGGTTGAGGCGACCGTAATATTCCCACCGTCATCCCGGCGAAAGCCGGGATCCAGCGTCTTTGTTTTATCTCCGGAAATTAGGCTACTGCACGATTTTCACGCTGCGCTTCGTTGCTTCGGATTTCGGTGCTGAATTCAGCGTTTACTTCCGTGTTGTATTCGGCATCGTGGTCAGTGCGTTGACTTGAGTAGTCCTCCAACGCTTTTTTCAGTTCTTCCCTATACCGCTCGACTGAAGCGGCCTTCACATGACCAAACCCTCTGATTTTTTCAGGCAGCGATGAAACCACTATCGCTGCTGGCAAGCGTTCTGCAGTCAGCGTCGATAGCAGGTTCGTGATCAGTTCACGATAGTCGACGATCAATTGTCGCTCCATCTTGCGCTCGGCAGTCCAACCAAACGGATCAAGCCCGGTGCCGCGCAGTGCTTTGAGTTTTGCCAATAGCTTGAACGCAGGCCAGACCCAGCTGCCGTACTCGGCCTTTTGCGGCTGGCCTTGTGCATCTTTTCTAGCTAACAGTGGTGGAGCAAGATTGAACGACAGCTTGAGCTTGCCATCAAATTGCTGCTTCAAACCATTTATAAAGGCAGGGTCGGTATAAAGTCTCGCGACTTCGTACTCATCCTTGTAAGCCATCAGTTTGAACAGCGATTTCGCCACTGCACGCGACAGCTTGTCGCCTTGCCCAAACTTGGACTCGGTTTGTTTCACTTCATCGACCAGCGTTTGATACTGCTGCGCATAGTCTGCGTTCTGATAGGCAGTCAGAAACGCAACTCGGCGCGTGACGAGGGCGGTGAGTGACTCTGGCATTTTCAGCACCACGGGTTGTGCCGGCAGCGCGATCTTTTCTACGGCTTTCTGATCGACTGCAGCACGGCGACCCCATCGGAAGGCTTTCTGATTGAACTCGATGGCGACGCCATTAAGTTCAATCGCACGCATCAACGAGCATTCCGACAAAGGCAGCAAGCCTTTCTGATACGCATAGCCGAGCATGAATAGATTCGTTGCAATCGCATCGCCCGTCAGTGCCGTCGCCAGTTGGGTTGCATCGATATAGTCTGCAGCGCCGGCGACGGATTCATCGATCAAGGTCTTCACTTCATCGGCCGGGAATTGCCAGTCAGGCTGGCGCGCAAACGGACCGATGGGTTGCTGATGACTATTGATCACGGCACGCGTGCGACCGGGCCGCATTTTGGCGATGGCGTCGTGTGTGCCGGCTGTGAGCATGTCGCACCCGAGCACGAGATCGGCTTCGCCGGTGGCGATACGCTGTGCGCGTATGGCATCCGGTGTGGCAGCGATTCGCACATGGGAGGTCACCGAGCCGTTCTTTTGCGACATGCCGGTCATGTCGAGCACGGACACGCCTTTGCCTTCGAGATGACCCGCCATGCCAAGTAGCGCGCCGATGGTGATTACGCCGGTGCCGCCGATGCCGTTGATCAAAACGTTATACGACGCCTCGCAAGAGGCGGGTACGGGTTCGGGTAGTGTGTCGCTGTTTTCTGTCGCGTTGTCTTTTGAAGTCGTCACCGATTTCATTTTTTTCAGCGTACCACCGGTGACGGTGACGAAGCTCGGGCAAAAGCCCTTCACGCAGGAATAATCCTGATTGCAAGAGGACTGATCAATCGTCCGCTTGCGACCGAATTCTGTCTCCAATGGCATGATCGACGTGCAGTTTGATTGCATGCCGCAGTCACCGCAGCCTTCGCATACCGCATCGTTGATGACAAGTCGCTTAGATAGCTTGGGTAATTCGCCTTTTTTGCGACGACGGCGTTTCTCGGCGGCACAGACCTGATCGTAAATGAGTACAGATACGCCTTGAATTTCACGCAGCTCGCGCTGTACTTTGTCCATGTCGGCACGGTCATGCAGCGTGACGTGAGAGGGTAAACCGGCAGGGTCATCATAGCGACTCAGATCTTCAGTGACGAGTGCAATACGGTGAATACCCTCGGCCGCCATCTGCTGCGCGATTTGTCGTACCGAGATCGTGCCGTCGACGGCCTGACCACCGGTCATTGCGACGGCGTCGTTATAAAGAATTTTGTAGGTGACATTCACCTTGGCTGCGACGGCGGCGCGTATAGCCAGATAGCCCGAATGAAAATACGTGCCATCGCCTAGGTTCTGAAACACATGTGGCACCTTTGAGAAAGCGGCCTGACCAATCCATGGTGCACCTTCGCCACCCATCTGCGTGGTGAGCTTGTTGAATTCAGGATAAATCGCCGTGGCCATCACATGACAGCCGATGCCGGCGAGCGCAAGACTGCCCTCAGGTACTTTGGTGGAGGTGTTGTGCGGACAGCCCGAGCAGTAGTACGCAGGACGGGGTGGAGTATTGACTGCTTTGTTCAGTACTTGTTCTTTGGCTTCGAGGAAGGCAAGGCGTGCCTTGATCAGATCACTGGTATGAAAGCGCGCGATGCGTGATGCAATGACGCGTGCAATCTGTGCGACAGAAAAATCGGCCTTCGAGGTTAGTAGCCAGTCGCCGCGCGGCGCAACCCATTCACCTTTTTCATCGAACTTGCCGATCACGCGTGGTCTGACGTTTTCCTGCCAGTTGTAGAGCTGTTCTTTGAGCTGATATTCAACGATCTGACGTTTTTCTTCGACCACCAGAATTTCATCTAGTCCTCGCGCAAAATCACGAATACCTTCTGGCTCCAGTGGCCAGGGCATGGATACCTTGTGCAGACGCAGGCCAATTTCAGCGGCTCTGGTTTCATCAATGCCCAGTTCTTCCAATGCTTCCAATACATCGAGATACGATTTACCGGACGCGATGATGCCCAGCTTGGCGTTCGGGCTGTCGATCATCGTGCGGTTGAGTTTGTTCGCTCTGGCGTAAGCGATGGCAGCGTAGATTTTGTAGTCCTGCATCAGCGCTTCCTGCTTGCGCGCTTGCACACCGAGCGTGTCGGTCGAGAGGCGCGTGTTCAAGCCGCCTTCGGGCATTTTTACATCGTCGGGATACACGATCTTCAAGCGAAACGGATCGGCATCGACCGAGGCGGTGGATTCGACGGTGTCAGCCAGTGCTTTGAAACCAACAGCACAGCCGGAGTAGCGTGACATTGCCCATGCATGTAAGCCGAGGTCGAGATACTCCTGCACATTGCACGGATAAAGCACCGGGATCATGCAAGCAGAGAACATGTGTTCTGATTGATGCGGCAGCGTCGATGAATACGCACCATGATCATCGCCCGCAACCAACAGCACACCGCCATTCTGCGCGGTGCCTGCATGATTCATGTGTTTGAACACGTCACCGCAGCGATCAACGCCGGGACCTTTGCCGTACCAAAGCGCAAACACGCCATCATATTTGGCAGGACCGACCAGACCCACGGTTTGTGTGCCCCAGACTGCGGTGGCGGCGAGGTCTTCGTTGACGCCCGGTACAAATTTCACGTGGTGTGCATCTAGGTGTTTTTGTGCCTTCCAGAGTGCTTCATCCAGCATGCCGAGTGGCGAGCCGCGGTAGCCGCTGACAAAGCCGGCGGTGTTCAGGCCGGCTGCGGCATCGCGCAGTCGCTGCATCATGGGCAGGCGTACCAGCGCCTGAATACCTGAGAGATAAATACGTCCGTCGACTTTGCTGTATTTGTCGTCCAGCGTGACGTCAGGTCGACGAATGGCGGTGGCAGTGGCAATGGACGAAGTTGTGGCGGCAGCGGGCCCGCTCTCGGTCTCGGTCGTCATGGAAGTCTCCTCCTTCAGTTTTCGGGGTTGCGCTGCGGCCTTTGCTCGTCCGGTAAGACGGTGTCGGGTCACAG
>JAIXYM010000132.1 GCA_027490255.1 Oxalobacteraceae bacterium | reverse complement strand
GTCTCATCCATCTGGCAGATATTGATGCAAGGTGACGGCAGTGGCCCGGAGTGTGCCAGAGGATCGAAGTTTTTCAGATCCATGAAATCAGAATTTTCTTACGTGGAAAATGGGCGTAAGGTTCATAAACCGGCCCGGCGTTTTTTATCATTCAAGCGCTCATGAAATTTTTCGGGGGTGATAATGGCGCGCTCATGCTCACCCTCACTGATCTTGTCCAGACCATCCCAGGCCTCAACACGAAAGCGTACGCGCCGGCCTTCAACGGCAATAACCTCACCGCGTATAGTAAGCGTCATTCCAGGTGGCGTGGCAGCGAGATGAGAAAAGCTCACATGCGTGCCCAAACTCTGCTCGTTGGGCCAGTCCACATAATCCATGATGCCCTGCGTACATGCCAGCTCCATCAGACCGACCATGTAACCCGTGGCCATCACCGCGGGCATATCCAACGCAAAAGGTGTTTGCGAACCGAACAAATGCGGTACCACCGAATGCTCGGGTACGGTCGTTTGCCATTCAAACTGTATGCCGGGCTGCAGCTTTGGGCTCATGATGCTGTCTCCTTGGATGGGTCATTGGCGCGCCGCGCAGCAATCGCATTGCCCGCACGGCTAGCGGCCTTGCGTCCGAGATAATGTGAAATGAACTGCCCCGCATCCACCACGGCATCCAAATCAATATCGGTTTTGATGTTCAACCCCTGCAGCAAGTAGAGCACATCTTCAGTCGAGACATTGCCGGTGGCGCCTTTGGCATAAGGACAGCCGCCCAGACCTGCGACCGAGGCATGAAAGATGCTCACACCCACTTCGAGTGCCGCATAGATATTGGCCAGCGCCTGTCCATAGGTATCATGAAAATGCCCAGCCAGCCGATGGATGGGAAATTCTCTTGCCACACGCTCGAATACCTGCTGTACCCGAATCGCAGTACCGACACCAATCGTATCGGCCACATCAATTTCGTCACAGCCCAGGTCCCGCAAGCGCATCGCGACATCAGCCACCGCATCTAATGCGACTTCACCCTGATACGGACAGCCAAGCGCGCAACTGATACTGCCGCGCAGACGCAATCCCTGATCTTTGGTCGCCTGTGCAACTTCGCGAAAGCGATCTATCGATTCTGCAATCGAGCAATTGATATTTTTTTGCGAAAACGCTTCCGAGGCCGCACCAAAAATCACGATTTCATCTGCGCGCGCGGCCAGTGCCGCTTCAAAGCCCTTCATATTTGGCACCAGCGCAGAATAAATAGTGCCGGGCTTGCGCGTGATCTTTTCCATCACCTCGCCCGAGGTCGCCATTTGCGGTACCCATTTGGGTGAGACAAAAGAAGCGGCTTCGATGTTAATGAATCCCGCTGCCGTCAGTCGATCGACCAGCTCGACCTTGATCGCTGCCGGAATGATGTCTTTTTCGTTTTGCAATCCATCGCGTGGTCCTACTTCCACCAGCTTGGCGCTTTCAGGCAATGTACGCATCACGCCACCTCGACCGACAAGCTGAGCAACTGCGCACCTTCATCGACCTGATCACCGACGGCATACAGCAACTCACTCACAGTGCCATCGCCGGGCGCGTTGATGGTGTGTTCCATTTTCATCGCCTCCATGATGAGCAAGGGCGTGCCTTTGACAACACGCTCGCCCGCACTCACCAGCAAGGCAATGATTTTGCCCGGCATGGGTGCGGTCAACCGGCCTTCATCCGCCTCTCCCTCGCCGGCATGCGCAATCGGATCGCGCCACAGAATTTGCCAGTGATGGCCCGCATGAAACACATGAAAAATATCCTGCTGCCTGACGACATGCCCTTGTAACTGCAGACCATCCATGCGCACCTGCACAGCGGCTTGATTGACGCTGACCTCTTGCATCGCTACTTCTGACTCACCTGCGGTGAGCCACAGAGCATCACGACGATACGACAGCTGTATCGGCTGCTCGCCTGCTTCGGATGAAAATGCAAGGATGCGCTGATACGTGCCATTCATGCGCCACCCCGACAACTGCGCCCACGGCTCGGCTTTCGATGGTGATGGTGAAGGTGATGCTGACGCCACTAGGCTGGCTGCCGCCAACGCTAGTACCGACAGCGGCAATGTTTGCGGTTCGGGAAACAGACTGTCGTGGTGACGCTCGATCAGACCGGTATCGAGATCTGCACTAACAAACGGTTCACTGGCAATCAAACGGCCAAGGAAGGCGACATTGGTCGCCGGCCCAACCACCTGAAACGTAGCCAGCGCCTGCGCCATGCGTGCCAGCGCCTCAGCTCGGTCTTTTCCATGAACGATCAGCTTGGCAATCATCGGATCATAGAAGGGCGAAATCACATCGCCTTGCCTGACGCCGGCATCAATACGCAGCTCTCCATGCGTAAATTGTACGGCTTGCGGCATGTGCAAATAATCGAGTTTGCCGGTCGATGGCAAAAATCCTTTTTCAGGATTTTCTGCATAGATACGCGCCTCAATCGCATGACCGTTAATTGTGAGCTCATGCTGCAATCGCGGCAGACGCTCGCCAGCCGCTACGCGAAACTGCCATTCCACCAGATCGGTGCTGGTAATCATCTCCGTCACCGGGTGCTCGACTTGCAGCCGTGTGTTCATCTCCATGAAATAAAAGCTGCCGTCTTGATTCGCGATGAACTCGACCGTTCCTGCGCCCACATACGACACTGCTTTGGCAGCAGCGATCGCTGCAGCACTCATCGCCTGACGACGTTCTGCACTCATGCCGGGCGCAGGCGCTTCTTCCAGTACTTTTTGGTGACGACGCTGCACAGAGCAATCGCGCTCGAACAGGCTGACGCAGTTGCCGTGCGTATCAGCAAAAATCTGAATTTCGATATGGCGCGGACGGGTCAGATATTTTTCGACCAGAACACGCTCATCGCCAAAACTATTTTTCGCTTCCCGCTGGCAGGAAGACAGGGCATCAGCGAAATCTTCCGCGCGCGTCACCACGCGCATGCCTTTGCCGCCACCGCCAGCACTGGCCTTGAGCAGCACGGGGTAACCGATCTGATCGGCCTGCACTTGAAGAAATACAGGGTCCTGATTGTCACCGTGATAGCCCGGTACCAAGGGCACCTGCGCTTTTTCCATCAGCGACTTGGCTGCAGATTTGGAACCCATCGCGCGAATGGCGGAGGCCGGCGGACCTATGAATACCAGCCCGGCCTTCTCGCAAGCCGCAGCAAATGCCTCGTTCTCCGAAAGAAAGCCGTAACCGGGATGAATCGCTTCTGCGCCGGATTGCTTGGCTGCCGCAATCACGCGCTCAATGTTCAGATAACTTTCACTCGCCGCTGCTGGACCAATGGCGATCGCTTCATCGCAAAAGGCGACATGACGCGCATGTGCATCGGCATCGGAATATACGGCAACCGACTGTATGCCCATGCGGCGTACCGTCGCCGCGACACGACAGGCGATTTCGCCGCGATTAGCGATGAGAATTTTTTTGAACATCGTTCATGCTCCGATACTTCGAGTCTCTCGTAAAACGAATGCCGTAAAGCTATCCAACAACGCCAGCATCATTATTTAGAGGTTCGTATTTTTAGTGTGTGGTCAGTTGTAAAACTTCCAGCGTTCTTTCGCCTAGCAAAGCCATCTCGTCATCGGACAGCATAAATGGCGGCATCCAATACACCGTCGTACCTATCGGTCGCAGCAATAATTCTTTTTGCAAAGCAGTCATAAAAAATCGCCGAGCAAAACCCTCTCTGATGGTCGGTGAGACATCAAAGGCGGCGATCATGCCGCGCTGACGGACATGGCTTACCTGCGGATGCGCTGCAATCGGCTGCAAGGCCTGAGCGAGCTTTTCAGCCCGCTGCTGGTTACGCTTGATGACGTCATCATCATCAAAAATCTGCAAAGTAGCTAGCGCCGCACGGCACGCAAGCGGATTGCCGGTATACGAATGCGAATGCAAGAAACCGCGCGCCACCTCAGGATGATAAAAGGCCTGGTAGATGGTATCGGTGGTCATCACCAGAGACAGTGGAAGATAACCGCCGCTGATGCCCTTGGACAGACACAAAAAGTCTGGCCAGATCACTGCCTGCTCGCAGGCGAAGAAAGTTCCGGTGCGGCCGCAACCGACGGCGATCTCATCTGCAATTAAATGTACGTCAAATTCATCACACAGCGCACGCAGACTGCGCAGATAGACAGGATCATGCATCGCCATACCAACCGCACATTGCACCAGGGGCTCAACGATGACGGCGGCGATCTGACTCGCGCGGCGCTCGAGCAAGGTGCGCATCGCCAGAATCGCGCGCGCAGCCACATCCACTTCACTCTCACCTGATTTCACCTGCCGCGCGTCAGGGCTCATCACCACATGCGCCTGCCGATACATACCACCATAGGCCTCAGTGAACACCGGAACATCAGTGACTCCCAGAGCGCCCACGGTCTCGCCGTGATAACTGCCTTGTAGACAAACGAATTCCTGTTTCTCTGAACGACCGCTATTGCGCCAATAATGAAAACTCATTTTCAGTGCGATCTCCACCGCAGACGCGCCATCGGATGCATAAAAGCAGTGGCCCAAAGCGTGGTTAGTTTTCGCTGCGAGGCGTTCAGATAACTGCACCACCGGCTCATGGGTGAAACCAGCGAGCATCGCATGCTCGAGCTTATCGAGCTGATCTTTCAGTGCTTCATTGATGCGCGGGTTCGCATGGCCGAATAAATTCACCCACCATGAACTAACCGCATCAAGATAGCGCTGACCCTGATGGTCATACAACCAAGCACCGCGCCCGTGACTGATGGCCACCAGCGGCATGGTTTCGTGATGCTGCATTTGCGTGCAGGGATGCCAGACACTGGCAAGACTGCGCGTTACCCAATCGTCGGCGCTCTGCATCACATTCTGAACAGACCAAATTTTGTTTCAGGAATGGGCGCATTCAGCGCTGCCGACAATCCCAGCCCAAGTACGGTACGTGTGTCCGCCGGATCAATCACGCCATCATCCCAGAGCCGCGCACTCGCATAATAGGGATGGCCTTGCACTTCGTACTGCTCGCGGATCGGCGCCTTGAACGCCGCTTCTTCTTCCGCCGACCAGCTGCCGCCGCGTGCTTCGATGCCGTCACGCCGCACCGTCGCCAGTACGCTGGCCGCCTGCTCGCCACCCATTACCGAGATGCGCGCATTGGGCCACATCCACAACATGCGCGGCGAGAAAGCACGTCCGCACATGCCGTAGTTACCGGCGCCAAAACTGCCGCCAATAATCACGGTGAATTTTGGCACGGCGGCAGTCGCCACTGCAGTTACCATCTTTGCGCCGTGACGGGCGATGCCTTCGTTTTCATATTTGCGGCCCACCATGAAGCCGGTGATGTTTTGCAGGAAGATCAGCGGTATCTTGCGCTGACAGCAAAGCTCGATGAAATGCGCCCCCTTGACGGCAGACTCGGAAAACAGAATGCCATTGTTAGCGATCACACCGACGGGCATACCGTACAAATGCGCAAAGCCACACACCAGCGTGCTGCCGAAACGCGCCTTGAATTCATCGAATTCGCTACCGTCCACAATGCGCGCAATCACTTCGCGTACATCGTAGGGTTTGCGCGTATCGCTGGGAATCACGCCATAGATTTCGCGCGTATCGTATTTGGGCTCGGCACTTTCGCGCCGCTGCAATTGGGAAGGCTTACTGCGGTTCAGGTGACCCACAATATTGCGAGCAATCGAGAGCGCGTGATGATCATCCTGCGCCAGATGATCAACCACGCCAGAGAGGCGGGTGTGTACATCGCCGCCACCGAGATCTTCAGCACTCACCACTTCACCTGTAGCGGCTTTAACCAGTGGCGGGCCGCCGAGAAAAATGGTGCCCTGATTTTTGACGATGATGGACTCATCACTCATGGCGGGCACATAAGCGCCACCTGCAGTACATGAACCCATCACGACGGCGATCTGAGGTATGCCTTGCGCAGACATCTGGGCCTGATTGTAAAAAATTCGGCCGAAGTGTTCACGATCGGCGAATACATCATCCTGATTCGGCAAATTGGCACCGCCTGAATCGACCAGATAAATACAGGGCAAATGATTCTGCTGCGCGATTTCCTGAGCGCGCAAATGCTTTTTCGCCGTCATCGGGTAGTAGGTACCGCCTTTGACAGTCGCGTCGTTGCAAACGATCACGCACTCCTGCCCCTTGACGCGGCCTATGCCGGTGATGATGCCCGCCGATGGCGCAGCATTGTCATACATATTGAAAGCGGCGAGCTGAGAAAATTCAAGGAAAGGCGTACCGGGATCGAGCAACTGATTCACACGCTCGCGCGGCAGCAGCTTGCCGCGACCCGTGTGTTTTTTACGCGCATCCTCGCCACCACCCAGTGCCAGTTTTTCGCAATGCGCGCGCAGATCATCCACCAGCGCCTGCATGGTAGTGGCGTTGGCGATGTAATCGGCGGACCGGGGATTAAGTTTGGATTCAAGAACGGGCATGTTCACTGACCTTTGTCATTTTTTTCAAACGTACCATCGAGATAGAACCACTGCCCTGCCTCACGCACAAAACGACTGGTTTCGTGCAAGCGATGTCCGCGTCCGCTGACACGGCAACGCGCGACGAATTCGACGGTGGCCTCATCACCCTTTTCCTCGGCAGTACGCAGCTCGAGCTCTAGCCATTTGACTGACGCATCGGTCAGCTGGTCCGACGGGCAGGTGGATGGATGCCAGCTGGCCTTGAGGTAATCCTCATTGCCGGTCACATAGGCGGTGTAGCGGGAGCGCATCAGCTGTTCCGCTGTTTCAGCACTATGTTCTTTACTTAAAAAACGGCCACAGCATTCATCCAGCGATGGCCCACCGCACGGGCAAGGCTTGTTGTTTTTACTCATCGAATTTACGCTAACGCACGACCAATCAGAATTTTTTGTATGTCACTGGTGCCTTCATATATCTGGCAAACGCGCACATCACGATAAATGCGCTCCACCGGAAAGTCTGCCAGATAGCCATAACCGCCATGAATTTGTATCGCCTCGCTGCAAATCTGCTCGGCGACTTCACTGGCGAACAGCTTTGCCATCGCCGCTTCTTTCAGACAGGGCAAGCCCGCATCTTTCATGCTCGCTGCATGCCAAACCATCTGACGCGCCGCCTCAAGACGTGTGGCCATGTCGGCCAAACGAAACTGCACTGCTTGATGCTCAAACAAAGGTTTGTCAAAGCTCTGTCGGTCTTTGGCATAAACCAGTGCCGCATCAAAGGCCGCGCGCGCCATACCCACCGATTGCGCAGCGATACCGATACGACCACCTTCCAAACCGGACAAGGCAATCTTGTAACCCATGCCCTCTTCGCCAATCATCTGATCGGCAGGCACACGGCAATTCTCGAAAATCAGCTGCGCGGTATCGGACGAATGCTGGCCGAGCTTTTCTTCGACGCGCGCGACGATATAGCCGGGTGTATTCGTCGGTACCCAGAAGGCGCTGATACCACGCTTGCCGGCCGCCTTATCGGTCACTGCCAGCACGATGGTGACATCGGCATTTTTACCACTGGTGATGAATTGCTTGACCCCATTGAGCACATAACTGTCGCCATCACGCGTGGCGGTAGTGCGCAGGGCAGAGGCATCACTACCGGCATGCGGCTCGGTCAGTGCGAATGCACCCAACATTTGTCCGGCAGCCAGCGGCATGAGCCACTGTTTTTTCTGTGCGTCGCTCGCGTAAGACATACCGATGCTGCACACGGGGCAGTTGTTAACAGAGATGATCGTGGAGGTGCCGCCATCACCCGCAGCGATTTCCTCGATCACCAATGCCAGCGCGAGATAATCCAGACCGGCACCGCCGAGTAATTCAGGTACCGCGACACCAAATGCGCCTAATGAAGCCAACTGTGTCAAAGCATCACGCGGAAATTCGCGCTCGCGATCCCAGCGCGCAGCATGGGGGACAAGCTGCTGCTGTGAAAACTCACGCAGCGCATCGCGGATCATCTGGTGTTGTTCGGTCAGGACCATTGTTTTTGTTGTCGACTGCTGTAATTTATGAATACAGTTTTGTTGAATCTTGTATTTTTCTGGGTACACGTTCGTGAAACAAAGACGCTGGATCCCGGCCTGCGCCGGGATGACATTTGAGAAGCTATCAGCCTAAAAATCGTCATCACCTGCATGTGATGACTGCTGCGTGGGCGGATCGCATGCGATCCAAATTCCCCGCTCGCTCCCGGCGGAAGCCGGGATCCAGTGTCTTTCGTTGCAGACCGGGTGGGTTTCATTGGACACAAATAGCCTGTGACACGCCGTCTTGGCACCGGCACCTGCAACAACATCCTCACCACGCCATCTTCCGCCCGTCATAACTCTGAAAACTGCCACTATCCGACAATCCGAGCTTGCAAATCACGCTCAGCATACCTGCCACGCTATCCGTCACCGATGTCGGCGCGCCCGATCCACCCATGTCGGTTTTCACCCAGCCCGGGTTCATCGTGATGAGCGCAATGTCTGGATAATCATGACTCGCTGAGTGCACAGCCATATTCAACGCAGCTTTCGATGCGCGATAAATCCAACCCATGCTGGACTCGGCCTCCGCAATGCTACCCATGCCACTGGTGATAAAAACAAAGCGGCCACTCGTGGGCGTCATCAAGGGCGCAAGCAAAGGAATGGATTGCATCGCACCGAGCACATTCGCATGCATAGTGGCATCGAAAGCAGCCAACGCCGGGGGTTCGGTCGCACCATCAAACGATTCGAACACACCCGCCACATACACCGCGAGATCAAGCTGCTCGCCATCGAGCCGCCAAGGCAGCTCAGCGAGTGACTCCGGCACCGTGACATCGGTACGAATCGCCTGCGCACCTTCGGATTGCAAGCGAGCGATTGATTCATCATCACGCGCTGTCGCAAATACCTTGTATTTATTTGCCAGCAGCTGACGAACAAACTCGCGCCCTATGCCGCGCGATGCGCCGATGATCAGGGCCGTTGTCATGACTTAGACCATCTCCAGCGCCATCGCGGTCGCTTCACCGCCACCAATACACAGCGCAGCGACACCGCGCTTGCCACCGGTTTTTTTCAGTGCGCCCAAGAGCGTGACGATAATGCGCGCACCCGAGGCACCAATAGGGTGACCGAGTGCGCAAGCACCGCCATGAATATTGATCTTGTCATGGGCGATGTTGTGTTCTTTCATCGCTGCCATCGCAACCGCTGCAAAGGCTTCGTTGACTTCAAATAGATCGACATCCTTGCTGCTCCAGCCGGTCTTTGCATACAGCTTTTCAATCGCGCCCACAGGTGCGGTGGTGAACCAGTTCGGTTCTTGTGAATGGCGGGTATGCG